>NZ_CP024091.1:2844720-3160800 GCF_002736205.1 Pedobacter ginsengisoli | reverse complement strand
CAAATACTGCGGTAGCCAAGCTGGTTAATGCGGCTTATCAGGATAATCCATCGCAGTTTACCGATCATTTGTATGATATTCATATGAATGAAAGGCTTGGGTTGCAGATACCGGGTGAAACCAAGCCGGTGATTAAGAATCCTTCGTTTAAAAGTTGGAATAAAAATATGACACTGCCACAAATGGCATATGGTTATGAAATGCAGATTACGCCTTTGCAAATGCTGACTTTTTACAATGCCATTGCCAATGATGGTAAGTATATCGCGCCAATTTTTGTTAAGGAAATCCGTAGGCTGGGAAACCCGATTCAGCAGTTTAGTGCAAGGGTGATTTCGGATAGGGTTTGTTCTGAAAAGACAGTTAAAAAATTGCAGGCTATGCTGGAATCGGTAGTTACTAAAGGTACTGGTAAGCTGATGGGATCGCCATTATACAGGGTAGCGGGTAAAACAGGTACTGCCCAGGTTGCTGATGGGAACAGGGGGTATAAGGCTAAAAAGAGCTATCAGGCTTCTTTTTGTGGTTATTTCCCTGCTGATAAACCTAAGTATTCTATTATGGTAGCCATTAACGGGCCTAAAAACGGTTACTATGGTGCTGCGGTTGCTGGGCCGGTATTTAAAGAAATTGCTGATCGCATTTATGCCAGTGATATGGAAATGTACAATGATATTCCAAATCATCTGGTAGGCAATACAAAAGCTCCTGAAGCGAAAGCGGGTGAGAGTAAAGCGGTTAAAAAGATTTATAAATCATTAGGTATTAAAGCGCTTTATGCAGATAAATCTGTAAGTGGTATTGATACCAATAATGGGGTTCCTTACGAAGAGCTTGCTACGGTAAAAGGGGTAATGCCTGATGTGAAGGGAATGGGTTTAAAAGATGCATTATACCTGTTGGGTAATGCGGGATTAAAAACCAGGGTAAAAGGTGGTGGTAAGGTTGTAGCACAATCTATACCTGCCGGAAACAGAATTGGAAGAGGATTATTAGTTCAACTTGAATTACAATAAGATGCAGTTGCAGGAAGTTTTATATGGGGTAGCAATAACAAACCTGGTTGGGGTAACCAGCAGGGAGGTTAGCGCTTTGGTGTTTGATTCGCGTCTGGTTGCTAAGGATGTTGTGTTTTTTGCAATTAAGGGTACTTTGTCTGACGGGCATGCCTTTATCCCTGCTACTATTGAAGCAGGCGCAAGTGTTATTGTTTGCGAAGTAATACCTGCAGTTCGAGATGAGCAGGTAACTTATATAGAGGTTGAAAACAGTGCGGCTGCGTTGGGGATTATGGCTTCTAATTTTAATGGAAATCCTTCTGCTAAACTACAGCTAATTGGTATTACTGGTACCAATGGTAAAACTACTATTGCTACTTTATTATTTAAATTATTCAGGGAGCTTGGTTATAAGGTTGGTTTGATCTCGACAGTTGAGAATCATATTAACGATCAGGTGATTCCTGCTACGCATACTACGCCAAATCCTTTGGCTTTAAATAGTCTTTTACAGGATATGGTGGCTGCCGATTGTAGCTATTGTTTTATGGAGGTTAGTTCTCATGCGGTGGTGCAGCATAGAATTGAAGGCCTAAGTTTTTCAGGGGGGGTGTTTTCTAATATCACACATGACCATTTAGATTTTCATGTAACCTTTGATAATTATATTAAAGCGAAAAAGGCTTTTTTTGACGGCCTGCCAAAATCGGCTTTTGCATTAACCAATGTTGATGATAAAAACGGAATGGTAATGCTGCAGAATACTAAAGCTTCGAAAAAAACCTATGCCCTTAAACAGCTTGCTGACTTTAACGCTAAGGTTATTGAAAACAGCTTTAACGGTTTGCACCTGGATATTGACGGGGCCGATGTATTTTTTAAACTGGTAGGTTCTTTTAATGCTTACAATTTACTTGCGGTATACGGTACTGCTATGTTGCTTGAACAGGATCAGCTTTCGGTACTTACAGTATTAAGTAGGTTAACAGGTGCCGAGGGTAGGTTTGAGTATGTGGTTTCGCCTCAGAATATCATTGGAATAATTGACTACGCGCACACTCCTGATGCTGTTCAGAATGTTTTGAATACCATACAGAATATAAGAAAAGGTACTGAACAGGTGATTACAGTAATTGGCTGTGGCGGCGACAGGGATAAAGCTAAACGCCCTGTAATGGCGCAGGTTGCTTGCGACTGGAGCGATAAAGTGATTTTAACTTCGGATAACCCGAGAACGGAAAACCCGCAAACGATAATAGAGGATATGGAAAAGGGTGTTTCGCCAACAAATAAAAGAAAAACATTAAGTATAGTGGACAGGAAAGAGGCAATTAAAACTGCCTGTCATTTGGCTAAACCCGGTGATATTATTTTACTGGCAGGTAAGGGGCATGAAAAATATCAGGAAATAAATGGTGTAAGACATCATTTTGATGATAAAGAGGTATTGGTGGAACAATTTAATTTGATCAGCTAATGTTGTATTATTTATTCGAGTATCTAAATCAGAACTATGAGTTCCCCGGCTTGCGGTTGTTTCAATACATCACCTTCCGTACCTCTTTGGCTGTAATTATTTCGCTGATCATTACTACTGTGTATGGCAGAAGGCTGATCAATTATCTGCAAAAGATGCAGGTAGGTGAAACTGTGAGGAACCTTGGTTTAGAAGGCCAGATGCAAAAACAGGGTACGCCTACTATGGGGGGGATTATTATTTTGCTGGGTATTTTGGTACCTACATTATTGTTTGCCAACCTGACCAATATTTATGTGATTTTAATGATTGTAACCACCGTTTGGATGGGGGTTATTGGCTTTGTTGACGATTACATTAAGGTTTTTAGAAAAAATAAGGAAGGATTAGCCGGACGCTTTAAGATTGTTGGACAGGTTGGACTGGCGCTTATTATTGGCTGGACGATGTACTTTAACCCGAATATTGTAGTAAGGCAAACTGTTGATGAGGGTGCAAATGCTAAGGTAACTGCCGGCATAGCTGCAAAGACTACTGCACCAATGGTTTTGAGACAAAAAGGGGAGAGCTTTTATTATACTCAGGATGTGAAATCGACCCTGACCAATGTTCCTTTCTACAAAAATAACGAGTTCGATTACGCCAAAGTGCTTAAGTTTTTAGGCCCTGGCTATGAGAAATATGCGGTAATGGTTTTCCTGGTATTTGTGGTTATTATAGTAACTGCAGTATCAAACGGAGCCAATATTACGGATGGTATTGATGGGTTGGCTACGGGTACTTCGGCCATTATTGGTTTAACACTGGGATTATTGGCCTATGTGTCAGGTAATACGGTGATTGCAGATTACCTGAACATTATGTATATCCCTAATTCGGGTGAGCTGATGATTTTTGCGGGTGCTTTTGTGGGTGCTTGTGTAGGTTTTTTATGGTACAACTCTTATCCGGCCCAGGTATTTATGGGGGATACGGGAAGTTTGGCCATTGGCGGTATCATTGCGGCTTTTGCCATTATGATTAGAAAAGAATTGTTGATTCCGATTTTATGCGGGGTCTTTTTGATAGAGAATTTATCTGTAATTATCCAGGTAAGTTATTTTAAATATACAAAGAGACGGTTTGGCGAAGGCAGAAGGATTTTCCTGATGTCGCCTTTACACCATCATTATCAGAAAAAAGGATACCATGAGGCTAAAATCGTAACGCGGTTTTGGATTATCGGAATCTTACTGGCTATCATCACTATCATCACTTTAAAACTGCGGTAATGGAAAAGGGTAGAATTGTAATTCTTGGTGCAGGAGAAAGTGGGGTTGGAGCAGCAATGCTGGCGCAGAAACAGGGTTTTGATGTTTTTGTGTCGGACTTTGGGGCTATAGCCACGCAGTATAAAGAGATTTTAGAGGAATTGCGGGTTGACTTTGAAGAGAAACAACATACTGTCGAAAAAATATTGAGCGCAGTAGAAGTGATAAAAAGTCCGGGAATACCTGATAAGGCCCCGATTATAAAAGACATTAAGAAAAAAGGGATTCCGGTGGTTTCGGAAATTGAATTTGCAAAAAGGTATACCAATGCGAAAACAATATGTATTACCGGATCGAACGGTAAAACAACCACCACTATGCTTACCTACCATGCTTTAAAGAAAGCAGGATTTAATGTTGGCCTTGGCGGAAATATTGGGCATAGCTTTGCCGCACTGGTAGCAACAGCTGAATACGACTGGTATGTGCTGGAACTTTCGAGCTTTATGCTGGATGACATGCATGAGTTTAAGGCTGATATAGCCGTACTATTGAATATTACACCTGACCATTTGGATAGGTACGATTATAAACTTGGGAATTATGCTGCATCGAAAATGCGGATAACCCAAAATCAGACAGCTGATGATGTTTTCATTTACTGCGCTGATGACCCCGAAACTTTAAAAGTTTTAAAAACAACGAACGTAAGTTCAAAAATGTATCCCTTCTCTATTCGTAAAAAGATGGAGAGCGGCGCATACCTGGAAAGCAATATCATACACATAAATATACACCTAAACGACGAATTAACCATGTCTATTTCAGAGTTAGCCCTTCAGGGCAAGCATAATATTTACAACTCTATGGCTTCGGGCATAGTGGCCAAAGTATTAGACATTCGCAATACTTCCATCCGCGAGAGTATGGGAGATTTTAAGAATATTGAACACAGGCTGGAACATGTGGCAAAGATTTCGGGTGTAGATTACATCAACGATTCTAAAGCCACCAATGTGAATTCGACCTGGTATGCTTTAGAAAGTGTAGGGACCGACGTGATTCTGATTATGGGTGGCGTTGATAAGGGTAATGATTATACTATGCTTAAGGATATGGTGCACCAGAAGGTGAAAGCTATTATATGCTTAGGTAAAGATAATAAGCGTATTCATGAAGCTTTTGAAGAGGATGTGGAGATTATAGTGAATACTTTTTCTGCTCATGAAGCGGTACAGGTGGCTTATCATCTGGCTAAAAAAGGTGATACAGTATTATTATCGCCGGCATGTGCAAGCTTTGATTTGTTTAAAAATTACGAAGACAGAGGTAATCAATTTAAGACTGCTGTTAAAGAATTATAAGTTATGGTTGCAATAAACAAAATTCTGGACAAAACAAAAGGAGATCGCTGGATTTGGCTGATCATCATTTTGTTGTCGCTTATTTCGGTTTTGGTAGTATACAGTTCTACCAGTACCCTGGCATTTAAGCGCGGTGTAGGAGTTGAAAAATTATTGCTTACCAAACACGTGATATTTGTGCTGATAGGGATTGCGATGATTTATATAGCGCATCTTTTGGATTACAGATACTATGCCGGGATTTCAAAAGTGCTGATGGTGATTACCATACCATTGCTGGTGTATACGCTGATTTTTGGAGCTAACGTAAATGATGCTTCCAGGTGGGTTAAAATACCGTTGATCGGTTTAACATTTCAGACTTCGGATTTGGCTAAACTGGCTTTAATTACATTTTTAGCAAGGATGCTGACGCGTAAACAGGAGAATATTAAAGATGTTAAAGAAGCATTTATCCCAATTATGGGTTCTGTTTGTGTGGTGTTTGTGTTGATTGCATGGGCAAATATGTCGACAGCTTTAATGCTTTTTGGTGTGAGTATCTTACTGTTGATTATAGGTCGGATTAGTATTAAGCAGATCATGATGGTGTGTGCCGGTGGTTTTGTGCTTTTACTTTTTGTAGCCTTTTTAGGTCCACGTAGGGAAGTGTACAAATCGCGTATTGAAACTTATATGCATCCGGAGCGTCAGAATTCTGATAAGACATTTCAGTCTGACCACTCAAAGATTGCTTTGGCTTCTGGTGGGGTTTTTGGTAAAGGACCCGGAAATAGTATTGAAAAGAACTTTTTGCCGCACCCGTATTCTGATTTTGTATTTGCCATGATCATTGAAGAGTATGGAACTATAGGGGGGATAATTGTAATGTCGCTTTATCTGGTACTGCTATATAGGTGTATAAAGATTGTAACCCGGGCGCCAAAAGCATTTGGGGCATTGCTGGCGGCAGGTTTAAGTTTTAGTTTAACCATACAGGCCTTTGCAAATATGGCTGTTGCAGTTGGTTTGGGCCCGGTTACGGGTGTGCCTTTGCCATTGGTAAGTATGGGTGGTACCTCTCTGTTATTTACAAGTATTGCATTTGGAATAATATTGAGTGTAAGTAAAGACGTGGAAGAGAATAGTAGTAAGAAAGTAATTGTAGGCGAAATACCTGCAATGGCATAATATAAAGAGATGGAACCAACAAGAGTAATTATTTCGGGTGGCGGTACTGGCGGACATATTTTTCCAGCCATATCTATCGCCAATGCGCTAAAGCGTATGGAGCCTGAGTGCGAAATACTGTTTGTTGGCGCTACCGGTAGAATGGAGATGGAAAAGGTTCCTGCTGCCGGATATAAAATTGTTGGTTTAAATATTAGTGGTATCCAAAGAGGTTCTATTATTAAAAACCTTGGCCTGCCATTTAAACTTTTTGGAAGTGTTAGAAAGGCCATGCAATTGATCTCTGAGTTTAAACCGGATGTTGTTGTAGGGGTTGGTGGTTATGCATCAGGACCAATACTATATGCGGCATCATTAAAAAATATTCCTTACCTGATACAGGAGCAAAACTCTTATGCAGGTATAACCAATAAATGGCTGGGTAAAAAGGCTGCTAAAGTTTGTGTGGCTTTTGATGGCATGGATCAGTTTTTTCCTGCCGAGCGTATATTAAAAACCGGAAACCCGGTAAGGAAAGATGTTGTTGATATTTTAAACAAGCACCATGCTGGTGCAGAATTGTTAAAGCTTGATCCGCTTAAGAAAACAATACTGGTTACAGGTGGTAGCCTGGGTGCCGGTACTTTAAATAAAAGTATTGAAAAGCATTTGCCGGATTTGTTGAGAGAAGATGTGCAGGTGATATGGCAAACTGGTAAGTTCTATTATAAGGGAATTGCTGAACGCTTGGGTTTGGACTATCATCCAAATGTGCGTATTCTGGAGTTTCTGAATAAGATGGATATGGCTTATGCGGCTGCAGATCTGATGATATCGAGAGCGGGAGCTGGTACTATTGCAGAATTGTGTTTGATTAAAAAGCCGGTTATTCTTGTTCCTTCGCCTAATGTGGCAGAGGATCATCAGACGAAAAATGCCATGGCTTTAGTGAAACACAATGCAGCGCTGTTGATAACAGATCGATCTGCTGAAGATACCCTGGTTAGGGAGGCTTTATCGTTGCTAAAAGATAAAGAGCGGTGTAAAACACTTGCAGAGAATATCGGGGAGATGGCTTTGCCTGATGCCGATAACCTGATTGCGCAGCAGGTTTTAAATTTAGCAGGAAGGGAGGGATTAAAATAATGGAACTGGACAATATAAAAAGAGTTTATTTTGTAGGTATTGGTGGAATTGGGATGAGTGCCCTTGCCCGTTATTTTATAAAAAGAAAGTGTATTGTTTGCGGTTATGATAAAACGAAAACAAACCTTACAACTGCTCTTGAGCAGGAAGGCATCCTGATATCGTATGTGGATAATGAGGATACTTTGCCGAATTGCTTTACTGAGGACGATACAGAAACATTGGTGGTTTATACACCTGCCATACCTAAGAATTCGCAGATACTGAATTACTTTAAAGGTCATGGTTTTAAACTTAAAAAACGTTCAGAGGTTTTGGGTATCATTAGCAAAGGGCAGTTTTGTATTGCTGTTGCCGGTACACATGGTAAAACCACTACCTCATCAGTAGTTGCACATATTTTAACTGACACCGGTTATGGCTGTACTGCATTTTTAGGAGGAATAGCCACCAATTATAACAGTAATTTTTTAATTGGTAATAACAATGTTGTGGTGGTAGAGGCTGATGAATATGATCGTTCATTTTTGACCTTGCACCCGGATATTTCAGTGATTACTTCTATGGATGCGGATCATCTGGATATTTATGGTGATGCATCGCATTTGCAGGAATCATTTAAATTGTTTGCTGCTCAGCTAAAGCCTGAGGGAACGCTGTTTGCTAAAAAAGGCTTGCCTATTGCCGGTTCAATAAGCTATAGTGCGGATATGGACTCGGAGGTTAGGGCTAAAAACATCAGAGTAGAGCATGCAAGCTTCGTGTTTGATTATCAGGATGCGGATCATTTGATTGAAGGGATAAGCCTGATGCTGCCCGGAAAGCATAATGTAGAAAACACTGTGGCAGCAATTGCTGTTGCTTTAAAGCTGGGGATTGACCCGGATAAAATAAAAGCTGCTGTAGCAAACTTTAAGGGTGTTAAAAGGAGATTTGAATACATTGTAAATTCTCCGGAGCACATTTATATAGATGATTATGCCCACCACCCTGAAGAATTGAGAGCTTGCTTTAATGCGGTAAGACAATTGTATCCTGATAAGAAATTGACAGTAATCTTTCAGCCGCATTTGTTTACCCGTACCCGTGATTTTGCAGATGATTTTGCAAAAGTTTTAAGCACTGCTGATGATTTGGTACTGCTGGAAATTTATCCGGCCAGGGAATTGCCTCTGGAGGGTATAAATTCGCAGTATTTGCTGGATAAGATCTCTTTGGAAGACAAAGAGATATGTGGAAAAGATTTAGTTGTGGCGCGCATAAAGAACAAGCAGCCTGAGTTACTTTTAACTGTAGGTGCCGGTGATATAGATACATTGATACAACCCCTAAAAACCTTGTTGACAAATGTTTAAGAGGATAAATTGGAGATCGGTATTTAAAGGTTTTGCCTGGATTGTTAGTCTGGCAGGAATTATAGTGCTTATGAGTTTTGTGAGCATTAAGAAGAATACTGTGACCTGTACCAATGTTAAAATCTTAATTCCGGGGGCTGATAATTTTATTGAAAGGGAAGAAGTAGACGCGATTTTAAAACAGAGCCAGGGGGTTTTGATAGGGAAAAATCTGGAACAGATTAACCTGGAAGATATTGAAAAGAAATTAAAAGCTAATCCTTACATCGCTTTTGCAACTGTTTATGCTGATATGAATGGGGTTATTCATATTAATGTTAAACAGCGCCAGCCTATATTAAGGATTATAAATGCCAGTGATCAGGATTTCTATATCGACAGAAATGGATTGAAAATGCCAATTTCTCCAAATTTTACGGCCAGCGTATTGGTTGCGAATGGAAAAATACTGGAACATTTTAGCGGTAAGGTAGATACTTTAATTACCAAACTGGCAAAAGACTTATATAAAACTGCATCTTATATAAAGCAGGACACGCTTTGGGATGCGCAGATTGAGCAATTGGTTGTGGATAGTAAAAATGACATTCAGTTGGTACCAAGGGTGGGTAACCAGCGGATCATTTTGGGAACTGCAGATTCTTTAGAGGTTAAAATGAGAAATCTGCGCGCCTTTTACAATAAAGCAATGCCAAAGGTGGGATGGGATACCTATAAAACCATCAATATTAAATATACTAACCAGGTTGTTTGTGAAAAGAACATGGTTGATTCTTTAACAGGGAAGAGGTTAGATACTCTGGAGAAGAAGCCGATAGATACGGTACCCCGGGAAGAGATGCCGGATGAACTAAAGGAAGATAATTAAACAGTTACCAGGAAAAACAAGAATAAAAAACTCAACAAATCAATATAGTTATGGGCAAAGAAAAATTAACCACTCAGTCTCCAATTGTAGTAGGATTGGATATTGGTACTACTAAGATCTGTGTGATCGTTGGTCGCAGAACACAACACGGAAAAATAGAAGTATTAGGTATAGGAAAAGCAGAATCCGCAGGGGTAACACGTGGTGTGGTATCCAATATCCAGAAAACAGTTCAGGGGATAGCTCAGGCGGTAGAACTTGCAAGTGGACAATCGAACGTCGAAATCCGCGTTGTTAATGTAGGTATTGCTGGCCAGCATATCAAAAGTTTACAACACCGAGGTATTTTGACCAGAAGAGAGCTGAATAATGAGATAGGAAAGAAAGACATTGACAAATTAATTGATGATATGTTCAAACTGGTTATGCCCCCAGGAGAAGAAATCATTCATGTATTGCCTCAAGAGTTTACTATCGACAATGAGCCAGGTATTAAAGATCCTATTGGAATGGCAGGAGTGCGTTTGGAAGCAAACTTCCACATCATTTCTGGTCAGGTAACTGCGGTAAAAAATATAATGAGATGCGTAACCAATGCAGGGTTGCAAACTCAGGAATTAATACTGGAGCCATTAGCTTCTTCGGAATCGGTGTTGAGCGATGAAGAGAAAGAGGCAGGTGTGGCTTTGGTTGATATAGGTGGTGGTACTACCGATATCGCTATTTTCCATGAGGGAATTATCCGCCATACAGCAGTTATTCCTTTTGGTGGCAACAGTGTAACTGAAGATATCAGAGAAGGATGTTCTGTGATGAGAAATCAGGCTGAGTTGCTGAAAACCCGTTTTGGTTCGGCATTGGCAGAAGAAAATAAAGAGAATGAGATTATTTGTGTTCCGGGATTGAGAGGAAGAGAACCTAAAGAGATTTCAGTGAAAAATCTTGCTTATGTAATCCAGGCCCGTATGGAGGAAATTATTGAGCATGTTTACTATGAAATTAAATCTTCAGGTTATGAGAAAAAACTAATCGGTGGAGTTGTAATTACCGGTGGTGGTGCTTTATTGAAACACTTGTCGCAGTTGGTAGAATATGTAACCGGATTAGATTGCCGTGTTGGATATCCGAATGAGCATTTGTCAAAATATGAAGACATGCCTAAAACCATCTATGATGATTTGAAAAGCCCAATGTATGCAACCAGTGTTGGTTTATTAATTAAAGGGATACAAAAAGCTGAGGAGTTACTTGAAGAAATGAAGCAGCCGGGAGTATTTGTAGAACGACCAAAAGATAAAGAGAAAGTGAAGCGTTCTGGTGGTGGATTGTTTGATAAACTCCTTGCAAAAACAAAGGATTTTATCAAAGACGACATGAATGTAAGTGACGAAGATTATATAAAACCGTAATATTTTTCAACAAAACGCGATTTTTCCACATTCTTAACAGTTGTGGAAAACGCCTGTTAAAAAAGTGTTAATATTACATAGAGAGATGAACAGGAAAAACGAATTTTTAAATAACTGATTCATAAAGATATGCAGTTTGAAATGTTAAAAGATAAGTCGTCAATCATCAAAGTAATTGGTGTTGGTGGCGGTGGAGGTAATGCGGTAAACCATATGTACCGTTCTGGAATTACAGGTGTTGACTTTATCATTTGTAATACTGATGCTCAGGCACTGGAGTTTAGTCCGATCCCTAACAAAGTTCAGCTTGGTGCAAGTTTAACTGAAGGTATGGGTGCGGGTTCTATTCCGGAAGTTGGGAAAAATTCGGCGATAGAGAATATTGACGATATTAAGCAGATGTTGGGCAGCACTACAAAAATGTTGTTCATCACGGCAGGAATGGGTGGTGGTACCGGAACGGGTGCCAGTCCTATTATCGCTAAAGCTGCAAAAGAATTAGATATTTTAACGGTAGCCATTATTACTACACCTTTTGCCTTTGAAGGTAAAAGACGTAAAATGCAGGCTAACGATGGATTGGATGAACTGAAAAAATATGTAGATTCTTACCTGGTTATTTCTAACGATAGATTACGTGAAATATTCGGTAACCTTACTTTAGGTTCAGCATTTGCTCAGGCAGATGATATTTTAACAACTGCAGCTAAAGGAATTGCCGAGATTATAACGGTGCCAGGATATATCAACGTGGATTTTAAAGATGTGCGTACCGTTATGAAAGATAGCGGCGTATCTATAATGGGTAGTTTTGCCTGCGAAGGTGAAAACAGAGCTTTAAATGCTGTTGAAGGTGCTTTAGCTTCCCCATTATTGAAAGATAATGAGATTGAAGGTGCCAGATATATTTTATTGAACATTAGTTCTGGTACACAGGAAGTAACAATGGATGAGGTTACCATTATAACTGATTATATTCAGGAGAAGGCTGGTCTTTCTGCAGATTTGATCTGGGGTAACTGTATTGATGAGAATCTTGGTGAAAGATTGTCTGTAACCATTATTGCTACCGGTTTCCAAACTAAAGAACAGCGCGAAGAAGACAAAAAGAACGTTAAAAAAATCTCTTTGTTAACTCCTGAAGAGGCACCTATGGTGCGTCCGGTAGAGCCTGTTAACTCTTTTATACAGCCTAAAGCTGATGTTCCTGCCCAGGAACCGGTAATGAAAGCTAAAGAAGAGATAAAGCAATCTGATCTTTTCGGTGATTTATTTAATATCAATAAAACCAGAAAAGTTGATGAACCTGAAAATACAGTTGTAAGACATACTTTAATTGAAGAAGAACCGGTTCAGGAAACTCAACAGGAGTCTGCAGGTTTTGAGTTTGAAATTAAACTCGCTGAAACGGATTTCGTATTTGAAACTCCTGCATCAGTATTCAATAATGATGTTGAAGCTCATAAGGAAGAGATTCTTGAAGTGGGAGCTGATGACGATAAAAACGATGAATCAATAGAAGATCAGCTTAAAAAATCGAAAGAAAGAATTTTAAGATTAAAAGATCTTAGCATGAAATTAAGAACCAGCAATGGTTTGCAGGAGTTAGAGAATGAGCCGGCTTATAAACGTAAGCAAATGCAATTGCAGCAGGTTCAGCATTCATCTGAATCTCAGGTTTCCAGATTTACGTTAAGTAATGATGAAGATGGATCAACTGAAATCAGACCTAACAACTCGTTTCTTCATGATAATGTTGATTAATGATTAACATAAAAAAAATAGAAAGCCTTAGCAATAAATATGTTAAGGCTTTTTTGGCATAATAATAGTGTATTAGCCTTGGTACAGGCTGATGTTGCGTATCAGTCATATTAACCTTAAATTTGCAAAAAATATAAAAAAACTTAATACATATAACATTGGATATTTTTGAAAAGATAGCAAAGCATATGGGCCCTATCGGGCAACATCACAAATGGTCACATGGATATTTCTCATTTCCTAAATTAGAGGGGGATATCGCTCCTCACATGAATTTTCGCGGTAAAGAGCATCTGGTATGGAGCTTAAATAACTACTTAGGTTTAGCTAATCATCCTGAAGTAAGAGAAGCTGATTTAAAAGGGGCTTCGGATTTTGGAATGGCTTATCCAATGGGTGCCCGTATGATGTCGGGTAACTCAAAATACCACGAACAACTGGAGCAGCAACTTGCGGCATTTGTAGGTAAACCAGACGCTTTTCTATTGAACTATGGTTATCAGGGAATGGTTTCTATCATTGATAGTCTTGTGGATAGAAATGATGTTATTGTTTATGATGCTGAATCTCATGCATGTATTATAGACGGATTGCGTTTGCATATGGGTAAACGTTTTGTGTATAAGCATAACGATATTGAGAGCGCACGCAAGCAACTTGAAAGAGCAACTAAACTTGTTGAGCAAAGTGGTGGTGGTATATTGGTAATTACCGAAGGTGTTTTTGGTATGTCGGGTGCACAAGGGAAATTAAAAGAACTTGTTGACCTTAAAAAGGAGTTTAACTTCCGCTTATTGATTGATGATGCTCATGGTTTTGGTACTATGGGGCCTACCGGTGCAGGTACCCACGAAGAGCAAAACTGTATTGACGGGGTAGATGTTTACTTCGGTACTTTTGCCAAATCTATGGCTGGTATTGGTGCATTTGTAGCCTCTACCGAAGAAATGACTAATTTTTTCCGTTACAATATGCGTTCTCAAACTTTTGCCAAAGCATTACCAATGCCTATGGTTATTGGTTTGTTAAAAAGATTAGAGCTGTTAAAGAACAATCCTGAGCTTAGAGAGAAATTATGGAATGTAGCTACTACATTACAGAAAGGCCTTAGAGACCGTGGATTTGATTTAGGCGTAACAAACACAATGGTTACCCCTGTGTTCTTAAAAGGTGAGCTGCTGGAAGCTACGGCACTTACAATGGACCTCCGTGAGAACTACGGAATATTCTGTTCAATTGTAGTGTATCCTGTTATTCCTAAGGGACTAATTGAGTTAAGGTTGATACCAACTGCTGTTCATACAATGGAAGATGTACAGCGCACCTTAGATGCCTTTAGTGAAGTTTCGGATAAATTGAAAAGCGGATACTATAAAGAGAATCAATTCTCTATAGCATAACAGTCATTTTAGTAAAAAGCCCCTCTAAGCATATTAGAGGGACTTTTTTGTGTTAAGTTATTTTGTAATCGCTTGATTTTCAGTCTTATGGTTTAATTTAAAGTAGATTTAATTGTGCATAACCCCATGGAATGTGGAAAAAAACAAGGTTTTAGGCACTTTTTTATTAATCCAAAAGTTTTTTTTATAAAATAAACATCTTACTTTAGTAATAGAGTATTAATCAAAACCTTAAAAACCTAAAAGGAGTAAATTAACGATGAAAAAATTTAATGAAGTAAAAGAGCTTGTAGCAGCTTTAGAAGCTGATGCCGACAAATTCTACAACAAGGCGAACAGTGCTGCAGGTACACGTGTACGTAAAGGTATGCAAGATCTTAAGAACTTAGCTCAAACTATTCGTTTGGAAATTCAAGAGACAAAAAATAAAGGTTAGAACCACTTTACTTTTTGTTTTGATGAATAAAAAAAGCGTCCTGATATATTTCAAGACGCTTTTTTTATTGAGTGGGGTATATTAATTACCCGGTAATCTTTTTCGATTCTGCAATAATTGCTTCACGGATACCCTGAGAAACCTTAACCAAAGGAAGTCTGAGGTTATCATCGCACACGCCGAAGTGTTTTAATGCTGCTTTAGCACCTGCAGGGTTACCCTCTACAAACATTAATCTGGTAAATTCGATTAAACTAAGGTGCAATGGCAGTGCTTTAGCAAAGTCGCCGGCCAGACATAACCTAATCATGTCAGACAATTGCTTTGGTAATGCATTTCCAATAACAGATATCACTCCAACGGCACCTAATGATATCATTGGCATTGCAACAGGGTCATCGCCAGAAATTAACATAAAGTCGGCTGGCTTATCTCTCATGATCTGGTTAAACTGATCAAAATTTCCTGATGCCTCTTTGATACCAATAATGTTATTTAAATCAGTTGCAAGGCGGCAAGTTGTGTGAGCGCTAACATTGCTTCCTGTGCGGCCAGGTACATTGTATAACAAAATTGGCAATGAGCTAGACTCGCTAAGTGCTTTGTAGTGTTGGTAAATACCTTCCTGAGTTGGTTTATTGTAGTACGGGCTTGCAGATAAAATGGCACTGTAACCACTAACTTCAAAATCTTTTATATTTTGTGCAATAGCTCTGGTGTCGTTACCGCCAATTCCTGCAACAAGCGGTAAACGTCCATTATTTATTTCTGCTGTAAATTCCCAGATCTTCTTTTTTTCGTCCTTATTGAGTGTTGATGCTTCTCCTGTGGTACCCAATGATACCAGGTATTCTACCTTTCCTTCGATCAGGTAATTGATCAGGTTTTTTAACCCGTCAAAATCTACTGACCCATCTGCATTAAATGGTGTAACCAGTGCTACACCTGTTCCATGAAATTTGTTCATTGTTTAATTATTATTTCAACATCTCTAATAAATCACCCTCTGCAATCAGTGGTATATTTAATTTTTTCGCTTTATCCAGTTTAGACGGACCCATATTATCGCCGGCAAGCAGATAATTAAGTTTGGCCGAAATGCCACTTAATATTTTCCCACCATTGCTTTCTATAAGATCCTTTAGTTCTTCTCTGCTATAGTTCTCAAAAACGCCCGAAATTACAAATGTTTTTCCAGTTAACTTGTCACTTTGTAAAGCAATTTCATTTTCTATAGCTTCAAATTGAAGTCCGTAGGATTTTAAAAGCCCAATTTGATGTAAATGTTCCGGATTTCCAAAATATTCAATGATACTTTCTGCAATACGTTGTCCAATTTCATCTATAGCTGTTAGCTCTTCAAGGCTTGCGATTGATAGCTTGTCAATATTTTTAGTGCCGAAAGCTAATTTTTTGGCAACAGTTTCGCCTACATACCTGATGCCTAATCCGAACAAGACTTTTTCGAAAGGCATTTGCTTAGATTGCTCAATACCTTTAAGCATATTTTCAATGGAACGTTCTCCAAAGCGCTCTAAAGTTTTTAATTCTTCGGCCTTTTCGTGAAGAGTATACAGGTCGCTGATGTGTTTAACCAGCCCTTTCTGATAAAATGTTTCAATGGTTTCGTCTCCAAGACCATCAATATTCATAGCTTTCCTACCTATGAAATGTTGAATCTTGCCTACAATTTGCGGGGGACAAGCTTCATCATTAGGGCAGTAAAATGCCACTTCACCTTCTTTCCTGATCAGTTCCGATTGACATTCAGGACAAACTGTGGGGTAAATAATTTTAAGTGCCCCGGCTTTACGTTTATCCATGTTTACGTTAATTATTTTGGGGATTATCTCTCCGCCTTTTTCTACGAACACACTATCTCCCTCATACAAATCCAATCTTTCAATCTCATTTGCATTGTGCAGGGTGGCCCTCTTTACAGTAGTACCGGCAAGTTGCACCGGTTTTAAATTCGCTACAGGAGTAACAGCACCAGTGCGACCAACCTGGTAAGTTACCTTTTCCAATATGGTCTCTACTTCTTCCGCTTTGAATTTAAAGGAAATGGCCCAGCGAGGAGATTTAGCAGTAAAGCCCAGTTCCTGTTGCTGTGCATAGCTGTTCACTTTAATTACAATACCATCAATGTCATAAGATAATTTGAAACGTTCAGTTTCCCATTGTTTAATAAACACCAATACCTCATCTATACTACCAGCCAGTTTTGAATTGCCGCTCACATTAAATCCCCAACTTTTTAAAGTCTGTAAGCTTTCCCAGTGAGTTTTAAAATAATTCTTGTCGGTATTTAATGAATATAGAAAGCAATCAAGAGGGCGCCTGGCCACTTCTTTCGAGTCTTGCATTTTCACTGTCCCTGCGGCAAAATTCCTCGGGTTAGCATATTGGATTTCCCCAAGCTCTTCTCGCTCTTTATTTAAGCGTTCAAAGGCTGCACGGTGCATAAAAATTTCACCCCTGATCTCAAACAGAGGGGGCACTTCCTCATTTTTTAATTTATGGGGGATGTTGTTTATTGTTTTTACATTGGTGGTTACATCGTCACCTTTGGTGCCATCTCCGCGGGTAACGGCTCTTACAAGCCTGGTATCCTCATAAGTCAGGCTGATGGAAAGTCCATCAAATTTGAGTTCGCAAACATATTCAAAACTCTCGCCTATAGTTTTTCTTACCCGCTCATCAAAATCACGAAGATCCTGCTCATTATAGGTGTTTCCTAATGAGAGCATTGGCCATCTGTGTTTTACAGTCGTAAATGTTTTGGTTATTTCGCCTCCAACTTTTAGGGTAGGAGAGTCGGCGTCTGCAAATTCCGGATGTTCTTTTTCCAGTTTACTTAGTTCCTCAAGTTTTTTGTCGAACTCATAATCTGCAATGGTGGGCATTGCCAATACATAATAATTGTAACTGTGTTGATTAAGCTCCTTAACCAGCGCATCCATTTTATCTTTTATATCAAATAGTGACATGAAAGCGAAGATACAAATTAGCAACAGCAGCTAATTGAGATTTAGATGAAATATTTTTGATGTTAATGATTGCCTGAATTTAGATGGAGTTCAATGTTGTTAAAGATAGACATATAGTTCTCCTCCAGGTTTGTCTTGAAAATAGATAGTTTCTCTGTTAATAAGACAAGTTGTGGCTCCGTAAAAGGACTATCCCATAGGCGCATACAAATCCGGTTTAAGGCGTAGGATATGTTTTCGATTTTTTGATAGCTAAAAAGATATCTACTTGAAATAAAACTGTTCAGAAATTTAAAGAATATAGTGGTATCAGCTACGCCACTTTTTTTCAGAAAGGAATCTAATGCTTTTGTATCTGCCCCGCTTAGCTGCTCATAAAAAGTATTGATATTTACCGTACCGTGAATGGTTAGTAAATGATCAAGCACCAGCTCAAGACCAATATGGGCAAGAAAGAAGGGCTTAACAGGACTATTTTCTAATACCGGTAAAATGATTTGCTTTAAGGAAGTGGTGTTGGATTTGAAAAACTCTGATGAGTGGAAAACTGCGTCAACTGCAATATGTCGACCCCAGCCTTTAAGAATAGAATTTTCATTTGCAACAGATTCAAAAAGGTGTTTTTCTTTTAGCGGATATAAGTTGCTGTCTTTCTGTGCGTTCTTTACGAAATCTGGTAAAACCACTCCAATAACCATGTTTGGATCATGATTGTCTCTTTCAAAATAAAAATGCGACAAAAAGTTCATTGCCCTAAAAGTAGCTAATTTTGTTCAGTTTAACGGTTTTTGGAGCGTATTCAATTAAAAGGATAACATAGGTTTTCCTATATTTGCGGCAAAAGGATATAAGAATGACCAATTTCGTTGAAGAGCTACGCTGGAGAGGTATGTTGCAGGACATCATGCCGGGTACCGAAGAAAAATTGAATGAAGGAATGACCTCTGGTTATATAGGTTTTGACCCTACTGCCGATTCACTGCATGTAGGACATTTAACCCAGATCATGACGCTTATTCATTTTCAACGTGCAGGTCATAAGCCATATGCATTAGTAGGTGGAGCTACAGGCATGGTAGGTGATCCTTCTGGTAAATCTGACGAAAGAAATCTTCAGACTGAGGCTATGGTAGAGCATAACCTTGCCGGCATGAAAAAACAACTTTCTAAATTTTTGAAATTTGAAGAGGCTGGCAATGGGGCAGTGATGGTAAACAATAATGACTGGTTTAAGGATATGAACCTGTTTACTTTTATCAGAGATGTGGGTAAACACATTACTGTAAACTATATGATGGCAAAAGATAGTGTTAAAAGAAGACTGGAAGGCGATTCAGGACTTTCTTTTACAGAATTTTGCTACCAATTGATTCAGGGTTATGACTTTTATTACTTGTGGAAACACCACAATTGCCTGGTGCAAATGGGAGGTTCTGATCAATGGGGTAACATTGTTACCGGAACAGAACTCATCAGAAGAAAGGATGGAGGTACTGCTTTTGCGGTTACAACTAATCTGATCAAAAAAGCTGATGGCACTAAGTTCGGTAAAACTGAAAGTGGTGCAGTTTGGTTAGATCCGGCAAAAACGTCGCCTTATAAATTCTACCAGTTTTGGCTTAATGCGTCTGATGATGATACCAAAAAATGGATCAGGATTTTTACACTTAAATCAAAGGAAGAAATAGAAAGCCTTGAAGCTGAACATGACACTGCTCCGCATTTGCGTGTTCTTCAAAAAGCATTGGCAGGAGATATAACTATTAGAACCCATTCGGCTGAAGCATTGGAAACAGCAATAAAAACTTCTGAGTTTTTATTTGGTAATGGTTCTTTGGAATTCTTTAAAACATTAAATAAAGCACAGGTTTTAGAGATATTTGAAGGTATTCCTCAATTCAGCATATCAAAAGAAGAGCTTGAGCAAGGTATTGATGCAGCTACTTTACTTGCCGAGAAATCGAGTGTTTTTGCCTCTAAAGGAGAAGCTAAAAAACTAATTCAGGGTGGTGGCGTATCTGTAAATAAAGAAAAGATTAGTGACCCGCAAGGTATTTTTAATGTTCAAAACCTATTGAATGATCAGTTTATTATTGTTCAAAAAGGAAAGAAAAATTATTACCTGTTGATTGCAGGCTAATTTAGCTTTTCTGATGGAAAAGTTTAGGTAAGGAAATGTTGTGGATTCTTTTAATTTCGGACAAATTGTATTATATTCGTGTATAATGTCTGGTAGATATGAAAAAGAAAACAGAAACGCGTACCGAACTTGCTGAACCAGCAGTAGCATATGGCAACTTAAATTCAGGATCGTTTGTTGGTTTGCTTGGAGGTAGCTATGCTGTTTCAACAGATTTTGATTTGTTAAAACTTGCCCGTAAAGGTGTTTCAAAAAAAGCACTGGTAAGCCTGGCAAAACAGATTTCGCTTACTATACAGGAAATTGCAGGGATTATGCATATTTCTGAGCGGACACTGCAGCGTTATACTCCGGCAACACTAATTAAAACTGAACATGCTGAAAAGGCCATTGAATTGGCCAGATTATACGAGCGTGGTACAGAAGTATTTGGTACTATAGATAATTTTAATGATTGGATGAAAACACCCAATTATACTTTAAACGGAGAACCCCCATTGAATTTGCTGGATACCTCTATAGGTTTTGAACTGATTCTTCAAACACTAGGCCGTATAGAGTACGGGGTTTTTAGTTAATGCAGCTTTATAGAATTTCGCTTTGTAAAAAGGCTACGGACATGAGCGGGATGGGTGCCAAATTATTTGGTGGACGCTGGAACAGTGTTGGTATTTCGGTTTTGTATATGGCAAGCAATAGGGCATTGGCAGCTTTAGAGGTACTTGCACACTTAACTAATATACAGGATCCTGAAAGTTTTTGTATTGCTGTTTTTGATGTTCCAGATAATAGTATTGAAGAGGTAGAAAAACAACTGTTACCCAATGACTGGAACAGCTACCCATCTCCATCTTCCTTAAGAAAGAGGGGTGATGCTTTTGCTAAGGCAAATAAAGCATTACTGCTAAGAGTTCCTTCGGCAATTGTAGAAGATGAGTATAATTACATTTTGAATGTGAACCATCCTCTTGCCAATAAAGTTAAGATTATAGAAGTGAAGCCCTTTTTATTTGATAAAAGATTACACTAGCCTATTAATAGGTTACATCCTCTGATATCAGCATTGTCAAAACGACCTAAAACCTCAAAAGACCCATCTTCAAATACACGGCCCAGATCCTGAGTTGCTATAAAAGAACAGGAATTCACGTTAGCAAGATCAATAACATTAATTCCTCCTGTCTTGTTGTTTGCTATAAGACTTAGTGGGTCATTGGTGTCGCGCAGGTTAATCTTCATCCAGGGCGGACAGTTAAATATTCCATTTCCGTAAGAGTATGCTTGCGATAAAAGTTCGGTCATGCCATATTCACTATGAATGGCATTGACACCAAAGCCATTCTGTAGTATTTCATGCAATTCTTCTCTAACCATTTCTTTCCTTTTTCCTTTCATGCCACCAGTTTCCATAACAACCAGTTCTGGGAAAGTTATTTTGTGCTGTTCAACAAAATCAAGCAGGGCATAAGTAACGCCAATAAGAATTGTTTTTTGGCCAGAGGCCTGTAACTCTTTTAGCTTTTTAAAAAGGTCATCATGATTATGTAAAAAGTAGCCACTATCTTTATGCTTGCTCTGTTTTAACAAGGCATCAACCATATAAATTAAAGATGATCCATCGCGTTCCAGGTAAGAAGGCAATAATGCAAGAAAACAGGTTTGCTCTGGGTCACCATAAAACTGTTCAAAAGCACTATTAAAGCTTTGCTCATAGACTTTAACATCGGTAACCAGATGTCGGCTTTGTGACATGCCCGTTGTGCCTGAACTACTAAATGTAATCTCAGTTTCTTCAGTTGAACTTAACACATTGTGGCTTTTAAAAAAGCTGATAGGCAGGTAAGGAATATGATCTGATGAAGATATTTCTTCAGGCTTAATCCTTAAATGAGAGATGTATTTGCAATACACAGAACAATTCTTAGCCTGATGTTTAAATACCTTCAGCGCTGCCTTTTCAAACTGTTCTTTGGTTTCAATAGAGAAAATTTGACTGATTAAATCTTTCACGTGCGCAAAAATACACAACAAAGTTTTAATTAAGCATTGGTTTTCTTAGTTAGAATAGCTTTTCTGAAATGATAGCCACAAAAGCCACTCACCCCCGCAATAAATGCACCCAGCAAAGCGCTCAATGCCAGTACCAGTATCCATGAATTTACCCCAAGCATACCAGCAACCCTTAATGCAAGAATATTGTTGTTGGGTAAGCTTTTAAATAAAGCCATACCTGTCCATAACAATAGAATGGCAAAAAATGGCGACCATAAAGATATTTTTCCGGTTTTACCAATTAAACCACAGGTAGCAAAAGAAATTACCACAACTATCCACCATGGTAAAACCATTTGAAGCAAGTAAGAAGCTATTAAAATTACAATAAATACCATGATGCTATTTTTTGGATATTTTTAATTTAGAAATTATTTTGGCGGATGGATCATCGACAGATTGCATAAAGAAAAGGTCATATAGCTCTCCATTGGCCCAGGTATCAATCATATTGTCATAAAATTTACTTCCGGGATTGCCCGATTGTCCACCTGGAAAAACACCATGTCCTTTAGGCGTTTTTCCCAATTCAATCACCATTCGCCATGATGGGCCGTTGCTTTCGCTTAATGCATCAATGGTCATTTTTCCGCCGCCAATCATTAAGGTTTTAGATCCGAAGCCAGGTACCTTTGCAAGGTGCGGAACATTGCTATGTTTAAAGTTAGCCCATTGCCATCTCTCGCCAATAGGACCGTACTTACGTTCCAGGCTATCGCACGAATACTTAAATGCTTCATTTACGAGGTCACTTAAAGTTTCTTTCTGGGGAGTATTAACATTGTCGATCCACTTAGCATCCGGTTGTGTTAAAATCAGCTGCACAGTTCTGTCTCTCGAAGGATAGCGCATTGGCACACCATCCACATTAAACTCATCCTCCCAGATGTTATATTGAATACGCTTTGTCCATAGGTCAAAGATACTTGCTGCAACTTCTTTTGCATTATAGTGTTTATTCCAGGCAGACACTAAAGAGAACCCTTCTTTTTGTGTCGCGTTGAGTTTGCTGCCGTCTACCAAAGGTAAAATGGCAGGTAATATATTTTGAGCATGAATACTGTAAGTGTCAGTTTGCATCGTTCTGATACTGTCAGCAGTAGCATTGGTCATAACCGATAACCGGTCATTTATGCGCTTTGCCCGTTCATACGGACTAAATTCCCAATTAATGTAATAAGGATAAGTTTGATCGGTTGAGGATTGATTAGCAGAGCTAACAAAATCTCGTGGAGGGTTTTTAACCGTAGGGTTCTGTGAAGCAGGAATCCATCCCTGCCAATCATTTTTAGGATCGGAACCGTCCAGAATAAATTTACCCTGATCTTTCCATTTTAGTGGGAATTTGCCATTTGCAGTAATGGCGATATCATTATCTGCAGATGCGAATACAAAGTTTTGGGCCGGAGCCGTATAATAGGTTAATGCCTTGCGGTAATCGTTATAGTTTTTGCCACGGTTTAATAAATAGAAAGTTTTAAGCTCATTGGATTTATCGTGAGCAATCCACCTAAGGGCATTGCCGACAGGAATATTTTGAGCTTTAGAGAATTTTTCTGGCTTTTGCAGATAAACAACGGGGCCTTGATGCGTATAATAAACCGTATCTATCTCAGTTTTGCTACCCCTAATTATAATCTTTTCAAGGCGGGTAGTAGTGTTTTTCCACTCATTATTGTACCAATAACTTTTGTGCGTATTGTCTTTAAATTTGATCTGATAAAAATCTAAAACATCGGCAGCTACATTGGTTACTCCCCATGCAATGTTCTGGTTAAAGCCAATAATTATGCCTGGAGCTCCGGGTAATGATACACCGTAACTGTTCAATCCTGGCGCATGAAGCTGAATTTGATACCAGATAGAAGGGAGGGTTAAATCAAGATGAGGGTCGTTTGCTAAAATGGGATAGCCGGATTTTGTTTTTGCACCTGATATAGCCCAGTTATTACTTCCAATTCCCTCTTCTTTTTGCTTGGTTTGTATGTTTCCTGTTAGCATTTCTTCTGCTACATCAGCAGGAGGTGTAGGTATCGGAAGAGGATTAAAGTCCCATTTGGTGCCTACAGGGATAATTGGGTCTTCTTTAAAAGGGTAGTCAGGAAATAAATCTTTAACCACATCAGTTCCAAATTTCTTTCTGATGTTGGTCATGTAGAACTCGTCAGATCCCATAGCCAATACCGCCGACATCTGTTTTAGCAGTAGGGCACATTTTAATGGGGTCCAGTCTTCTGGTCTGAAATCCAGTAGTTTGTACTCAACGGGTAGTTTTGCCTGAGATAAAGAATGTATATAGGCGTTAATACCGGCAGTGTATGCAAGTATCATTTCTTTTGATTTGGGGTCGGCCATCATACCTTCCAACGATTTCTCTGCACCATAAACCATACCCATCCGGCGTTGATACTTATCAAGTTCTATTGCCTTTTTACCTACAACTTCAGATATGCGCCCGGCGGCAAAACGAGTTTGAAAGTCCATTTGCCATAAGCGATGCATTGCTGTTACATAACCCTGGGCAAAGTAAACATCATGATCATTCTGGGCAAAAATATGTGGAATCATCCTGTCGTCGAACGCGATGTCAACATTTTGAAGGGTACCCTTTAAAACCAGTTTTTTGTTGGCAGCCACCCTGGTGTTTTCTGCATTTTGCCAAAAACCTGTAAAAGGGTTCAGGAATCTGAGAAGAGGTGGGGTATCGCCGAATTTTGTATTGAGAGCATATGTTAGCAGTATTGGTATAACAATGCAAATGAGGGCTTTTATTTTATTCATCATAGCTCAGTTAAAGGCACATCTAAAACATGAATGAAGTATTTGGTTTTTACTTCTTCCGGAATTTAAATTGACTTTGCAATTTAACATAAAAGTTAAATCAATTGCAATGAAAATGAGATTTTGATGATGAAATATTCATTGAAATTAGATTTGGAAAATTAAATTAATGTATTATATTTATAATAAATTAACCTTATATAAATTAACTGCATGAATAAAACTTTTACAAAAGCAATCTTTACATTTTTGTTGCTTTCCATGTCCGTCTTGATAGCACAAGCACAAAATGTAATCATTAGTGGAACTGTTTCAGATAAAGCCACTAAGGAACCAATACCAGGTGTTGGGATTACTGTCAAAGGCACTACAATAGCAACGGCAACAAACACGAATGGTAAATATACCCTTACGGTTAAGCAGGCTGCTCCATTTACAATCGTTATTTCTTATGTTGGTTACGCCTCAATCGAGAAAGAAGTAACAGGGAATACCTCAAATTTAGATTTTGAAATAGAAACCACTACTGTTCTGGGGCAGGAGGTAGTTATTTCTGCATCAAGAACTCCTGAGCGTATTCTGGAATCACCGGTATCTGTAGAGCGGATGGGACCGGCGGTATTAAAAGAACTATCTGCACCATCATTTTATGATGCCCTTACCAATATGAAGGGGGTTGAGATCAGTGCACAGAGTTTAACTTTTAAATCAATAAATACCAGAGGGTTTAACTCTAATGGTAATACCCGTTTTAATCAGCTTGTTGACGGAATGGATAATCAGGCGCCAGGGTTAAATTTCTCGGTAGGTAACATTATTGGTATTTCAGATCTTGATCTAGACAACGTGGAGTTGCTTCCGGGAGCATCTTCGGCACTATATGGTGCCGGTGGTATTAGCGGTACCATGCTTATGACTTCAAAAAGCCCTTTCGATTACCAGGGTGCAAGCTTTTCTTTTAAATCAGGAATTAATCATATAAATGATGATAATACCGGAAATCAGCAGTACAATCAGTTAGATGTGCGGATGGCAAAAGCATGGAATAACAAGTTTGCTGTAAAAGCTACATTTTCATACCTACAGGCTAAAGACTGGCAGGCAGACAACTATAGTAACTTTGATCGTACGGGTCGTGCTTTTAAAGCAGGCGACCGATCAGATCCGGCTTACGATGGTATAAACGTTTATGGTGATGAAAGTTCGCAAAATATGCGCAGTGTAGTTCAGCAAAGCATTGAGCCTACAATACGTGCTGGTATTTTAGCAGCATCCGGAGGTGCATTTAATCCAAAAACTGTACTCGACAACCTTCCTGCGGGAACCAGTTATCCGCAGTATATAGGTTTTATAAATGCGAATGTGCCGGCTCCTTTGCGCCCAGCAGTAACTAATCAGTATCTGCCATTCTATTTCGGACTTAAAAATTCTGCCATTCTTCCAAATCAGGAAGTAACAAGAACTGGTTATAATGAAAATGCACTGGTTGATTACAATACCCAATCACTTAAAGCATCTGGTTCATTACACTACAGGTTTACACCTACAATAGAGGGTATTGCTCAGGTAAACTGGGGGTCAGGTACTTCGGTTTATACAGGTTCCGACAGATACTCATTGCGTAACTTTAGCATCGGACAGTATAAATTAGAACTAAAAGGACAGGATTTCTTTGTTAGGGGGTATACCACACAGGAACGTTCCGGTGATTCTTATATTTCTTCTATTTTGGGTGCGTTCATTAACGAGGCTTCAAAAAAATCACAAGCATGGTATCCTGAATACATCAGTACCTATATCGGAGCAAAACTTACAACTCCAGGAATTACTGATGCACAGGCCCACGCCGCTGCAAGAAACGTTGCCGATCAGGGGCGTTTTGTACCTGGTAGCCCACAGTTTGAGGCTGCAAAAGATAAAATCGTAAACAGTACAATTGCTTCTGGTACAGGTGCAAGATTTGATGATAAAACCAATTTGTATCACTACGAGGGTATGTACAATTTCTCAAATGCACTTAATAATGTAGTGGAATTGCAGGTTGGTGCATCCTACCGCATTTACCAATTGCGTTCAGGCGGAACTATTTTTGATGATCTTAACCATAAAATTGACATCAATGAGTATGGTGCATTTGCTCAGATCGCTAAAAAGATGTTTGCTGATAAGTTTAAACTGGCTGTATCTGGAAGGTATGATAAAAGCTCTAATTTTGACGGACGCTTTACACCAAGAGTATCAGGAGTACTTACAGTTGCACCAGATAATAACATCAGGGTTTCCTTTCAAACAGGTTACCGTAATCCAACAACCCAGAACCAGTATATTGACCTTTCTGTGGCTGGGGGCTTACAGCGACTTATTGGTGGAATACCAAGCATGCTGAACAAATACAATATGCTTACCACAAATATTCCTTTTACTGATGTAAGTTACCGTGCATTCCTTGCATCGGTTGCAGCAGGAACGCCAGATCCTACAATCTTAAAACAATACAATTTTGATCCGAGAGGAGTTCGTCCAGAGAGTGTTCAGGCTTACGAGGTGGGTTATAAAGGATTATTAGGCTCAAGATTCCTGATAGATGCCTACGCTTATTACAATACCTATAAAGACTTCATTACAGCGGTAGATGTTTTTCAGCGGAATCCGGACAATTCATTTTCTAAATTTGGCGCACCTGTAAATGCAACAGGCAAAGTAACTTCTTATGGAGGTGCATTAGGACTGGACTATTTAATCGGAGGTTATAACTTAAGTGGAAATGTATCGTACAATAAATTGGGCGATCTTCCTGCTGATTATATCAACGACTTTAATACACCGGAAGTGAGATATAACCTTGGCCTTGGTAACAAAGAGATCATTAAAAACTTTGGTTTCAATGTAAATTACCGCTGGCAGGATAAGTTTTACTGGAATTCGTCTTTTGCATCAGGAGATGTGCCTTCATTTAGTACCATCGATGCTCAGGTTAACTTAAAAATACCTTCAGTAAAATCAATGATCAAACTTGGAGGTTCAAATATTTTAAATAAATATTACTTCACTTCGTATGGTAACCCTTCAATAGGTGCGCTTTACTATGTAGGATTTACATTTAACCCATAAAATAAATTAATAAAACTCCACTCATTTAATTAGTTTTATAAAGCGCTTGTATCAATACAGGCGCTTTTTTTAATAAGTATATTTTTATATGATAATAATCCTTTGGTTTTAATAGAAATTTTAACACTTTAGTTGTATAAAATACACGATCTGTTATGCAATACGCTACATGATCAACAGGGGAGAGAATTTTTACTAAAGCGATTTTTCATGGAAGAAAATAAAGAATTAATAAACAATATAATTACTAAGGAAACTGTTGATGCACCGATACAGCACTTAAACAATCCGGTAACGGATATAAAACCCATAGTTAAAAAATACCTTAGCCCTGTACAAAGTGTTACTACCGCAGGAAACAAGTTTTTCTTTGCCGATGGCGATGCAAAAGTGGAAATAAGAGTAGTAAGCGACGAGATTATTAGAGTTAGACTTGCGCCTCATGGTGTTTTTCTGGATGATTTCTCTTATGCCGTTCCGGTGGTTGATCAGAAAGTTACCACATTTAAGTTCGAAGAGCTTCAGGACCATTACGCAATATCAACCAATACCGTTACCTGTAAGGTGAAAAAAGACGATTTTCATATCTCATTTACTGATAACCTGAATCATAAGGTGATGAGTGAGGATGCTACACCTATGCACTGGGAAGAAAACATAGAGTTTGGTGGTTACTATGTTTATGCCACTAAAAAATGCGGAGCAGAAGAGAACTTCTATGGTCTCGGAGATAAATCAGGAAACATGAACCTTAGAGGGCGTCATTTTCAAAACTGGAATACCGATGCATACTCATTTGGATGGGATCAGGATCCTTTATACCGCACCATTCCTTTTTACGTTGGCGTAAATGAACAGGCTGCATATGGGATTTTCTTCGATAATACTTTCCGTTCTTACTTTGATTTTGGAAGAGAAGACAACTCGAAAACCAGCTTCTGGGCAGATGGCGGCGAATTGCAATATTACTACATCCACGGGCCGCATATGATGGACGTGGTAAAAAGATACCAGACCTTAACGGGAACCCATCCAATGCCTCCAAAATGGGCCTTAGGTTATCACCAGTGCAGGTGGAGCTATTACCCTGAAAAAAAGGTTAAGGAAATAGCGGATGGGTTCAGATCACGTAACATCCCTTGCGATGCCATTTATCTGGATATTGATTATATGGACGGCTATCGTTGTTTTACCTGGAACAAAAGCCATTTCCCAGATCCGAAAAGAATGATTAAGGAACTTGCTAACGATGGTTTCAAAACTGTTGTAATGATAGATCCGGGTATCAAGGTTGATGACAACTATTGGGTATTTAAAGAAGGTAAAGAAAACAATTACTTCTGCCGCCGTAGTGACGACTATTTCATGGAAGGACATGTTTGGCCTGGCCGGTGTCAGTTCCCAGATTTTACCAATCCAACCGTTAGAGAGTGGTGGGGTAACTTGTACAAAGAACTTGTAGATATTGGTGTCGCCGGAGTATGGAATGATATGAATGAGCCTGCAGTATTTGGCTCTGGTACATTCCCTAACGATGTACGCCACAATTATGATGGTTACAGAGGCTCGCACCGCAAAGCCCATAATGTTTATGGCATGCAGATGGTTCGCTCAACTTACGACGGACTGAAAAAGCTAATGCGCAATAAGCGTCCGTTTACCATTACCCGTGCAGGGTATTCTGGTATGCAACGCTATGGTTGTGTGTGGACAGGCGACAATGTGGCTACATGGGAACATTTAAAAATTGGAAATATCCAATGTCAGCGTATGTCTGTTTCAGGTGTACCTTTCTGCGGAACAGATATAGGCGGTTTTAGCGGAGAACCTGATCCGGAATTGTTTACAAGATGGATACAGTTGGGTACATTCTCTCCATTTATGCGTGCCCATTCTGCAGGTGATACTGCCGAAAGAGAGCCATGGAGCTTCGGTGAGCCATACACCAGTATCAACAGAACATATATAGAATTAAGATACAGGTTGCTTCCTTATCTGTATTCCGTATTCTGGGAGCATCACCGTTATGGTTTCCCTATTTTAAGACCATTGGTAATGCTTGAGCAGGAAAACATCAGCAATGGGTACCGTCAGGATGAGTTCACATTTGGCGATAAAATATTGGTTTGTCCGGTTTTAGAGCAAGGTGCAGCATCCCGTATGGTTTACTTGCCGAAGGGAAAATGGTATAATTTCTGGACACACGAAATATTAACAGGCGAAAGTGAGCACAGCATTGCAACACCTCTGGATCATATGCCATTGTTTGTAAGAGCAGGCTCAGTAATACCTGAATATCCTGTAATGCAATACGTTGGCGAGAAGGATGTAGACGAAGTGCTACTGAATGTTTATTTTTCTGAATATGAAGTGAACTCATTTCTGTTCGAAGATCATGGCGATACTTTTGCTTATGAGCAGGACATTTACTCAGAGAAAAAGTTCAGTGTTAAAGGAACGCAGTATGCTTTAACCATTGAGCAGACCAGAAGCGGTTTGTATACTCCTAATTACGAGTTGTACAATTATAACATTGTTGGCTTACCATTCAACGTAAATAAGATCACGGTTGATGATATTGAAATAACCGATTATGCTTTGGATGAGCTTAATTGCTTACGTTTTAAATCAAATAAAAATTTCACCACAATAAAAATCTATAATTAATGGAAGTGCTTGCCTATAGTTTATTTAGCGATTTTGATATCTCATTATTTATTTCAGGCAAGCATTTTAGGCTGTATGAGAAATTTGGTGCACACCTGATACAGCACAACAATACTAACGGAACTTATTTTGCTGTCTGGGCACCTAATGCCCAGGCGGTAAATGTAACCGGCAATTTTAACCAATGGAATAAAACATCACACCAACTTAACAGACGATTAGATTCTTCTGGTATATGGGAGGGCTTTATTCCAAACATTGGTAAAGGTGAAGTATATAAATATGCCATTAAAGGATTTGATGGTACCGATATAGAAAAAGGTGACCCTTTTGCTACTAAATGGGAGCATCCACCAAGAACTGCTTCCATTGTTTGGGATACTGATTACGCCTGGAAGGATAAAACATGGCTCAACAAGCGCCCAAAAGTTAATGTATTAAATAAGCCAATGTCGGTTTATGAAGTGCACCTCGGCTCATGGCAGCGCGATCCATCAGAACCCAAAAGGGTATTAACCTATAAAGAAATAGCAGTAAGCCTGGTGCCTTATGTACTGGATATGGGCTTTACCCATGTAGAACTTATGCCTATCATGGAATATCCATATTACCCTTCATGGGGATACCAGATTACAGGTTACTTTGCCGCAAGTTCCAGACATGGAACCCCACAGGAGTTAATGTTCCTGATAGAGGAGCTGCATAAAAACAATATAGGTGTTATATTAGACTGGGTTCCTTCGCATTTCCCAGGTGATGCACATGGACTTTTTAAGTTTGATGGTACTCATTTGTATGAGCATGCTGATATGCGTAAAGGATTTCATCCCGATTGGAAATCATACATCTTTAATTACGACAGAAACGAGGTGCGGTCTTTCCTGATCAGTAATGCAATGTACTGGTTGGATAAGTTCCATGCCGATGGTTTACGTGTAGATGCTGTAGCATCTATGCTTTACTTTGATTTCTCCAGAAAGGCCGAAGAAGCTGCTACAAATGAGTTTGGCGGTAGCGAGAACCTTGGTGCAACATTGTTTCTTAAAGACCTTAACGAAGCCGTATATGGTTCCTTTGAAGGCATACATACCATTGCTGAAGAAAGCAGTACTTATCCGGGAGTAACCCATCCTGTATTCGCCGGCGGACTGGGTTTTGGAATGAAATGGATGATGGGCTGGATGAATGATACGTTAAAATACTTTAAAAACGATCCTGTTAACCGAAAATACCATCATCATCAACTCACTTTTAGCATTACTTATGCCTTTAGTGAGAACTTTATGTTGCCTTTTTCTCATGATGAGGTAGTGCATGGCAAATCTTCTATGATTTATAAAATGCCTGGCGATGAGTGGCAAAAATTTGCCAATCTGCGTGTACTTTATGCTTATATGTTTACACAACCGGGCACAAAATTGCTTTTTATGGGTAATGAGTTTGCTCAAACCCATGAATGGGATTTTAAGAACTCGTTAGATTGGCACCTGCTACAACATCCTCCTCATTTAGGAATGCAGAAAACCGTAAGGGCTATTAATAAGTTATATAAATCTGAACCAGCTCTGTATGAGCATAGCTTTTCGCATGAAGGCTTTGAGTGGATCAATGCAGATGATGCACAGCATTCCGTTTACATTTACATTAGAAAAGGTTTAAAAGCAAAGGATACACTGATTGTGATTCTGAATCTTACTCCTGTTTACCGCGAGAACTACCTTGTAGGTTTACCATTTAAAGCCAAATGGAAAGAAATATTCAATACAGATGCTAAAGAGTTTTTTGGAAGCGGAAAGTTGAATGAAGACGTATTGCTTCCTCTACAAGAGACCTGCCATGGTAGGGAGTATTCTATTTCTTTAAATATTCCACCCTTAGGGGCATTGGTTTTAAAGCAAGCCAAGTAGATCTTTGTTTTCAGTATTTTTATTATAATTCGTAAATGACTCAGAATATACATTTTTCGGAAGAAGGTAAGCAGGCAGAAATTCCTATTAAAAAAGCTAACTATAAATCTTATATCATATGGGGTAGTGTAGCTGTGGTTTTAATAATAAGCTTGTTTATTTGGGCACCATGGTCTTCTGGTTTGTATAACAAATTCGCTATTAGTAAACAAATGTCGGTAACCGAGCGTGGAGAAAGTGCAGGAGTGCTTACTAAAGCTGCCGAGTTATATAACTCAGGAGATTACACTGCAGCGCGTAAAATAATGCAAACAGAATACATGAGTAACCCTCAGGATCCATTGCTGTCATACTATTTTTCAATTACATTGATAAAGAATTCTCAGGAACATGAGGCAAGAACAGTACTAAAAAAATTGTATGAAGGAGAGTCGGCATTTAAATACGATGCAGCCTACTATGTGGCATTGAGTTATATTAAACAAGACAATAAAAAAGAGGCCTTAATTTGGTTATCCAAAATTCCTCAAGGCACTCCGAATTACGAAAAAGCAAAAGAACTTTCAGGTAAATTGTAAGTAAAAAGATTTCTCAGGTAGGCTTTTTCATGGTCTTGATAAGGAGTTGCTAGGGTTCTGATACGCTTTTGTCCCTATTAACTCCCTATAAGAACCCTATTAATACCCTCTCAATATTTTGGAAATAAAATTTTTTAGATGTACATCAATAAGAAACTGGAATAATTAAATATTTTAAATGTATTTTATATTAAACTTTCAGTAATTTTTGAAAGTTTAATAATTTATTGTTACATTTGATCTATGAAAAGCTTAAAAAACCATTTGATCCTTTTTGATGCGGAATGCCCTATGTGTAAGCTGTATACTAAGGGTTTTACTAAGGTTGGAATGCTTGATCCTACGGGAGCACAACCTTATCAGAACATGCCTCAAAATGTTTGTCCTTATGTGGATCAGCAAAGGGCAGTTAATGAAATTGCACTGGTTGATACTGAAACAGGGCAGGTAAGTTATGGCATACATAGCCTGTTTAAAGTGCTTGCAAATTCAATCCCATTTTTAGGTCCACTGTTTTCTCTTAAGCCTTTTATCTGGATAATGAGTAAAGTGTATGCCTTTGTATCTTATAACAGGAAGGTAATAATACCAGCAGAAATTACAAAAGACAGCTTTGCCATTCAGCCTACCTTTAAATTGAAGTATCGCATTGCGTATCTATTATTTACCTGGTTCATGGCTAGCCTTATCCTTACACATTATGCTGGTTTATTAAAAGATTTGATGCCGGTCGGGGATGCTTACAGAGAATATTTTATTTGTGGTGGGCAGATTGTTTTTCAGGCCATCGTAGTGGGTATTCTAGCTTGGGATAAGAAATGGGAATATCTGGGTAATATGATGACGATATCTTTTGCCGGTTCTTTATTGTTGCTTCCTGCATTGTTAACAGCTAAGTTCCTGGTATTGCCTGCTCTTTTTTACGTCATTTACTTTATGGGAGTAGCTGGTATTATGTTTCTGGAACATTTGAGAAGAATGGGCATTTTAAAGTTAGGATATATACCTACCTTAACCTGGGTACTGTACAGAATAATTGTTCTTTTACTGATCTTGTTTATCTAAAGAATATGAAATATGCAAAAATAGTATTGGCCGGAGGCAACGGTTATCTGGGGAATGTTTTAGCTAACTATTATAAAACTATTGCCACTCAGGTAATAATACTCAGCAGAAAAAATAAACCTGTTGAAGGTAATGTGGAAACAGTTTTATGGGATGGAAAAACAGAGGGGCTATGGATAGAAGCGCTTAATGGTTCAGACATGCTGATTAATCTTTGCGGGAAAAATGTAAACTGCCGTTACAACAAAAAGAACAGGGACGAGATCATTGCTTCGAGAACAGTTCCTACGAGATTGTTAAATAAAGTAATAGCAGAGATGGCTAACCCTCCAAAACTTTGGATTAATGTGACTTCTGCAACGATTTATCGCCATGCGGAAGATCATGAACAAGATGAATATACAGGAGAAATTGGCTATGGTTTTTCTATAGATGTGTGCAAACAATGGGAAGGTTCATTTTTTGAAACTGAAACACCTTTGACACGTAAAGTTGCGTTAAGAATGGGTATTGTATTGGGTAGACATGATAGCGTGTTCCCTCGACTGCTTAATTTGGTTAAATTCGGTTTAGGTGGTAGCCAGGGTGATGGTCAGCAGTATGTTTCCTGGATTCATGAGTACGATGTGGCCAGATGTACAGAATGGTTAATAAATAATGAAGAACTGGTTGGTGTTGTTAATTGTGTTGCCCCACAGGCAGTTAAAAATACAGAACTAATGAGTTTAATACGGAGTACTTATGGTATTCCTTTTGGATTACCCAGTCCACAATGGTTATTGGAAATAGGAATGCTTTTAATAGGCTCAGAAACAGAACTGGTTTTAAAGAGCAGGTGGGTGGCGCCTAAGCGCTTGCTTGAGTCAGGCTTTATTTTTCAGTTCCCAAATGCAAAACATGCAATTCATGATATTTTGAGCATAAGAATATGATGCTTAGTCTTTAAAGTGTTCTGCGTTTGAGGGTATTTGGAAATAATTCCTATCTTGAATAGCCAAATACACTAAACCTTATGACCTGCAGAGCTTTAAAATCTGGTAAGAACTGGTGCAAATTGATGTTTATCTTATCAGTACTTATTGTAATTTCTTCCTGTAAAAAAGATGAAAAACATGAAGACCCACCGGTAATACCTAAAAGCGACAAGCAATTAAAAATTTTTAGATTCAGTGCATTGAAGAACAGTGTTCTGGTAAAAGACATTGATGGCGAGATTGTAGGTGATACCATATATGCCAGGGCATTTGCAGGAACAGACATTAGTAAGCTTATACCTTCCTTTACTTATGATGGTGCAAAGATATTGGTAGGCGATGTGGTTCAGAAAAGTGACACAACAATTAATGACTTTACTCATTTGGTAAGCTATAGCGTGGTAGCCGAAGACAATACCAAAAAAACCTATTTTGTTAAGTTTACTGATAATGGGATAGCTGCACTTTATATCAATACAAATAATGTTCCTATTACCAGCAAAGAAACCTATATTATGGGTTCTTTAAAGTTAGTGAGCAATTTTAAAGACGTAGTTTACGAAGGTAAAACGGAAATAAAGGGAAGAGGCAATTCGACCTGGTATGATATGCCTAAAAAGCCTTATCGTATTAAGCTTGATAAGAAAGCCGGCTTGCTGGGTATGGCAGAGAGTAAAAACTGGGTGCTTTTAGCCAATTATGCCGACAAAACATTAATGCGCAATGAGCTTGCCTTTATGCTAAGCCGGAATATGGGGCGTGCTTTTACACCAAATTCAAGATATGTTGAGGTATATTTAAATGGGTCGTTTATTGGTAATTATCAGCTAACTGAACAGATTAAAGAAGGTAAAGGGCTTGTTGATATTGAGGAGCAACCCGATGGTACTACAGCTTTACCAGATCTTGCGGGTGGATACCTGATAGAGCAGGATCTATTTGCCGATGGTGAGCCGGTATATTTTAAGACGCAAAAGAATATGCCTTTTGTAATTAAGTATCCTGACGAAGATAAGATCAGTCAGCAGCAAAAGGATTATATCAAAAATCATTTTCAGAAATTTGAGGATGCTTTATATTCGATAAACTTTACGGATCCGGTAAATGGCTACAGAAAGTATTTTGATGTAAATAGCTATGTAGATTTTTACATTGTAAATGAAGTTATAGGTAATCCTGATGCATTTAGAAGCACTTATATGTTTAAAAAACGTAACGACGATAAAATTTATGTCGGTCCGGTTTGGGATTTTGATAAGGCGGCAAATAACGATAATCGTTTGGGTGACCAGGTAAATGGGCTAATGTCTAACTCAGCATTTGAACCTAAGATATGGTTTAAAAGATTGATGGAGGACCCAGGCTTTAGGCGTAGAATAAGAGAACGATGGAACGAACTGAAGGCAAAAATAAATACGGTGCCCGATGCAACTGCCCCACTAGCCAAAAAGCTAGCGGTTTCGCAGGTCAGGAATTTTATTAAATGGGATATCTTAAAAAGACAGTCGTATTTAGAACTTCAGGTATCGGGATCATATGCAGGAGAAGTTGCTTATCTGAAAAATTTCCTAACAAGGCATATCGAATGGTTGGATACAAAATTCAACAGCAGCGAATATCAATAGGGTAAGAAATAGGAGGGATTTTTGTTATTTTTGTGCTATGAATACTAAACAAGCTTATAACATCTGGGCTGCACAATACGATACTAACGATAATAAAACAAGAGATCTGGAGGGCTTGGCCCTAAAATTATGCCTTGCCCGTGTTCCATTTAATAAGGTTTTGGAGATTGGCTGCGGGACAGGAAAAAATACTGAATGGCTTATTGGAAAAGCAGCAATGATTACGGCTGTTGATCTTTCAGATCAAATGCTGGCCAGAGCAAAAGATAAAATAACATCTAACAGGGTTGATTTTAAACAGGCAGATATTACTGCCCGCTGGAACTTTAGGGATGGTCTATACGACCTGGTAACTTTTAGTTTGATATTGGAGCATATTGAGAATCTTGATTATGTTTTTAACCAGGTATCTAAATCTTTAAACCCGGAGGGTTACGTGTATGTTGGTGAATTGCATCCATATAAGCAGTATACCGGTACTAAAGCCAGATTTGATACAGAAGATGGTAAACAACTGGTAGATTGCTTTAACCATAATATATCTGATTTTATTCAGGCCGGTAAAAAGCACGGACTGACTTTGGTTGATGTTGAGGAGTATTTTGATGACAATAACAGAACAGATATTCCAAGAATTTTAACCATCTTGTTCAAGAAATCCTAATCATTCTATATGAAAACCCTTACAATAATCGTTTTAAGTTTGGTAATGTTAACCCCGTTTCAAAAATCAATGGCTCAGGCAGAAAAGAAGCAACAAGGAGCAGTTCTAAATCATATTGCAGTGTATGTTACTGATCTGGCTAAATCAACCGCATTTTATAAAGATGTTTTTGACCTTGAAATAATACCGGAGCCATTTAAAGATGGCAGACATACCTGGTTCTCATTAGGCCCTGCCGGGCATTTGCATTTAATTCAGGGTGCAAAAGCCAATGTAGAGCATGATAAGAATGAGCATTTGTGTTTTAGCGTGCCTTCTGTGGACAAATTTATTACTCTGCTTAATGTTAAGAAAATTGAATTTGAAGATTGGGCAGGAACACGCAAGGCGGTTACTTTAAGAGTTGACGGAATAAAACAAGTTTATTTTAAAGATCCGGATGGACATTGGCTTGAAGTAAACGACGACTATAAATAACAGGATTTGGAAAAAAATAGCGCATATGATAATAGACATAGAGAATAAATTGAAAGTAAAGGATGTTAATCCTACTGCTATGCGATTGTTGGTGCTAGACTTTTTAACCAAGCAAAATGCAGCCATTAGCTTAAATGATCTTGAAAGGGGGATGGCACCATCTGACAGGATTACGCTTTACAGAACATTAAAAACTTTTGAAGAAAAGGGCTTGGTTCATAGTATAGAGGATGGTACCGGTGCTACCAAATACGCTTTATGCGAAGAAGATTGTGACGGGAAAAATCATCATGACCTCCATGTTCATTTTTATTGTAATACGTGCAAGGAAACATTTTGTTTGCCGAACACCCAGATACCTGATATATCTTTGCCAATTAATTTTTTTCGCCAGGAAATGAACCTCATCATTAAAGGAATATGTGATCAGTGTAATCCATCCATACCTTTGCAATAGTATTGCATAGCTGTAGCCTTTACCTTTGGCTATATATATTAAAGTTATGCAATTATCAAATCATCATAGTGGTTGCTGCTCGACTGAGGAACCAAAAAAAGGAACCATAAACAATCAAAAAGACAATCATCAGCACGAACATTCTGATGATGACGGGCACCATCATGGGGCCGAGGAACCATCTGGCTTAATAGGCCATTGGCCATTATTAACCTCACTGGCCATTATAGTGGTTATGATGGTGTTGGAGTATGGATTCGGTATTGTGTTTAACAATATTATTCAGTTAGCGGTGTTTGTTCCTGCCTATTTGCTTGCAGGCTATAACGTGCTTGCACTTGCTTTTAGAAAAGCAATAAGGCTTGACTTTTTTAATGAGTTTTTCCTGATGAGCGTAGCTACTATTGGTGCTTTTGCAATTGGATCTTATAGCGAGGGTGTTGCTGTAATGGTATTCTATTCTATAGGAGAGTGGTTTCAGGATTCGGCCGTTAGCAATGCGAAGCGAAGTATTAAGGCTTTGCTCGATATCAGACCAGACAGTGTAGATGTAATTAGGGATGGAAAGGTAATTAATGTGTTGCCTGCTGCGGTTCAGATTGATGAAATTATACAGGTTAAGCCTGGTGAAAAAGTAGCGCTTGATGGAGTATTGATATCAGAAAAGGCAACATTTAATACCGCTGCTTTAACTGGCGAAAGTAAACCTGACAACAAAGAGACAGGGGAAACTGTACTTGCTGGTATGATTAACTTAAATCAGCTTGCTGAATTAAAAGTTACTGCTCTATTTAAAGATAGTAAGCTGAGTAAAATTCTTGAAATGGTGCAGGATGCTACTGCCAGGAAATCTCAAACGCAATTATTTATTTCGCGTTTTGCCAAGGTATATACTCCAATTGTATTTTTACTTGCTGTTCTTGTTGTTGCTGTTCCTTATTTTTTTGTAGCCGATTATAACTTTAGTGATTGGTTGTACAGAGGGTTGGTGTTTTTGGTTATCAGCTGTCCTTGTGCCCTGGTGGTTTCGATACCTTTGGGATATTTTGGAGGAATTGGTCTTGCATCTAAAAATGGTATACTCTTTAAAGGGTCTAACTTTCTGGATGTAATTACTACTGTAAATACTGTGGTAATGGATAAAACAGGAACGCTTACCAAAGGAGTTTTTGATGTTCAGCAAGTAATAACAGCTAATGGATATAATGAAAAAGAGCTTGTCCGAATAGCGGCCGCGCTAGAAAGTAAATCAACGCATCCCATTGCCCTGGCTGTTAAACAATATGCTGGAGATATAATTTCGGAAATAAAAACTGATAAGGTCGAAGAAATTGCCGGTCATGGCTTAAAAGGTATTGTGGATGGAAAGGAAGTGCTTGCAGGGAATGCGAAATTGCTTAAAAAATTCAATGTAGCTTATGATAATGCTATAAATGAGATTACCGATAGTGTGGTTGTTATAGCTATAGATAATAGCTATACCGGTTATATAACCATTGCTGATGAAGTGAAAGAAGATGCCAAACAGGCAATTGCAGATATGCATGCGCTTAGTATTAAAACTGTAATGCTAAGTGGCGATAAACAAAGCGTTGTAAGCAAAGTTGCGTCCTTTTTAGGTATTGATGAGGCATTTGGCGATCTTTTACCTGAAAATAAGGTACAAAAGGTGCAGGAGCTTAAAGACAAAAGTTTAAAAATTGCTTTTATTGGAGATGGGGTAAACGATGCGCCGGTTGTGGCATTGGCCGATGCCGGAATTGCTATGGGTGGGTTGGGTAGTGATGCGACTATTGAAACTGCTGATATTGTGATTCAGAATGATCAACCATCTAAGATTGTAACGGCCATAAAGATTGGTAAAATTACCCGAAGCATAGTTTGGCAAAATATTTCATTGGCTATGATTGTAAAGGTAGCCGTCCTGATTTTAGGTGCCGGGGGCATAGCTACATTATGGGAAGCTGTAATTGCCGATGTGGGTGTTGCGCTGCTGGCTATCCTAAATGCGGTACGAATACAGAACATTAAATTCTAATATCGTACTGCTCTTATAATTTTTTTTTGATTTTCTAAAAAAGTAGCAGAAACATTAAAAATATTGCGCAAAGGTTTGTTTTGATATTTAAATGCTGTTTTTTCCGATTTTTAACCTGATTTGTTAGAAACTTTTACACTGGCTATTAGGTTTTTAAGCGAAATAATAGGTAATTTACATTAACACACAGAAGCCAAATATTGTAATGCTGTTATGAGACTTTTTCGAAATAAGAAATTATTAGTCCTGCTTGTCCTTTTTGTAGTTGTGATCTTATGTTCACTGCTAATGTCGTATGATAAGAAAGTGGATTTCAATACTGAAGTAAAACCTATTATTAATAAGAAATGCATTTCCTGTCATGGGGGAGTGAAAAAGCAGGGCGGATTTAGCTTGTTGTTTCATGAAGAAGCATTGGCAGCTACAAAAAGTGGTAAGCCTGCTATTATTCCAGGAGATCCCGATGGGAGTGAGCTTATAAAACGCTTATTAACCAAAGATCCTGAAGAACGGATGCCTTATAAACACGAAGCCCTTAATGAGGATGAAATTGATATTTTTAAGAGATGGATAAAGCAAGGTGCAAAGTGGGGTGATCACTGGGCCTACCTGCCGGTTAAAGAAGTGGAGGTGCCAAGTGTAAGTGGCGATTGGGCTAGGAATGATATTGATAAGTTCATACTTGAAAAATTAGACGAACAGGAATTAAAGCCCTCGGGCGAGGCGGATAGAGCTACGCTATTAAGAAGGGCTAGCTTAGATTTAATAGGTATGGCACCTCCTCAAAAACTGGCTGAACAATATTTAAAAGCTAAGGATGGGGATAAGGCTTATCAAATATTGGTTGATTCATTAATTGCTTCGCAGCGTTTCGGAGAGAAATGGGCATCTATGTGGCTGGATGTTGCCCGATATGCCGATACTAAAGGTTATGAAGCTGATGCCGGAAGAAATATATGGCAATACCGTGATTGGGTAATACGCGCATTTAATAAAGATATGCCTTACAATGAGTTTGTAACTGAGCAGATTGCCGGAGACTTCTTTGTAAATCCGACGGATGATCAATATATAGCTACAGCCTTCCAGAGAAATACCATGACGAATGACGAGGGTGGTACCAACAACGAAGAGTTTAGGGTTGCAGCTGTTCTTGATCGCGTTAACACAACCTGGGAAGGGCTATTAAGTACAACATTTGCATGTGTACAATGCCATAGCCACCCATATGATCCGTTTAAACACGAGGAGTTCTATGAATTTATGGCTTACTTTAACAATACAAGAGATGAAGATATTTCGTCTGAATATCCTTTGTTAAGGCAATACAATGATTCATTGCAAGGAAAGCTTACTTCATTAACCAATTGGCTAAAGGTTAACGTGTCTGCAGAGAAGTCAACTGAAATCCATAAGTTTTTAAAAACAGGCCAGCCGGTTATCAATTCAGTGATTGCAGATAGCATGGTAAATGCAATTATAGGCAATAACAATATTGCACTTTTCTTTAAAAATAATGCTGTGGCTAGAATTCCTGCAGTAAATCTTAACAAGGTAGATCAGTTGATTTACAGGTATGCATCAGGTAAGCCCGGGGGGAGTATGCAGTTAAGGTTAGATAAGCATAACGGACCGGTAATTGCATCATGGAAAGTTCCCGAAGGTCCTGGTTACCGTAACCTTGCTGTTGATTTTAAGGCACAAACCGGAGTGCATGATGTGTATCTTACCTATACTAACCCAACCGCCACTAATAAGGATGAGGTTATTGTATACTTTGATTGGTTCCGCTTTTCGCAACAGTTCCCTGGAAAGGGTAAACCAGGCTATGAAGAGAATAAGGCTTCATTTTGGGCGCTTATGGATGCAAATGTTGGATCAACACCTATTATGGTTGAGAACCCAGCCGATAGATCGCGTAAAACATTTGTATTTAAGCGGGGTGCATGGATTACTCCGGGAGCAGAGGTTCATGCAGGAGTTCCTAAATCTTTAGCGTATGCTATGCCGGCAAATGCACCAAAAAACAGGGTAGGGCTTGCCATGTGGCTTACTGATAAAAGGAATCCATTATTATCAAGAACGATGGCGAACCGCGTGTGGGAGCAATTGTTTGGAACCGGTATTGTAGAAACCCTTGAAGATATGGGTACACAGGGAATGAACCCAACCCATAAAGAATTGCTGGATCATTTATCATGGCAGTTGATGAATGATTACAAATGGAGCGTGAAAAGACTGATTAAGGAAATGGTAATGAGCGCAACATACAGGCAGGATTCAAAAGTTACTGAGGATACAAAAAAGAAAGATCAGTTTAATAAATATTATGCTCGCGGCCCAAGAATGAGGCTAAGTGCTGAACAGATCAGGGATCAGCATCTTTCGGTAAGTGGTGTATTAAGTGCCAAAATGTATGGCCCTGGTGTAATGCCATGGCAGCCAAATGGCATCTGGAATTCGCCATATAATGGTGCTACATGGAACAATTCGCAGGGAGAAGATCAATTCAGAAGGGCAATTTATACCTATTGGAAAAGAACAGCTCCCTATCCTTCAATGATTGCTTTTGATGGCGCACAAAGGGTGGCATGTACTCCGCGAAGAATAAGGACAAACACGCCGTTGCAGGCATTGGTTACCTTAAATGACTCCGTATATATTGACATGGCGAAATTCTTTGCTTTGAGGATGAAAAAAGAGGGAGGAAAGGAAGTGAAAAGCCAAATAGCCAAAGGATATGAATGGATGATGTATAAACCTATTTCGGGTGCTAAACTCAGGATTTTAGATAACCTTTATATGACGGCATTAAACGATTACAAAGTGCATCCTGATAAGGCGAAACAAATACTTGGAGGGCAGCAAACAGATAAATACCCTGAAACAGCCGCCCTGGTGGTTGTGGCAAATGCAATGTTGAACCTTGATGAAGCGGTAACAAAAAACTAATTGTAATGACAAGAGATGAATTAAATGCACATCGCCTGGTAAAGGAAGCTCAGGAAACAGAACTAAGGGCCTTTACCCGCAGGCATTTTCTTAAAGAAAGTGCAATGGGGCTTGGTGCCGTAGCTATGGGAGCTTTGCTGGGCAGTTGCGGTTTGGGAGGTAAAACTACTAATGATATTTTGTATGACCCGGTACATCCTTTATTACCAAAGGCCCCGCCTTTTTTAGGTAAAGCTAAGAGTGTAATTTATTTGCACATGGCGGGGGCACCTTCGCAGCTTGAGCTGTTTGATTATAAGCCGGAACTAATGAAAATGGATGGCCAGGATTGTCCGCAATCTTTATTGGCAGGTAAGAAATTTGCCTTTATTACCGGAGTGCCTAAAATGCTTGGGCCACAGGCAAAATTTGCACAGCACGGCCAGAGCAGAGCATGGGTTAGTGATAACCTACCGCATTTCTCTACAATGGTAGATGATGTTAGTTTCTTAAAGGCCGTTTCGACAGATCAGTTTAACCATGCACCTGCACAATTGTTAATTCATACCGGAAGCCCTCGTTTGGGCAGGCCCAGTATGGGTAGCTGGGCAACTTATGGATTAGGTACTGAAAATCAGAATCTTCCCGGTTTTGTGGTGCTTACCAGTGGTGGAAGCTTCCCTGATGCAGGTAAAAGCATTTGGGGAAGTGGATTTTTGCCTTCTGTATATCAGGGAGTTCAATGCAGAAGTGAGGGAGATCCGGTATTGTTTATTAAAGATCCTCATGGAATGAGCCGCGATTTGCGCAAGGCTTCTATAGATGCCATAAATGCTTCTAATGAACAGGAATATGCGGCCTACAATGACCCTGAGATTTTATCGCGCATATCGCAATATGAAATGGCCTACAGGATGCAGATTTCTGCGCCTGAGGTTATGAATATTAATGATGAGCCAGAATATATCCATGAAATGTATGGAACGCAGCCTGGCAAATCTTGCTTTGCAAATAATGTTTTGCTTGCCCGTAAACTAGTAGAAAAAGGGGTGAGATATGTACAGTTATTTGATTGGGGCTGGGATGCACATGGAGATGGACCTAACAATTCATTAAATATTGGTTTGAAGAATAAGTGCCGCAGTATTGATAAGCCTATCACTGCATTGCTTCTGGATTTGAAACAACGTGGTTTACTTGAGGATACCTTAGTGGTATGGGGAGGGGAGTTTGGCCGTACACCAATGATGGAGAACCGTAACGGGGTTCAGAATCCTTATAATGGAAGAGATCATCATACTGATGCCTTTACCATCTGGATGGCCGGAGGAGGCGTTAAAAAAGGCTTTACCCATGGTGAAACTGATGAGATTGGATATAGCGGCATAAGTGGTAAGGTTGATGCTTTTGATATACAGGCCACTATACTGAATCAGCTGGGTTTTGATCATGAGAAATTTACCTATCCTTTCCAGGGACGTCCGTTCAGACTTACCGACGTTGGAGGAAAAGTTATACATGATATTATTGCTTAATTAATTTACTTAAAGAACTTTTACCGCTATTATAAATGCACCAAAACAGACGACATTTTTTAAAAACTACGGCAACTGCCACAGCAGCCGGATTATTGGCTCCACTTGGCGAAATAGTTGCTCAGGAAATTCCTTCCGTTAAAGCAAAAGCTGGATATGAATTGTTATTTATGGCTACCGATTGGGGCTTTCCGGGTACTACGGATGAGTTCTGTGCTTTAGCAAAAAAAGAAGGATATGAAGGGATAGAGGTTTGGTGGCCGGGTGATAATGCCAAAGCACAGGAAAACTTATTTACTGCATTAAAGAAACATGGTTTACAGGTTGGTTTTCTTTGTGGTGGGGGCGAAAGTGACGCGGTAGCACATTTAAATACCTTTAAAAAAAATCTTGATGCTGCAACCGGAAATAGCTTTCAAAAACCAGTGTACATTAACTGCCATTCGGGTAAGGACTATTTTACTTACGAACAGAATAAACTGTTTATAGATTATACAACCAAAAAGGCCAAAGAAACGGGAGTTCCAATTTATCATGAAACACATCGTGGACGAATGCTTTTTTGTGCACCTATTGCAAGAAATTTTATTGAGAAAAACCCTGATTTACGGTTGACGCTTGATATATCGCACTGGTGTGTTGTGCATGAAAGTTTACTTTCTGATCAAAAACAAACAATTGATCTTGCATTAGAAAGAGTTAGCCATATTCACTCAAGAGTTGGCCATCCACAGGGAGCACAGGTTAACGACCCGCGTGCGCCCGAATGGGAGGGCGCTATAAAAGCGCACCTGGCATGGTGGGATAAAGTTATTGAACGTAAGAAATTGAAGGGGGAAAGGATGACTATTCTAACAGAATTTGGCCCACCTGATTATATGCCAACTTTACCTTATACCCGACAACCAGTGGCAGACCAATGGGCAATAAATGTTTATATGATGAACCTGCTGCGTAAGCGTTATCAGTTGTAAGAGATGACATTATTATCAATTCCCGACCTTATTGGCCGGTTTCATCCTATTCTTGTACACTTGCCAATAGGTATTTTGCTGTTGGGGTGCCTGTTTCAATTGCTTACTATAAATGTTAAGTTTTCTGGCTTAAGGCCTGCAGTGCCACTTATTTATTTACTTGGTGGATTGGGTGCTGTCTTTTCTTCTGTCAGTGGTTACCTATTGTCGCAAAGTGGAGATTACGACAGCAATATGGTTGGCATTCATCAGTGGTTGGGTATAAGTGTTTCCGTTATTTCGCTAAGTGTATATAGCATGTACAAGAAGCAGGCAAAGGAAGCAACATTAAACCTGGTAGCTGTAGTGTTAGTAGTTTTAATAACTCTTACCGGTCATTATGGTGGTTCACTTACCCATGGATCTGACTATATCAGTTCTGCCTTAAAAGATGAAGGTAAAGGTAAAGCTGCTATACCTCCAATTGCAAATGTGCAACAGGCAATGACATATACGCATATGATTCAGCCTCTGTTACAGAACAGATGCTATAGTTGTCATGGTGCTGAAAAACAGAAGGGAAAACTGAGGCTTGATGGAAAAGATTTTATATTAAAAGGGGGCGAAGATGGAAAAACATTGGTTCCGGGAAGTGCTGAGGAAAGTGAGCTAATTAAAAGATTGCTCCTCCCGCCATCTAACGAAGATCATATGCCACCTAAAGAAAAGCCCCAGCTTACTGCAGAAGAAATTGCATTGCTGGAGTGGTGGGTAAAGCAAGGGGCTGACTTTAATAAGAAAGTAGCAGACTTGAAGCAATCGGAACAGGAAAAGGCAGTTCTGCTAAGTTTCCAAACCGGGGCAGCCAAAAAAGAAAATAAACTGGCAGATATTCCTGAAAAAGAGGTTGGACAAGCAGATGCTGCTGCTGTTGATAAACTTAAACAGGCAGGTGTTGTAGTTATACCTGTGTTAAGTTCAAGTAATTATTTGTCTGCAAGTTTTGTTACTGCTAAGGCAAGTGCTGAGGTATTAAAACTCTTAGAACCATTAAAAAAGCAACTTGTTTGGCTTAATCTTGCCAATACGGCCTTAGATGATAAAGGGATGCTGGAAGTTGCCAAACTTGACAATCTGATTCGTCTTAATTTAAGCAGAACTCCTGTTACAGATAAAGGATTAGCATTGATAAGCAAGGTAAATTCCTTACAATATGTAAACCTTGTTGGTACTAAGGTGACTGCCTCAGGTGTGGAGCAGCTTAGGCCTTTGAAAGGGTTAAATAGTATTTATCTTTATCAAACTGCTGTTGCGAAAGATGATGAGGCAAAGCTTAAGAAAGTATTTGCTAAAGTGAATCTGGATTTTGGTGGTTATGTTGTGCCGACTCTTGAAAAGGATACTACTGAAGTGAAGCCTCCTGCTGCAAAATAATCGTTTGCAATTTACATTGCAAATTGATAAGTTTAATGTAGTATGGGCATTAAGGCATCTGTTAACTGCATTTTAATATTGTTGTGTTTTTTGCCGTATTATGGCAAGACCCAAAGTCATTTGAAGGATGAAGTTATCCGATTTGATGAAGGATTACCTTCGGATTTTGTCAGGCAGTTAGCCTTAAGTAAAAACGGCTATCTGTATCTGGCAACCAGAAGAGGCTTATCACAATATGACGGTTATCGATTTTTAGAGCATCCGGCAGCCTTAACTAATATTACTTCACTTTTAGTTAAAGGGGATGCTATTTACTACCATGATGTTTATAATGGCTTATGCTTATTAAAAAACTTTTATGATAAGCCTGAGGTAATTGCCATAAATAAATATCATGATACAGACCCTAATAATGACCATTTTGAGAATATTTTTGTCGATTCGGAAGATAGGGTCTGGTGCAGTGATTTTAACAATATTAAATACTTTAATGCCAATGATACTATCGGTAAAGTATTTTTTGTTGATAAAAATCCGGATAAGTCAAAACGGTATCTCACTTTTTTAGAAATAAAGAAAGGGGAGATATGGGTGTTTACAAATCATGGCTCATATGTTTGGCGGAAAGGTACCGGAAAACTTAGTGTTCATCCGGATGCGAGGTTAAGAAGTCTTAATTATGCTTCGGCATTACACATCAACAAGGACGAAATTCTTTTTGGTACAGCTGACGGAATACTTAACCGGTATAACTTAAGGAGTAGGGAGATTAAGAGTTTGCCGTCTTTGCCTGGCAATGACCGAATTGTAGGTATGAAGAAGGTAGTGTTTGATGGCCTTAACCAAACTTTATTATATTCTGACCGGTTGTTGTATTTGCTAGGTGACAATGACTTAAAACCCAAATTACTTTATAGCACAGATGGACAGATCATTAATGATGTAATTGTAAATAATGAAACCAAAGTTATATGGATAGCAACAAATAAAGGACTCGTTAAGCTATTTAACCGGTACACTTCAATAAGTAATGAGATGCTGCCTCTTGATTCCCAAAAGCCGGGAAATATGATGGCAGATATTGCTGAGATGTCAAATGGTGATATTTATACCTGTGGCAGAGATAATCTGTTATGGGTATATAGTAAAGCCTCTGGCTGGCGTAAAATGTTACTCCCTGCAGAGGATGTGAAATGCGAGAGTTTACATACCAATGGTAGTGAACTTTTTGTAAGTACAAATGTTGGTGTTTTTTATACCGATACTGAAAAGGACAAAAAACTAACCAAGCTGCCAATATCCCTAAATACTGCAATAAAAAAATGTATTCTTTATAAAAAGAAACAACTTTGGGTGTTACCCGCCGGACAGCCTGTTCAGGTTTGGAAATGGCCTTCGCTTGAAAAAGAAGAGGGGCTGGTGACGAATGACAAGCAGTTTTGGTCCGACAATTTGTGGAACGATATCTATGTGCATAATGATGGTAAGATATGGTTGATTGGCTGGATGCCTAAAGATTTTGGGATTACAATTTACAGTGATGCTCTAAGAGCTTTTACTGAGGTAAGCAAGTTTAAGGCAAATTCAAACCATTCTATGTTTTCCGGAGATTATTACAATCGGATTGCCCCGGCAGCAAATAATAATGTGCTGGTTTCAGGATACGGTGGCTGGAATTTACTAAACTCATATGGAGAGATAAAAAAGCTCCTGAATACTAAAACGTACGATGTAGCCAATGATAGAGTTGAAGGAATTACTGAAGATAATAATGGTAATATATGGTTTGCTACTGAGGAAGGATTAAATGTTTATAACAGGAATACTGATAAAGTGATCAGGATATCGCAAATTGATGGGTTGCCAGGTGATGATCTGATATACGGATTCAGAAAACTGAAAAATGGAAATCTGGTTGTTGGTGTAGAGAATGGCCTGTCTTTTATTGATGTAAGTAAAATTGTGAGGTCTCAGCTGGTAAACAAACTGGAGCTTTGTGGTATTAAAATAAACGGCAAGACTATTAACACCAATAATCCTAACATTGAACTTAAGAAAGGCGAAACAGAACTTGAATTACTTTTCTCTTCATTAACTTATATTGATAAGCGGAAAATAATATATCGCTATAAATTTAAGGATGAAACGAAATGGAACTACCTGGGTAATAAGGCTGAATTGCCGTTAAGGCATCTTGCTCCGGGAGATTATCATTTATTGATTGAGGCAGGGGACAATATGGAGAACTGGCAATCAAAAGGATTGGTGGTAAAGGTATATGTACCCGCACCATTTTATAAAACACAATGGTTTTTATTCCTGATGTTTGGGCTTATTATATTGGGTATAGTATATGTTTACAGGTATTTGTTTCATCAACATAAGCTTGAAGAACAGTACAGACGAAAGCTTAAAGATGCTGAGATGCAGGCTTTGCGGTCGCAAATGAACCCTCACTTTATGTTTAATACTCTTAACTCTATAAATAGCTTCGTTATTGAGCATAAAATTGAGGAGGCAAGTGAGTACATAACTACGTTCTCTAAGTTAATGAGGAATATACTTGATAATTCTAAACATACAGCTATTTCTTTAGATAAAGAGCTTGATACACTAAAGCTTTATCTGAATTTAGAGGCCGTAAGGTTAGAGCATTGTTTTGAGTATGTTATTAAGTTTAACAAGGATATTCATCCGGAATCTTTAAAAGTACCGCCACTTATTTTGCAGCCCTTTGCCGAGAATGCCATTTGGCATGGATTAAGAAACAGGGAAGAGAAAGGGCTCCTGGAAATATTGATCCAAAGGAGTGACGAAAATATATTGCATATAACTATAAGGGACAATGGGATTGGTCGTGCGGCAGCAGAATCATTTATGCCAAGTCAGTTTAAACATAAATCATACGGGGTAGATATTACTTCGAGTAGATTAAAACTACTAAGCAGCGATAGTCAAATTGTAATTGAGGATTTATATAATGAACATAATGAAGCAACAGGTACATCTGTTCATATTTACCTTAACATGATTTATTAAACTTTCAGTAAAGTTTATTTTAAATGGTAACCATTTGATGATTAATTGTTACCGTTTACTAATTGTTTTTGGTATTTTAGATATTAGTGAATTAATTTATGAGAAAAGACTAAGAACTATCTAAATATGAACGCAATCAGAGCTATTATCGTTGACGATGAGAAGCATGGTATTATAACACTGCAGCATTTGCTGAACCAGTGTTGTGAGGAAGTTGAGGTGGTTGCTACTTGTCAGAAAAGTACCGAGGCTAAGGTAATTATAGAAGAAAATCAACCAGATATTGTATTTATGGACATAGAAATGCCTGTAATGAGCGGTTTGGATGTTTTGGGACAGTTTAATGATTTTAATTTTCAAACAATCTTTACTACCGCTTATGATCAGTATGCGATTGCGGCATTAAGATTAAATGCATTAGATTATTTACTAAAGCCAATTGATAAAACTGAGCTAAAAGAAGCTGTAGAAAGGTTTGTAAATAATGAGACTATTTCGTCTAAGAAACAGTTTCAAATGGCAAAACACTTTACTCATTCCAGAATTATGGATACCCTGGCCTTATCTAGCAGCAAGGGACTTCATTTTGTAAAAATCAAAGAAATATTATATCTGGAAGCTACCAGTTGCTATACCAATATTATCATGAATGATGGGCAGGTTCATTTGGTTAGTAAAACACTTTCTTCATTTGAGGAAGCTTTAAGTGACCATAGCTTCTTTAGAGCTCATAAATCCTTTATTATAAACCTTGACTATATAAAACATTATATAAGGGGAGAGGGAGGTGAAGTAGTGATGGCCAACAATACTACCATTAACCTAAGCAGAACCAAAAAACAGGAGTTCCTGAATTTTTTTACCAAAATATAATTGCCACAAATTATTATTTATAATACAGGTTGCAGTATAACTGATTTTAAATTAAACAAGGATTTTCCGGCTGTATCTGGGCTTAGCTTTATGGTATAAATCCCTGGCTTAGCTACAGAAACAATGGCAACAGGATGTTTTATAAACAACAAGGGTTTTCCTGAACTGAATTCAGATGTTCTTAAGGTTTGAAATTTGTAGGTTGTATTATTAAAACTCATTAATCCTTCTTGTTTACTGCTAGCATCAGGACATGAGTATTCAAGCAGTATTTTATAATCACCTGCTTCTGTTACAGAGAACTTAAATGATGCTTCATCTTCCGGATTACTCATGTTGGTTATGCAGGTTGTGTGTTTCCAGTCGCCAAAATAATGACTATAGGTAAGGGATTCGATTTTTGCGTTTCCTTTAACATTGGCATTTACTGCTTCGATAGTATTAAAATCATATTGCTGTGAAACCTGTGGTATTGAAGCTGCATAACCATCGTTGAGTTTGCCATTAAATTGAACTGCAAGCACTGTATTATGGTCGTTTAAGGATTTAGGCATATCAACAATAATATCATTGCCTTGTTTTGTCCACTTAGCGGGTTGTTTATTGGCAAGCTGAAACACTTTGGTTACTGCAACATTTACCCCAGGTACCCTAATTTTTCCATTTCGGGGGTTGTTTAATACATGAAGATAAAGTTTACCCGGTGCAGAGGTAGTAACACCCCAAGGTTGCGCAGGAATTAATCCATAGGTAGTTCCATAAATACTCTTGCCATTTGTTTGGAGCCATTTACCGGTTTCTCTTAAATATTTTATCGAATATAGGGGCATATTTCCTTCTCCATCAGGGCCAACATTTAGCATAAGGTTGCCGCCTTTTGAGGCTACGTTTGCGAGCAGCTGGATAATCTCTTTAGGAGACTTAAAATTCATATCGTGGGTTATGTATCCCCATGAATCGTTATGAGTATATATAGATTCCCATGCACCTGAGATTGGTGTTGCAGGAACCTCAGAATCGCCAAAGGTTCGGTAATCTCCCAAGCCCTGGCCAACCCTGCTGCTAAACAAACTTTTAGGCTGTAAGGCATGCATACTGTCTACCAGTTCCTGAGTTTGTTTTTTATCCAGTCCACCAGGCATATCAAACCAAACAATACCCAGGTTACCATAATTGGTAAGCAATTCTTTTAGCTGGGGGATAGATTTTTCTTTATAATATTTTAGGTAATCTTTCTTTGTTTCATCAAAGTCCCAATTATTGCCTCCGCCATTTGGCTCGTGCCAATCCAGGAACTGAGAGTAGTAAAAGCCAAATTCTATTCCTCTTTTTCTGGTAGCAACTGAAAGTGCTTTCATAGGATCTTTTCCGTATGGAGAGGCCTTTACGATATTGAAATCACTTACTTTTGAATCGTACATGGCAAAACCTTCGTGATGTTTGGCTGTTATTACCATGTATTTAATGCCCGCATCCTTTGCAAGGTCAGCCCATTCATCAGCATTAAATTTTACAGGGTTAAATTCTTTAGCAACTTTTGCATAATCGGCCACAGGTACCTTTGCCTGATGCATTAGCCACTCGCCGCTACCATAATAATCTTTGCCATTCCATACTCCTCCTAGTTTAGAATATAAACCCCAGTGGATAAACATGCCGAATTTTGCTTCTTTGAACCATTTGGTGTTAGGATTTTCCTTTTCATTTGCTTGTTTATCCCATCGCTCAATGTCTTGAGCTATAGATGAGGAAAATGTTAATGCAGAGAGAATGCCAGTGGTTATAAATGCTTTTAAAATAGACATCGTTCGTTTATGGTTTGGTTAACAATCAACTAAGATAGGCGATGGGCCTTTAGATTATTATCCTTTAATAGCCAATTATTAAACTCTTTTGGCCTGGTATTTATTTTAGCGCAATTATTGCTTTTTACGTAACTTGGTATTTATATGGAACAAGCAACTGTTAAAAGAGGTAATTGGATACTGGTGACAGGTGTTGCCACTGGTTGCTTTGCGCTAGCAGGGCAGTTTTACCTTATTCTCCAAAGCGAGATTGTTCCGGTTGATGAGTCTGTTATCAGGTATTTTAGCTACTTTACTATCTTAACGAATATTCTGGTGGCTTTGTGCTTTACTGCACTTTTACTAAGGAGAAAGGAGGGTGGATTTTTTACAGCGCCAGCTACCTTAACAGCAACGGCAGTTTATATTTCTGTAGTGGCCTTAGTTTATAATTTGATATTGAGGTTTACCTGGGAACCGAAAGGTTTGCAGCTGATAGTTGATGAGTTGCTACACTTAATTGTCCCAATTTTATTTGTATTCTATTGGTTCCTGTTTGTACCTAAAGAATTATTGAAGTGGAGGGATACATTTGCATGGCTTATTTATCCTTTTATTTATTTAATGTTTATCTTATTCAGAGGCTCTGTATCTGGATTTTACCCTTATCCATTTGTAGATGTAGCAAAATATGGGTATGCAACAGTATTTGTAAACTGTTTTTATGTACTGGTTGTATTCTTAGTATTGTCGTTTTTATCGGTTTGGATTGGAGGAAGATTTAAAAAGAGAACCGGTAATTAACCGGTTCTCTTTCTGTATTATTTTGTAACTAAGCCCCTATATTTTTGCATTGCAGAAATGTTTGGGTCATGGCCACGAAAATCTCTGAACATTTTTCCATAATCTTCTGTATTCCCTTTTGAAAGTATCATGTCTCTAAAGCGTTGGCCATTGGCACGAGTTAATCCTCCGTTTTCCTCGAACCAGGAGAATGCATCATGATCTAGCATTTCTGTCCATAGGTAAGCATAGTAACCTGCAGCATATCCATTTCCCCAAATGTGTAAGAAATAAGAAGATCGGTAGCGTGATGGGACATAAGACAAATCAAGATGTGTTTTTTGTAAGGCGGAAATTTCAAATTTATCTGCATCCTGTAAAGGGTCAGCTGCTGAGAGTTTATGCCATTGCATATCAAGAGCCGCAGCTGCAAGGACCTCGGTTAATGCATAGCCCTGATTAAATGTGCCTGCCTTTTTGATCTTATCAATCAATGTTTGCGGCATTGGTTCGCCTGTTTTGTAGTGCACTGCATAATTTTTAAATACAGTTGGATTTATTGCCCAATGCTCATTGAACTGAGATGGGAACTCTACAAAATCACGGGCAACATTAGCTCCCGATAAACTCGGATATTGTTGGTTAGCAAAGAAACCATGCAACGCGTGACCAAACTCATGGAACATGGTAGTAACATCATCAAAACTGATTAATGCAGGTTGGCCAGCTGCCGGTTTAGTGAAATTACATACGTTAAAAATAACAGGTTTAGTGCCTAATAATTTAGATTGGCCAACCATGTTGTCCATCCAGGCGCCTCCCGATTTATTGTCGCGCTTAAAATAATCACAGTAAAACAAGCCGATTGTGGTTTGGTCTTTATCGAATAGCTCATATACCTTTACGTCTTTATGGTAAACCGGAAGATCTGTACGTTCTTTAAAAGTGATCCCATAAAGCTGTGTAGCAGCATAAAAAACACCGTTTTCAAGTACTTTATTTAATTCAAAGTAAGGCTTGATCTGATTTTCGTCCAGATCGTATTTCGCCTTGCGTACTTGTTCAGCATAATAGTTCCAGTCGTACGGTTCAACTTTAAAACCACCTTTTTGCTGATCTATTATAGACTGAATATCTGCTGCCTCAGCTTTTGCCTTTGCTGTTGCAGATGGAACAAGTTTAGAAAAGAAACTCTCGACTGCCTCTGGAGTTTTGGCCATTTGATCTTGCAGTTTCCAGGCAGCGTAATTAGGAAAACCAATAAGCTTAGCTTTCTCTGCTCTAATTTTTGCTATTTCTACAATTGCTTTTCTGGTGTCATTTGTGTCGTTTCGTTCTGCACGATTCCAGGAAGCATCAAATAGCTTTTGTCTGGTTGTACGATTTGACAACATTTGTAAGGAAGGTTGCTGGGTGGTGTTTTGAAGAGGTAGCAACCATTTACCATCTAACTTATTTGCTTTTGCTGCCTGGGCAGCCGCTGCAAGTTCACCTTCTGAAAGTCCGGCAAGTTCTGATTTGTCATTAACAACTAAAGCACCTGTCTTGGCAGCTGCAAGAAGCTGATTAGAAAATTTGGCACTTAAAGAAGCCTCTTGTTCATTCAGCTTCTTAAGAGTTGTTTTGTCGGTTTCCGAAAGTTTGGCTCCCGCTAAAACAAATGCCTGGTAGTAATACGTTATTAATCGTTTTGATTCCTGATCTAATTTTAACTTTTCTCTTGTGTTATAAATAGATTCAATCCTTTTGAACAGTTCAGGATTTAATGATATAGCATCTTGATGAGCTGCAAGTTTAGGCGCAATTTCTTCCTGCAATTTCTGTAGATCATCGTTTGTATTTGCACCTGTAAGCAGGCCGAATATCCGATTTACCCTTGTCAGCATTTCACCAGATTTCTCCATTGCTACAAGTGTATTCTCAAATGTAGGCGTTTCAGTATTGTTAGCGATTTTCTGAATTTCTTCCAGATGAATTCTCATGCCCTCGGTAAAGGCGGGCTTAAAATCGCTATCTTTTATGTGATCAAAATCAGGTGCCTGGTAAGGCAATTTACTCTGATTAAGAAAGGGATTTGAGGATGATGAAGCCGTGTCGTCTGTTGTGTTTTTTTTGCCATTATTTTGGCATGAGGTTAATATTGCGAGCATTGCAACCAAAGGAATCTTAAAGGATGTTTTCATGCAGTTTTTTTATTTTGTAGATCTAATTTACATAAAAAAGCGCCTGTATCATAGATGAAGATACAGGCGCTTTTTTTAATCTAAATTTGTGATATTTATTTGAACGATTTTAAGTCAACAATTTTATCGTTGTCGCTGGGTATTAAATGTGATATCCCTTCTTTATCTCTATCCCATTTATAGTTCTCCTGAATCCACACAAATAGTTCATTCCCTTTTGCAGTAGGTATAGTTTTCAAAGCTTGATCAAAAACTTTTCCTGTTGGATAATGAACCTGAAAGAATGATTTTTCGCAAAGGAAAGCCAGTGTTTGCTTATCAGGAGATTTTAGCATAAACTCACCCTGGATTCTTTCATCTTCATTTTGTCTTTTAATTAAGAAAACTTTGGCGTTAACATTTGTAACAAAGAAGTCGTTATTAACTAAATAACCGTCTCTGCCGGTTTTGATAATTCCTTTGGTATATACTTTATCATTTTTACCCTTAGATGCTCTGTAAAGGCTAATTACTTCAGGTTTTTTATCAGCTATGCTAATTAGATAAACAGGAGCTTCGAGGCCTGAATTATCTGCAATTTGAACCAATAAAGTAGTTTTTTGAGTGTTTACATATTCAGCAGTAGAAAATTTGCCTATTGCAGAGGCTTTATCGGCTGGATTTGTTTGGATTTGAATAACGGTATCTTTGTATTTTACACTAAAAACCTCTGTTGCTTCTTCAGCTGCTTTTTTATCACCTTCGGCAGTAATAAGCGCTAAGGTGTCGCCTCTAGTTTCAGGATAATAGTTGAATTTTTCTGTTGCAGTTAATACTCTTGGCGAGTAAGTTGCGGCATTTTCTTTATTGCCTTGACAGGCTGAGAAAACAACGGTTGTTAAAAGGGCGTAGAAAATAGTTTTCATAAATTTTGAGATAAAGAAATATTTTGGTTAGAACAAAGTTAAATTCTGACATTAAATATCCAAATATATCTTCGTAACATTGGTATTAGGAAAAAATAATACCACTTTATATTAAGAGATGCTCAAACCTTACAAAAGTTCAGATTTTAAATTATTGAAGAATTGGGTAACCGATGCTGAACTTCTGCTTCAATTTTCCGGTACAGATTTTACTTTCCCTCTTATTGAACAACAAATAGTAGACTACAGAATTAAACATTCAGATCGCTGCTTTTATATAGGATATACTCAGGATGGTTTGCCATTTTCATTTGGCGAGATTATCGCTCAGGAAAGTGGCTACCCCAGACTAGCCAGGATTCTAATAGGGGAGCCAAGTCTTCGGGGTCAAGGATTGGGTAGATATTTTATAGAACTCCTAGTAGAAGAATCTAAGCGACTTTATAACACTAATACTGTTGAACTTTTTACAGGGGAAAAGAATTATGCGGCAATCAGATGTTATGAGTCTGTCGGTTTCAAATTCTTACCAGAGAAAAGTAAAACAATGGTACATGAAGAGATAAGTTACGATATTCATAAAATGGTTTTTACATATGAATCTGGAGAATGAAAGTAAACTATATTACTCTTTTGCAAACTTTAATATACGAAGGCCTAAAATACTTCCGTATATAACAAATGCAGCCATCAGTAGTGCAATTGCAATGAAAATAAATACGTAGCGGCCACCATTAATGATGTTGCAATATATCGGTATTGCAGTTAAGAGTACGAGTGCCAAACTGCAAACTATTGTCCATCGATAATTCCAATTTTTGTCGAAGTGATAAAAGCCGGTAAACATGAGATAGAAGATACTCCCATATCCAATAATCCCTAGTGCCGATGTCTCAAGATTTAACAGGGCTATCAAAAGATAGGCAAACATTGGGAATGAAAGTTTGTCGCCTAATGCCACTACAAAAAATCCGTAAAATAGGGGGAAAATTACCTTCATAAAGGTTAATTTGTTAATGATGCAGTTGTCTATTTTCATAATTGATCTGATATTGATTTGGGCAAGTTAAATGATTAGTTTTACTCTACTTTTGACAAAAATCAAAAAAGATATGGCTGATGATATCCATTCTTCAATTTTTAAAAAGCTTCTTGCTATCCAGTCAATTAATGATGATGTTATTTCTGATATTCTCTCAAAAAGTAAAACATTGAATGTTTGTAAGAAGACATATTTGCTCTTGCCAGGGGATATTAGTAAACATGCTTATTTTATCAAGTCTGGTGCTTTACGAAGTTTTTATATCGATTCTGATGGGAATGAAAAGGTATCTTGGATCTTAATAGAGAATGATATTGTTGTTTCTGTTAATAGCTTCTTTACTGGAAACCCTTCAGTGGAATACCTTGAAGCAGTAGAGGACTGCGAGCTTCTTCAATTGAGTAAAAGTCATCTGGAGGAAATCTACACAAAACATCCACAGTTCAATTATATTGGAAGAAAACTGATTGAGACATATTATGTAAGATCAGAGGAACAGGCAATTTCTTTACGCACATTATCTGCAAAAGAGCGATACGAACATTTTTTATCTCATGAAGGATATTTACTTAATAGAATTCCACTTGGATATATAGCCTCTTATCTTGGGATGTCTCAGGAAACATTGAGTCGTGTCCGTAAATAATTTTTTTGATATGCGGGTAGAATGCGTGCTTTGTGCAAAGTTATGCTAGTACCACATCCCAATATGACATAACTGAAATTGCAAGATAACTCCATGTTTTTATCGTAAAAATATGGATTAGACATGGACTTACCATGGACTCAACATGGACTTTGATAAAGTTGTAATGGCTATAAACGTAAGAGAGCTCACATCGGTTGGAAAGATGATCGCCAGTATCAAAATCATTTAGGATAATTTACCCCTAGAGGCGAATGCCCCAGACTTTCTAGTGAAAACATTATATTTGACCTACCATTTATATAAACTATTGAAATCAATCCATACCTTTTACTACAATTTAGAAAGTTCTGCCTTATGTGTACAGAGGAAGATATGGGGTCGTTATTTTAATGAGCTTTCAGGAATGAGGGTTATTAATGCATCAATAGGTATGCTGATCATCCTATGGCTGTTTATAGCAACTAAATACTTAGACCTGAATTTGTATCTGGTCTTTGGGCTAGCCTTAATACCTTTTCTATCATGGCTATCTTATCATTTCACAAAAGCTTACCGATCCAAAAGTGCCGCTGATAAGATTGAAGACTTTAATGCATTAACACCTATTATCAAATGGGCTTATCTAATTTATGTAACATTCATTATGGTTGTGGCACCAATTCTTATATTGTTGGCCATCGCAATGTCAATGTTTAAGTTGTTGTAATGTCTTGGTGTATCATTAGTGCATTTACGCCGAAGGGGGATTTGAAAAGTATAAGTTTCTTATATTTATACCAGCATGCTACTAAGATTTTATTACTTCTGTTTCCTCTACTTTTATAAAGACAAACCTGAGAGTTGGGATGGATGGTTTAGAGCGCTATTATTAGTGGAATTAACCATCTTTGGTATATGTATGTTACTTGGGTTGCTAATCAATAAATCAGTACTACATCTTACCCCGTACACCCGGGTAGTAAGCATTGCATTAAACATTGTTATCTTAATAATATTGTACTATGTGTTAGCAGCAAAGGGAAGGCATGAGAATATATATGATGAATTTATAAATCATCACTGGAATACTAAGCGAACCCGTATAATTTGTTGGGGGATTTGGATCTCTAGTTTACTATTGCCAATGGCAATTGCGGTTTATTACAAAGGTTATATAAGTTGGCAATCTTCATAATATTCCAATCCATACCCCTTTGTAAAAAGGTTGCTTAGACCGCGAATGGGCAGGAATAAATATTGGATATTGACACGGCATACTCAATCATATCTCTTTGATTATCATGCTGAAAAGTCCGTATATTAGTTAGCATGAAATACCAAATGTCCAGCGGTGCCTTTATTCTGGCTATACTTCTTTCTATAAACATATGTTCCGGGCAGGAAAAGGAAGAACGTGATACCATCTTTCTGAAGAAGCCAAATGCTGAGGGACATTCTGTGTATATAGACAAGAACTGGAAGGAATCACCATATTTTGCTGCACTGACAAGTCTGGACTATACTAACACTGATAAAGCATATCTAGTAGATATCAAGGCGCTCCAGAAATACAAAAGGGCCGAGAGGCAACCAATTGATCTGGGTAAGCTACCTCATAATTGGATACGGCTTCATATGTACAAAGGAAAGTTTTATCTCTACTCCCCCTCTAATGGGTCTCCACGAAGGATTGCATTAAACGACAGTACGATGATTGTAAATGAAATGGAAAGGACTGTATCTTTGATTAACAATGTGAAGCAAACTGGTAAGTATGTTTATAGTGTTAATGTTACAAATTTCAAAGGCCAATCGTACACATTTCAGATTCATTTGATCGATCCGGCACAGGGAATAGCTGTATTTGAAGATATTTTTGAAAAGGGTTGGTATTCGCTTATGGTGACCGCTGAGCAAGCGCATCGTTTTCCACTTGTGATTAATTATACTCCCATTCATATGGAACCCGAATTTGTGTTTGATACGCCAGACCTTAAAGAATTGCTAAATAATGAACAATAGTGATTTATGCCTGTGGTCAGCCTGATATTTTCATTCCTAAATTCAGGCTTGCGCTCTTTTGGTGCATAAGAGAGGAAAGCCCTCTTTTAGTCATTTGTTTATAAGGTAAATATGTGTAGTGACCATCTACAAACTGCATTGCGGGTATTCGTGCTATTAAACACCTGTGGGTTCTGCACAAAGCCAGACGTACTTGCGTACTTTTCCAGTTGACACCTTCACTCCATTCGCAGGCGGTGAGCAGAAGCTATTTGAATGTAATATTCTATATAGCCTTTGTCTGCTAGAAACTTAAAAGCATCTTTAGCTTTATCTTTCAAAATGTAGCACTTCATAATTTGATATACTCCTTTTTTTCTGTATCTCCTGGGTACTGCTGTACCTTTTAAGACAAAAACCCCCTCCATAAATCTTGAAGGAATTACGTTCATCAGGTTATTACCTTTTGGTGCTAGTTTAAGAATCTTTGTGTATAGGCTTTTTTTGTAAATTAGGTGTGGATAAAAACAACTTTGCCAATTCGTAATGGATATAGTTATAGAAACAAAACGACTAATTTTGAGAGAGTTAGAATACTCAGACGAAAATGATTTGTTTGAAATGGACTCTGACCCAGAGGTCCATTTGTATATTGAAAATAATCCTGTTAAATCTATTGAGGAAATAAGGAAAGTGATTGAAATGCTAAAAAAGCAATATGTAGAAAATGGAATTGCTCGTTGGGCGGTTGTTGACAAAGTAACTAATGAATGTATCGGCTGGGCAGGGCTAAAATATTTTAGAGAACTTTTGAATAATCACTTTAATTTCTACGAGCTTGGCTATAGGTTTAAAAGAAAACATTGGGGCAGAGGTTTTGCTACCGAAGCGTCTACCGTAATATTGGATTTTGGATTTAAAAATCTCAATATTGACAAAATTTATGCAATAACAGACCCGAATAATGTAAATTCAAAAAAGGTATTGGCTAAATTAGGCTTTGACTTGCGAGAGACTTTTGACTATGAAGGTGATCCGATAGATTGGTTTGAATTGAAAAAATCAGATTGGGAGAATAAAAGCTAGATTTCTAATTAACAACTGACCAAAGAAAGGGAAAGTTTCTGTTATACAGGATTTTAATTCCTACATTGTAATACAAGTAGCAGAATTATTAACACATGCTACTCCTTAGTTTGAATCTAGCTAGTTGTTGCAAGTGAAGAACATCGATTTAGAAAAGGGATTATTACAAGTAACTAATAAGAAAAACGATACAGTAAGAACTGTAGTTCTTTCCTCTAAAGCAGTAGAGCTTATATCAATTATAAGAGAGAATACCATCTCAAGGGGGATAACTATTGAAGGAGGTTTGTGGCTATTCGGTGGGCACAATGTATTTAAATCTGGTAAACCACATTCTTTTAAGGAGCTTGGAACATTGATGAGGAGGTTTAGGAAGGCTTATCCACAATTTGCAGGAAGAACGTTATATGAGCAAAAGCATACTTCCATTAGGCATCAATTCAACAATGGGGTAGACCATTATCTTATAAAGGAAAGAGCAAACCATAGCAGTATAGGTACCACAGAGATATACCTTCAATCAACTCGATTAGTGGAGGATTATGAATTTAATCTGAAATAATAAGGTGCTAAATTGATGTTCTATTTGTTAGATAATGAGGTATTATACGTCAATAATCTAAGTGATTATCTATTCTATTTAAATATGTATTCTGTTGAGGAGGAAAATGATTAAGTTTACTTTATGCTTCTCAAAATTCTACTTACGATAACAGATTTTACTGATACAGCAAAGCCAACCGCAATAGTTGTAATTGTATTTTCAATTGTTTTTACAATCTTTACTAATATTGTTAATAAGAAAAATTCAGGTAATCCTGCAAAATCTATTTTTATCTTATAGATATTTTTATCCTAAAGGGATGTTTTTCAAGTGAATCATCAGTTTTTGACCCTCCATGTAGAAATTAAATGAAAACGCTGTTAATATTATTTGTTCTATTCGTAAATATATCAGTTTCTTACGCCCAAGATAGAATTCAAACTCTAGGTGAGGGTATAGCATTACTTGGCACTTCTAAGCAACATATTACAGAATATTTAAAAAATAAAGACTTTAGTAAAACTAATAGCTATAAAAACATTTATGATTATGGTAAAGGTGAATTTACATATTCAGTTGGTTATGAACTTGACAAGGTAGTTGTAGTCAGCTGGAATGAGTACATTGGAATGTACAACTCAATTCTTGGCGAATTAATTAGTTTAAACTTTCAACTAATCAAACCCAAAAATGGCACATATACAAGCATCTTTCGTTATGAAAACATTGAAAGTAATATTCTCATCACGGTGATTGTAGGTAAGAATATAAATAAGGTTATTGTTTACCCAAAGGACCCTTCAATACCCATAAAAATTCCAACTAAAAAAGATGATAGCAGAATTGAAACACCAGTTGGATTTAGAAAGTTTACCGATTTAATTGTACCAGAAGATGATGAGCAAAAAACAGGAAAAATAGCTGTTCGGATTAAAATAGAAAAAAGCGGTAACGTGATCGATGCTACGGCAGGTGTTAAAGGGACTACGTTAAACGATAAGGAATTATGGCGGAAATGTGAAGAGGCTTTAATGCGTGCTCATTTAGTCTCATCAGAAACTGCCCCTGATATTCAAATTGGTGTAATTGTTTTCAACTTTAAAGTGAAGTAGTGGTTGCCAATCCACCTTATATGTTTTAAAAGCATACTTTTAGCTATTAGAGTAGGAATTATAATTAACAGGATTATTAATCATTTCATGCTTGAAGTATATCTAATGTATTGAACTACAGCTTGATCGATGGATTGAAACAAAGAAAGGGATGTCGCATCCACGCACATCCCTTATCTAACCAAATATAAACCTGTATGAACGGGTTTTACTTTAAGTTTCCGTAGTACTCTACGAATTTAGCTAATGCATTAGAATAGCCCCATTCGTTATCATACCAAGAAACCACTTTAACGAAGTTGTCATTCAATGAAATACCAGCTTTTGCGTCAAAAATAGATGCATGAGCATCGCCGATAAAATCAGAAGAAACTACTTCGTCTTCAGTATATGCCAATACGCCTTTCAAGTCACCTTCAGAGGCAGCTTTCATGGCTTTTTTAATGTCTTCATAAGTAGCAGGTTTTTCCAAACGTACAGTAAGGTCGACTACAGAAACGTCGGCTACAGGAACGCGGAAAGACATACCAGTTAATTTACCTTTCAATTCAGGAAGTACTAAGCCTACTGCTTTTGCAGCACCTGTTGATGAAGGGATAATGTTAGAGAAACCACCACGGCCACCTCTCCAGTCTTTAGCTGAAGGTCCGTCAACAGTTTTTTGTGTTGCAGTTACCGCGTGAATAGTGCTCATTAAGCCTTCTACGATACCAAAGTTATCATTTAATACTTTAGCTATAGGAGCTAAACAGTTGGTAGTACAAGATGCATTCGAAACGATAGTTTGGTCAGCAGTAAGTTTTTCATGGTTAACACCCATTACATAAGTAGGAGTGTCGTCTTTTGCCGGAGCAGAGAATACAACTCTTTTTGCACCTGCAGCAATGTGTTTTGCGCCATCTTCTTTAGTTAAGAATAAACCAGTTGACTCAATAACAGTTTCTACGCCAACTTCATTCCATTTTAAGTTTGCAGGATCTCTTTCAGCAGTGATACGGATAGTTTTTCCGTTTACTACAAGGTTCCCGTTTTCTACAGCGATAGTACCATCAAAACGACCATGAGTAGAATCATATCTTAGCATATAAGCCATGTAATCTGGCTCAACTAAGTCATTGATTGCAACGATATCTAATCCTCTTTTTAAAGCAGCTCTAAAAACAAGTCTGCCGATACGGCCAAAGCCGTTTATTCCAATTTTGCTCATCTTATTAATTTGAATAGTAGTTTAGTAAATTATATATTGGTTCTTTAGTTATTGATGTTATTTTTAATCCGTGTTTTTCTGCTGTTTCTCTTAATTGCTCCTGAAAAGTTCCGGCAACAAGCCCTACAAAATGAATGTCTTTTCCAGGGTGTAGCTTTATTGTAGGCAGCAGATATATTTTGAAGTAACTTTCAAACGCTTTATCTATAAGGTCTAGTATATACTTATGGTTGCGATGTTCCAGAAAGAAGTCAAAAAACGAGCTGAAAAATTGCTGCGCCATTGGCTTTTTGTAAACACGCTCAAGTATTTGTGGCCTGTCCAGGTTATACCTTACTTCAAAATCACTTTGTAAATCCTTAGGTAGTTTTTCCTGGAGAAATGCCTTTACAATAATTTTACCTAAATAAGTTGCAGAGCCTTCGTCACCTAGAATAAATCCCAGGCCAAAGTTGTTTTTCTCAGGGCTTTTGCCATCAAAATAAGCACAGTTAGCGCCACTTCCCAAAATACCTACAATGCCAGTGTTGTTGTAACATGCTGAAATTGCCGCACCAAATAAATCATCCTTTACAGTGATTTTGCTATATTTAAAGAAAAGGCCAAGAGTTTCTGCCAATTCGTTTCTTCTTTCTACAGAGGAAGCTCCGGCAGCAAACACATATATTTTCTTTATGCTTTCGGCATGATTAATTAGTGTAGCCTTTTTATTTAAAAACTGCAGTATTGCTTTTTGATCATTAAAACATGGATTAATACCAGGCATAGTACACTCAGCAATGGTTTTACCATCACGTGCAATTTTCCAGTACGCTGTTTTTGATCCGCTATAAACTACTGCAATCATATTTATATTGATAAGACTTTAGTCATTTCCAATAAATCACTCTCCAATTTAAAGCTATGCTTTGTCAGTGCTTCTTCAATAGTGGTTGTAAGTATATCATTACCACGTAAGCCTACCATTTGCATGGTGTTACCTTTTAGAAGTTCATTTACAGCGGCAAAGCCAAGTCTGCTTCCAAGTATCCTGTCGAAACTACTTGGGCTGCCTCCACGTTGAAGATGGCCTAAGATAGTTACTTTTGTATCATAGTGATTAAACCTTTCTTTAACTTTTTTCGCAATATCATAAGCCCCACCAGCTTTATGTCCTTCAGACACAATAACTATGCTCGAAGATTTTTTAGTTGATGCGCCTGCTTCCAGCTGAGCTACCAATTCATCAACACTGGTGTCTCGTTCAGGAAGTAGAACAGCTTCAGCACCACTTGCAATTGCACTTCTTAAAGCAATACATCCAGAATCTCTGCCCATTACTTCAATAAAGAACAATCTATCGTGTGAGTCGGCTGTATCTCTGATCTTGTCAATAGCTTCAATAACTGTATTTATTGCAGTATCATATCCTAAAGTAAAGTCTGATCCGTATAAATCGTTATCGATGGTTCCAGGAATACCCATAACTTTTACACCATGTTTTTTTGCAAAGCGCTGAGCTCCTGTGAAAGTTCCGTCTCCGCCGATAGCAATTAGCCCGTCTATGTCTCTTGCTTTTAAGTTTTCAAAAGCTGTATCCAGTCCTTCTTCTGTTTTGAAATCCAGACAACGCGCTGTTTTTAATATTGTACCTCCAAGATGGATAATGTTACTTACGGACCTTGCATCCATCGGATTAATATTATTGTTTATTAATCCCTGGTATCCCTGCAAAACTCCAAACATATTTATACCATTGTATATTCCGGTTCTTACTACAGCTCTAATACAAGCGTTCATTCCCGGAGCATCTCCTCCAGATGTCAATACAGCAATATTTTTGATATTTGGTTTCATGATTTATTATACGAATATAGGGTGTATTTTTTACACTAAGTAATTTATTTTTAATTTTCTGTGTAATTTGGTGACAAGTATATTTATTTGCTTTAATATTTAAAAATTTAATACATTGAAACAGAACTACCAGTTCGGGTTTGAACCCGGCTCCAAAGGAATGGAAAAAAAGTAAAATAGAAGCATACTAATTGTAAATGTTATATATTGCTAAATTGGTATTCTTATCTATCTTTATGGATAATTATATGCTTGAGTTATTGTATAACGAGTAATTAACGTAATTAATATTAAATATTTTGAAAGAAGTTTTACCACAGTTTGATTCCACTTTTTCGATTGATTGTGTGGTGTTTGGATTTGATGAAGGAGAATTAAAAATCCTTTTAATTGAGAGAAATGAAGAGCCATTTAAAGACTGGTGGGCGTTGCCAGGTAACATTGTTGGAGAAGTGGAAAGTTTAGACCAATCAGCTTCCAGGATCTTAAACGAGCTTACCGGCCTAAGTAACATTTATATGGAACAATATTACACCTTTGGCGATGTTAACCGACATCCACAGGGAAGGGTAGTAAGTATTGCCTATTATGCACTTTTACGTTTGGGCGGAGATAAGGCCGTCAAGCCAATTAGTACCTATGCAAAACGTGCTCACTGGATTAATGTGAAAGATTTGCCAAGACTGGCGTTTGATCATCAGCAGATTTTTGATAAAGGTCTCGAAAAAATAAAGCGCCGCATTAAACATCAGCCAATAGCGTTTGAGCTTTTACCGGAGAAGTTTACACTAACCCAGCTACAAAATGTTTATGAAATTATTTTAAATAAGAAATTGGATAAAAGAAATTTTAGGAAAAAGATGCTAAGCTTTGGTGTGCTAAGAGATCTTCAGGAGAAGCAACAGGGTGTTTCATTTAGGGCAGCTACCTTGTATAAATTCGATAAAAGAAAATATGCTAAATTGTTTGAAAAGGAGATTTCTTTTTAAAATTCTCAGTAAAAATAAAAGCCCTAAAGTGTTATTCTTTAGGGCTTTTTTTTTGTGCTTATTGCAGCTATTATCTGTTTGCCACCTGTAAATGGTAATCAACCAGATCATCTATAGGTGAGCGGATAATTTTACCAACCCCCATTTCGTATCTGTCTGCTACAACGCTTAATATATCTCTAAAGCTATAACCAACTGAACCTACACAGTTTAGCTTGTGCTCTTTATAGTTAGGGTAATGAATTACAAGGTTTTCAAAGAAAGCAGTAAATGCATACTCAACAGTTGAGAAAGTGTAATCCTCATAATTGTCTTTAAAGTCATATAAGAACTTACTAAAGCTAGCGCAGAAGCGATTTGGCAATGGTTTGTTATAAATATGATCAAAGATATCTTCGTTAGTTAATGCAAAGTTGTCGTAGAAGCTTTCTCTAAGTCCTTTAGGCATATAACCTTTCATGTAATCTGAAAGAATTCTTTTTCCGATAAAACAACCACTTCCTTCATCGCCAAGGAAATATCCTAGCGAGTCGATGTTTAAAGTGATATCTTTTCCATCATATAAACATGAGTTTGTTCCTGTTCCTAAAATTGCTGCAAAACCTGGCTCGTCACCTAATAATGCTCTGCATGAAGCTAACAAGTCGTGCCCAATATTAATTACGGCATTAGGGAAAACCTGTTTCATTGCATCCGCAACAATTTTACGTTTGGCATCTGTTGAACAGCCTGCTCCATAATAATTTACCTCTTTCAACTTGTCGGTTTCCAAGTGATCCGGTAACGTTTTTCTTAATGATTCTACTATATATTCTGTGCTTGAAAAATATGGGTTGTAGCCCTCGGTATTAAAAAGAATTTTTCTACCAGCCTCATTAAGTAAACACCAATTGGTTTTAGTTGAACCTCCGTCTGCAATAACTATCATCTTAATTTGATTTTTTCGGGATAAAAGTAAATAATCCTACAACTCTTGTATGGTTTTTTTTCATAAATTTAATTTTTTAGTTTTGGTTAGTTTTTAATTTTCTGCCTTTTAGGTGCTAAAAACAGTGTTTTTTCTAATTTTGCTCGTGATTTTTAGGTTACCATATTGTTAAATAAACACTAAGGCTAAAATACACTTGTTATTTTAAAATCCAAATTATAAAATACCCTGTTTTTTTTAATCTAGGTTACAACCGCTATAATAGTAGTTTTTTGTTTAAAAATGAACGATATTATCACTTTTAAGTATTTAAAAGTGACGATAATTCTTTTTTTATCTAAAAGCGCTATTTTATATTGTATTTTGTAATATTTTCAAACTTACTTTCATTAAGAACATTAAAAATAGTTTTTGTATTCAGTAAAAATAATATGGCAATAAAAGTTGATTTTAGAAGCGATACCGTAACAAAGCCTACGGCCGAGATGCAGGCAGCAATGATGAGTGCAAAAATAGGAGATGATGTTTTTGGCGAGGATGAGACTGTAAATGAGCTGGAAAGGAAATTAGCCGGTATGTTTAATATGGAAGCCGGATTGTTTTGCCCTTCGGGAACAATGACAAATCAGATTGCAATTAAGTGCTTTACACAACCTATGGATGAAGTTATATGTGATCAGACATCGCATGTTTATCGTTATGAAGGGGGCGGTATTGCTTATCACTCTATGGCTTCAGTTCGACTTTTGTATGGAGAAAGAGGAATATTAACACCAGAGCTAATTGAACCGGAAATAAATGAAAGTAATATTCATTATCCGAATTCTAGTCTGGTTGTTTTAGAAAACACAGTGAATAAGGGCGGGGGTATAGCCTATACTTTAGATCAAATAGAGCCAATTCATACATTGTGCAATATCAAAGGATTGAAACTACACTTAGATGGTGCAAGGATATTTAATGCTTTAATAGCCACGGGTGACCATGCAAAAGATTATGGTAAATATTTTGATGGAATATCAGTGTGCTTGTCAAAAGGACTTGGTGCTCCGGTAGGATCAGTTTTGCTTGGATCTGCAGCAACAATTAAAAAGGCAAGGAAGATACGCAAGGCGTTTGGAGGGGGGATGCGGCAGGCAGGTTTTTTAGCTGCAGCAGGTATTTATGCATTAGACCATCACGTTTCTCGTTTATCAACAGACCACCAGCATGCCGCTGCGCTTGCAGATGCCTTAAATAAAGTTAATTATGTATCTTCTGTAATGCCGGTTCAAACAAATATTGTATTATTTAATGTAGCAGCCGGTTTTAGAGCTGAAGATGTTGTTCATCTTTTATCTGAAAAGGGGATTGCTTGCATTGCAACCAGCCTCAATACAATCAGGATGGTTACGCATTTGGATGTATCGTCAGAAATGGTCGATATGGCTATTGATAAGATCATGCACATGCAGCCAATTACCCATAAATAATTTTAATAATGAATAAAATCCTTATAGCAAATAGAGGGGAGATAGCACTGCGCATTATGCGTTCTGCACGTGAAATGGGAATAAAAACAGTTGCAGTATTTTCGGAAGCGGACAGGGATGCCTTGCATGTGCTTTATGCTGATGAAGCCATTTGTATTGGTCCGCCGCCATCAAATCAATCTTATTTATCAGGTGAAAAAATAATTGAGGCCTGCAAAGCTACCGGCGCCGAAGCAATACATCCTGGATATGGGTTTTTATCAGAAAATGCTGGCTTTGCAAGATTAGTTAAAGAATCAGGATTAATTCTGATTGGACCAACTCCGGAAGCAATGGAGATTATGGGTAATAAATTATCTGCAAAGGCTGCTGCCTTGAAATATAATATTCCTATGGTTCCTGGTACGGAACATGCAATTACAGATGTTGAAGAAGCAAAGATAAGAGCGGTTGAAGTTGGATTCCCAATACTGATTAAAGCGGCCGCAGGTGGTGGTGGGAAAGGAATGAGAATAGTAGAAAAGGCGGCTGACTTTGAAGAACAAATGAAGCTGGCTGTAAGTGAAGCTACTTCAGCATTTGGTGATGGGTCAGTATTTATAGAACGTTATGTTTCATCACCACGTCATATAGAAATTCAAATTCTTGGTGATACTAATGGCAATATTGTTCATTTATTTGAGCGTGAGTGCTCAGTTCAAAGAAGGCATCAAAAAGTAATTGAAGAAGCCCCATCCAGTATTTTAACTGAAGAAACACGAAAAAAAATGGGTGAATGTGCTGTGGATGTAGCACGTTCTGTAAACTACGTTGGTGCAGGAACGGTTGAATTTATTTTGGATGAAAACCTCGATTTCTTTTTTCTTGAAATGAATACCAGGCTTCAGGTAGAACACCCGGTAACTGAAATGATAACTGGTTTGGATCTTGTAAAAGAACAAATAAAAATAGCAAGGGGTGAAAAACTTTCCTATAAACAGGGTGACCTAAGTATTAAAGGTCATGCCATAGAACTGAGGGTATATGCCGAAGATCCTGAAAATAATTTTTTACCGGATATAGGTATACTGGAGACATATACTACCCCAAAAGGGAATGGAGTGCGCGTTGATGATGGTTTTAAGCAAGGAATGGAAATTCCTATTTACTATGATCCAATGATAGCAAAATTAATTACCTATGGAAAGGATAGGGAAGAGGCAATTGAACGTATGATCCGTGCAATTGATGAATATGACATTACAGGTATAAAAACTACCCTTGCTTTTGGGAAATTTGTAATGCAGCACACCGCTTTTAAAGAAGGTAATTTTGATACCCATTTTGTTGGCAAATATTTTAATGCCGAAAGTTTAAAAAATGAGAATGAAGATGAGGCTCTTATGGCAGCTTTAATTGCAGTAGCTTCATTGAAAAAGCCTGATGTGGTGCAGATACAGAAAGACGTAGCCGCAGCGAGCAACTGGAGGAAAAATAGAATTAAGTTTAATTAATAAATATGTTTACGGGAATAATAGAAACACTTGGTGAGGTTACAGATATAATATCAGAAGGAACAAACAGGCATTATATTGTAAAATCAAATTTAAGCAATGAGTTAAAGATAGATCAAAGTGTTTCGCATAATGGAGTATGTTTAACAGTAGTTGCCTTATCAGAAGATACACATACAGTTACTGCAATAGAAGAGACATTGCAAAAAAGCAATCTTGATAAACTAAAAGTTGGGAATAAAGTAAATCTGGAACGCTGTATGCTAATGAATGGTAGATTGGATGGACATATAGTTCAAGGCCATGTAGACCAAACAGCAGTATGTATTAAGAGAACAGAGCTGGACGGAAGTTGGGAGTATAGGTTTAAGTATGATGCTAACAGGGGGAACGTTACTGTAGAGAAAGGTTCTGTATCTGTTAATGGTATTAGCTTAACCGTAGTGAACTCAGAAATTGATGAATTCTCTGTATTTATAATCCCCTATACGCATGAGCATACCAATTTACATGAGGTTAATGTAGATGATACTGTTAATCTGGAGTTCGATATTATTGGTAAATACGTTGCAAGGTTGGTAAACAGGTAATTATCTTTTTAACTCTGTAATCTTGTTTTTGATAAAACCAATGAGCTTTGGCTGCTCTTTTGGGTCAATTGTTTTTAAGTATTGCTCATAGTAGTCAATTGCACTTTTCTTATCACTAAGCTTTGTTTCATAAACCAAAGCAATATTATACAGCAGGCTTCCATTATTTTCAAATTGGAGGCCTTTTTTGTAAGCCACATTTGCCTCTGTATTTTTGCTTACTCCCTCAAATGAATCGCCAAGTAAGCCATAATAACTGGCAATTTTGGTTGATATGCCTTCTTGTATCGCTTTTTCTAAATAAGGGATAGCATTTTTGTAGTCTTTTAATCCTCTATAACTAAGTGCAATACTGTAAAATAATGTTTCGCTATCCATTGATTTACTTTCTATAGTTAAAAAGTTCTTTAGCGCATTTTTATAATCGAGGATGAAAAAATAAGATTTCCCCAGGTTATTAAGTACAAAAGTGGAACTGTCACCATAGCTTAATAATTTTTCGCCAGTTTGGATAGCCTCATCATACTTTTTACTTGCCATGCTAATAGGCATTTTCATTTTTAACAATTGCAGATTTGTACTGTCAGCTGTTAAAGCTGGTTGTAAAATATTGCTAGCCTTGTCAAAAAGGTTCAGTTTAAAATAGAGCTCACATAAATCAAATACTACATCAGGGTCAATGGGATTTATTGCATTTGCTTTCTGAAGGTAGTCGATTTTTGCCTTGCTCATTTCTCCTTTATCCAAGCTCGCTAATTGCTTGTATACAGTAAAGTTTGTACTATCAATTTTAAGGATATCCAGGTAATACGCTTTAGCTTTTTCATCATTGCCCCTTCTAATATTTATCCTTGCCAAACTAAATAATGTAGGTAAATTCTGAGGTTGTTTTTCGTATAGCTTTAAATAATTCTTTTCTGCTTCGGGGAGTTTACCGGCCATCATATTGGCATAGGCAAGCTGCGATATCTCTTTTTCATCCTGAGTATCTTCAGCATAAATGCTTTGTAAATATTGTGCCGCTTCAATATATTTTTGAGTTTGGTAATACTCAAGTAACTTTTCATTATCCAGAACAGCTTTAGTCTGTCCATAAGTGATCTGAAAAAAAATAACTGCAAAAAATATAAGTAGTGCTCTTTTCATGCGGGTAATATATTAAACAACTAAAGTATTAGTTATTTGTTGGTTATGCAAGTTTTATCCCTATTTTTTTACGTATATAACGATGTTAAGGTGTTCTAATTATAAAAAAGGTAAAACATATTGGCAAGGTAATTGGTTGAATAAGAATGTAAATTGAATATTAATTTTAACTAAAATACGAATATGGATACTTTAAAGAAGTTCGAATTGATGCAGAAAATTGTAAGAGAATTAGAAGACTTACAGCACTCTCAACAGGCTATTATTCAAAAAATAGGGAAAATTGAAGTTGACAATATAGAGCTTGGAGATAAAAGATTAGAAAAGGATTTGCCCGATATGCACCAGCGTGTTTCAGATAACTTGGATACTATTGTAGGTATACTGGAATATTTTGCAGATAAAACCCAAAACTTTGGTAATAAGAATAATGTTGATGCATTAAAAGAGCAGCAAGCTATAAACGACGCTACCGGTAAATAGAAAACTATTTTGCATCTACGGGCAGATATATGCAAAAGGATGACCCTTTACCTGGTTCACTTTTGACTAAAAGTTTACCGTCATTTTTTTCCATAAATTCTTTGCATATAACCAAGCCCAACCCGGTGCCTTTTTCATTCATGGTGCCCCGCGTAGACAGGTTTTCTCCATTAAATATTTTTTTGAGGGCGGTGTCGGACATCCCGACACCGTTATCTTTTATACATAGCTCAATAAAGCCTTCTTTTTTATACACGGCAGTAATGTTTATCTCGCAATTTTCATTACAAAATTTTATTGCGTTGCTTAAGATATTTCTAATTACAATTTGTATCATGAGTCTGTCAGCATAGACCATTTCACCAGGAAAAACATCTTGTATTATTTGAATATTTTTCGCTTCAGCAGCCGGTAAATGATAATCGATTTCGTTGACAAGCATGTTTTTTAAATCAAATAAATCTTTATCAATCCCGTATCCTTTTAATTGGCTTCTTGACCAATGCAAGATATTTTCTAAAAGCTCTGTAGTGTACGAAATATCTTTATTTAAATTGGGGGCCAGAACTTTAAACTCGTCAATTGTAATGATATCATCTGTAGTCATTTTTAATATTTGAGCAAGGTTAACCAATGGACCTCTTAAATCGTGAGCTATTATTGAGAATATTCTATCCTTTAATTGATTGAGCTGCTGAAGTTCTATAGTTTGCGATTTAAACAACAAAGCTTCTTTTCTCAGCGTAGTAAGATCCTGTACTTTTATAATTACCGCTTCGCTATTTAATTTAAATTGATTTTCATTTAAAGTCTTAATCTTAGCTTCCAATTCAAATGAACCATTTTCGTTTTCAACCTTTAGTTCAATTTTTCCCGACTGTCGGTCTTTTATCAATGCTGTAAGTCCATCATGATCGGGGAACAGTGTCTCAATCTGGCTTCCTATAATTTTATTTTTCTTTATATTGGTTATGTATTTTCTGAAGGAAGGGTTATAATCAATTACCCTGTTTTTGCTATCCAGAATAACGAAACCGTCTTGCATTAGTTCCAATACCTTTTCTCTTGCTACAGGCAAAATATCGAACAGCTTAAACCGATAGATTGCAATAGCAATTAGTACTATAGTAAGTATAAAAGCAAAGGGAGTAACATCAAGCTGGCCAAAAGGTCTGAAGCCTAAAAAATAGGATATGTTTGTTATCCATGGTATAAATGCAGCTATGATTATACTATAGTTTTGACTTTTATAAATTGGGTCTGATTTACGAAATGTGACGATTAAAAGATAACTACCAATGGCCATCAGCAAATAAAAATATACGGTGAATATCCAATATGATGGTCCCATTTCAAGTGCAACCATTGGAAAATCTCCTGTAGTATCCATCCTGTAACCTTTAAAATGCAGATGATGATAATCATTTGTCCAAACCATTAATGTGGGGATAACTGCAGTGGCAATTAGAATAGCTAATCTGATCTTATTCTGATACCAATGTTCTTTTCCTGATAACTTTAAGCAGAATAGAAACCATGTTATTGGTAGGGTAGAGATACCAATATATTCAATACTTATCCAAAATTTTGCCTGTTCAAGTGTGGTGCTGGCCAGTTCTAAGCCATACGTTAATGACCATGCAGCACTAGAGAACATCATAATACCAAAATAGCGAACTGCTCCTCCTTCTTTTTTATAGATGTAATAAGATAGCAATAGGCTTGTAGTGCCAAATAAAATCAGGACAATCGCGTAGAAATTAAATGTAAAATCCATTTAAAAAATATGAGAATAAACAATAAGGGATAGAGTTTTGGCAATAATATTGATGTAGTTCTTTTCGGATAAAACTACGTAATTTAGTTACAAATTAAAAATATTGTTAGTTTTACAGAGATAATTTAAATATCACCCTAACCCTTATATTATGAAAAAAATCGTTTTATCGGCATTATTCATTTGCTTTAGCGTTACTGCTTTCAGTCAGGTATTACCAAGTTTTCAATTCGGTTTGAAAGCAGGAACTAACTTGTCGAAATTGAGCAAGGAAAACACATTAAGCAGTGACAACCGAGCTGGTTATTATGCTGGTCTTTGGGCGCGTATTGGTGCCGCAGGCATTCACCTACAACCCGAACTTTATTTAAGCGGTAAAAATACTACACTTAAAGATGGTAACGGAGCAGAAAATAAAGTGAATTTTACTAGTCTTGACGTTCCTGTATTGGTAGGAACAAAATTTGGTGCCGCAGGAATCGGACTTCGTTTAAATACCGGACCAGTAGTGTCTTTTATTTTGGATGATGAGCAGTCATTTGGAGATGCTGCAGGCAGTGCTTTCAAAGGAAATTTCAAAGGACAAAATATCGCATGGCAGTTTGGTGCAGGATTGGACATCTCTAAGCTTGGAATTGACCTGAGATATGAACAAGGATTGTCAAAAATTGGAAAAGATGGTTACGATGGACAAAAATTAAGTCTCTTTACTTTGGGCTTAGCTTACAGACTGTTCTAGTAAAATCACAAGTTATTAACATTTTGTATAAAAGGGTAAACAACTGATGTTTACCCTTTCTTTTTGGCTTTAAAATTGATGTTGCTTCCTTCCCTAACTTAATTTAAAGTGATCATGAATATCAAAGAACTATTGCTAAACGGCCAAAGCTTCTCGAAGCTGCTAAATCAGTTCTCAATTGAGGCAGATGATGTGAAAATTCAGGATGAAGATGTCCTTCTTGCTGATCATAAATTAGAACACAAGGAGATTGTAAAAGAAAGTATTTGTATTGAGGGTAAAAACAAAGATGGTATCATTAACTTCTTTGGTACTTTACATTACAACTTACTAAATAAGCTAGCAGTATTCGAAATGCATGGATTTGAACAAATTTCGAAGCCCCAGGTATGCTAAGTGTTTTTTAAGACCTCTTTGATTTCATATTCAAACGCCCCTTTTATTGGGCGTATAGGAGTTTCTTTGGAGTCACTTAATACTTTAATATAGCACGCGCCAAAATAGAATATAAAAGAAGAGTAGAATACAAATAGCATAATTAAAACAATAGACCCCGAAGTGCCATAAATATTCCCAATTCCACTTAGGGGAAGCATTATCCTTAATATATATTTACCAATTGTAAATAGTACTGCTGTTAAAAGGCCTCCTTTTAATGCTGCTTTCCATGTAGGCCGGCCATTGGTTAAAAATTTAAATAGTACAGTAAACCAAATCATAACAATAGCTATAAACAATAGCTGATTTAATATGGATAGGAATATTTTTCCGAAAGTGGGGGCAGCTGTGTTAATGTAGGTGCCTACAAATGCCTGTATACCGTCGGTAATAAATCCTGTAGTAAATAAAAGCCCTGCTAATAAAATGATTACCATTGATCGAATCCTTAGCTTCATTTTAAACATAAAACCTGCATGTTCTTTATTTGCGATAGACCAGATCTGATCCATTGAATTTTTAATTACAGTGAAAAGAGTGGTGGCAACAAATAGAAAAAAAACAAAGCTTAGTAAAGTAGCATACCATTGATGCTCAATTCCTCTTATGTTCCTTAAGGTCTGCCTTATTTGACCGGTACTTGTATCATCTAAAATACTGGCTAAACGTTCAAACATTCTTGAAGCAAGTATTTTTCTATCGATAAAATAACCAAAAAGCCTGATTAGTATGATAAGAATAGGTGGTAATGCAAAATTTGCAAAAAATGCTGTGGCTCCGGCTAAACGTAATGGATCGTTTTTTTGAAATAACTTAAATGCAGCCTTAAAATGTGTAAAAAACAGCACAACTCTATTTACTATATTAATTTCCATTTCCACATTATAGCCTTAAACCCCGAAAGTAGCTATTTTTTTTAAATGAAAAGGATAAGTATAAAAAAAGGCATTTAACAAAATGCCTTTTTTTATTGCTATAAATTATAAGTTTCCTCTCAGTTCCTGCTCACGTTCAAGAGATTCAAATAAGGCTTTGAAATTTCCAGCACCAAAAGATTGAGCTCCTTTGCGTTGTATTATTTCAAAAAATAAAGTCGGACGGTCTTCAACCGGTTTAGTAAATATTTGAAGTAAATAGCCTTCTTCATCACAATCTACAAGTATACCAAGTTCTTTTAACTGTACTATTTCCTCATCAATTTCACCAACTCGTTCCGGCATCATATTATAATAGGCTTCAGGTGGTGCACTTAAAAACTCAACCCCTCGAGCTTTTAAGCTTTTTACTGTAGCTAAAATATCTTTGGTAGCTACGGCAATATGTTGCACCCCTTCGCCCTCATAAAATTCCAGATACTCTTCAATCTGTGATTTCTTTTTGCCTTCTGCGGGCTCATTGATCGGAAATTTGGAAAAACCATTCCCATTACTCATTACCTTGCTCATTAAGGCCGAATATTCTGTGTTTATCTGTTTGTCATCAAATGAAAGGATATTTACAAAGCCCATTACATCTTCATACCATTTAACGGTTTCATTCATTCGGTTCCAACCCACATTACCTACACAATGGTCTATATAAAGTAAGCCGGCGTCAGCAGGATTGTAATCACTTTTCCAATCGCGGTAGCCCGGTAAAAAAGAACCATTATAATTTTTACGCTCAATGAACATATGAACCGTTTCACCATAGGTATAAATACCAGACATGCGCACCTCACCATGCTCATCAGTTTTAGTAATAGGCTCCAAGTAAGGCTTGGCGCCTCTTTTGGTAGTTTCTTCAAAAGCGCTATAGGCATCATCTACCCATAAGGCTAATATTTTAACACCGTCACCATGTTTTTTAACATGTTCCGATATTTGATTGTCCGAGTTTAATCCTGTAGTTAATACCAGTTTTATTTTTCCCTGTTGTAATACATAAGAAGCCCGATCGCGTACTCCTGTTTCTGGGCCAGCATAAGCCAGCGACTGGAAACCAAAAGCCGTTTTATAAAAATGCGCAGCTTGTTTAGCATTCCCAACATATAACTCAATATAATCTGTTCCATTTATTGGAAGAAAATCTTGAGCTCCGGCAATCTTTTCTGCAAATGTTTGTGTACTCATTTTAGTTTTTTGAATAATAAGTTAGCTTCAGTTGTTTTAATCTTGTCTTTCCTAAAAAAATCTGTGTTATGAGCTGACATGCAAAATCTTCCCTTCAAGATTTTGAGGAAGCGAGCGACAGCTGAATTTTTTACTCTATATTTTCCTGCCAGCTTTTATGATAACTTTCGTCTTCAATATTAACTGCATCTTCAGTCAGCATTAAAGGCCTAAAAGGATCAATCATAACAGCAAGCTCTTCTGTACTTTCTTTGCCAATGGATTTTTCAACAGTACCCGGGTGAGGGCCATGCGGAATACCGCCAGGGTGTAGCGTAATTTGTCCTTTTACTACACTCTTTCTGCTCATAAAATCCCCATCAACATAATAAAGTACCTCATCACTATCCACATTGCTGTGATTATAAGGTGCTGGAATAGAAAGAGGATGATAATCGTATTTGCGCGGAACAAAAGAGCAGATTACAAAATTGTGTCCTTCAAAAGTTTGATGAACCGGTGGTGGTTGATGTAAGCGGCCTGTAATTGGCTCAAAGTTGTGGATAGAAAATGCCCATGGATAATGAAAGCCATCCCAACCTACAAAATCAAAAGGGTGAGTACCATAGGTGTAAGGATAAATTAACCCTTGTTTTTTAATCAATACTTTAAAATCACCAAATTCATCAATAGTTTCAAGATCGGTTGGGCGCTTAATGTCGCGCTCACAATAAGGCGAGTGCTCCATTAGCTGGCCGTATTCATTACGGTAACGTTTAGGAGTACGGATAGGGCTAAAACTCTCTACTATAAACAAACGGTTCTTTTCATCATTAAACTCCAGCTGGTAAATAGTCCCACGGGGTACAACTAAATAATCTCCATATTCAAATTGTATCTTACCAAAGCCTGTTTTTAAAGTGCCACTGCCTTCATGAATAAAAATTACTTCATCTGCCTGACTGTTCTTATAAAAATAATCAGTCATTGATTTTCTCGGAGCTGCCAGCGAAATATGTAAATCGCTGTTTACTAATACCGGTTTGCGGCTAGTCAAATAATCATCCTCAGGTTTTATGTTAAAACCAATTAGGCTGGTGTGGCGTAAATGTTTTGCACGTGCAATTTTAGGCTCAACAGAATATGGTTTTCCCAAGTTCTTTACAATAGTTGGGGGATGACAGTGGTAAACGAGCGAATATAGGCTTGAAAAACCTTCAGTAGAGACCAGTTCTTCTGCATACAACTTGCCATCCGGTTTGCGAAAAACGGTGTGGCGTTTAGCAGGTATAGTTCCTAAGGTATGATATATGGGCATAGCAGTAGGTATTTGGTTAAAATGTAATTTAATAACGATTAAAACATATAAACGTTTTAATTAAAGCCTGAAGATTGGGGGGCTTAAAGGGAATATTGCGCAAAAATGATTTTAGAAAGCATAGCATATCTATACGAAGCCAAAGCTTGTCTGGCTACCTGATTCTGATATATAAAATTACTTTGTATCATTTTTCTTTTGCGGAAGCTAAATTAAGTATTTTATTTTATAACCTGTTTGCTTTATTTTTTATATAGCTTTGAATAACTACAAAAAACTACTGATCATATGAAACTGGTATCCTATAAAACAGAAGACAGAGAACACCTTGGTGTTTTTGTAAACGGACACATTTACAATTTAAACTCATGCGATAAACAATTGCCTGATGAGATGAATGCTTTTTTACAAGGTGGAGAAGTTTTAATGGAAAGAGCAAAGAAGGTCGATGCAGAAATCAAATCTGGAGCACTCTCACCAAAAGAAGAAGTCTTTTTTGAACTACTTGCTCCGGTACCTCATCCAGCCTCATGCAGAGACGGTTATGCATTTCGTCAGCATGTTGCGGCAGCCCGCAGAAACCGTAAAGTTGATATGATTGCAGAGTTTGATCAATATCCAATATTCTACTTTACGAATCATAATGCTATACAGGGGCCAGGGGAGATTGAATGTATGCCCGATCATTTTGAAAAGCTCGATTTCGAATTAGAAGTAGCCGTTGTAATAGGTAAGAAGGGAAGAAATATTACTGCTGCTGAAGCTGATAATTACATTGCCGGTTTCACGATTATGAACGATATGAGTGCCAGGACATTACAAATGGAAGAAATGTTATTAAACCTTGGACCTGCAAAGGGCAAGGATTTTTCTACCGTAATAGGACCATGGCTGGTAACCCCGGATGAATTGACAGCATACAAAACTTCAGCAAAACCAGGGCATACAGGTAATGCTTATAACCTTCAAATGACGTGCACAGTGAATGGTAAACAGGTATCTGCAGGAAATATGGCAGATATGGATTGGACTTTTGCTGAAATTATTGAACGTTGTGCCTATGGAGCTGATATCTTACCTGGAGATGTAATAGGTTCAGGTACTGTCGGTACCGGATGTTTTCTTGAGTTAAACGGTACCGGATTATTAAATGATGCAAACTTTAAACCTCAATGGTTGCAGGATGGTGATGTAGTGGAAATGGAAATTACCGGGCTAGGTCATTTAAGTAATACCATAAAAAAAGTTGATACAGATTTTTCTATCCTGGCTTTGAAGAAGTAAATTTTGACATGTACTTATCATCTCAACTATAGGAGAGATGACGTTATACATACCAAGTAGTAATATTATGCTGACCCTTAATACCTCGGATCTTTCCCCTGCACAATTGCAGAATTACATGCAATATGCAATTGCGCCCAGACCAATTTGTTTTGCCACAACTATAGATCAGGCCGGAAATATTAATTTAAGTCCGTTTAGTTTTTTCAATATGTTCAGCACAAACCCGCCTTTGTGCATATTTTCTCCATCCAGAAGGGTTCGTGATAATACCATCAAACATACACTAGAAAATATATTAGAGGTAAAAGAGTGTGTAATTAACATAGTTAATTATGAAATGGTACAGCAAACCAGTTTAGCAAGTACCGAATATCCAAAAGGTGTAAATGAATTCGAAAAAGCTGGTTTTACCATGCTCCCCTCTCAACTGGTAAAGCCTCCCAGAGTTGCCGAGGCTCCGGTACAAATGGAATGCATAGTTAGAGAGGTAATACATTTAGGAGAAAACCCCGGAGCAGGAAATCTCATACTTGCCGAAGTAAAGCTAATACACATTAAAGAAGAAATATTGGATGAAGATGGGAAAATTGATCAGGCCAAAATTGATCTTGTAGCCCGCTTAGGTGGTGACTGGTATTGCAGGGTTACTCCCGAGAATTTGTTTAAAGTAGCTAAACCATTAACAACACTCGGAATAGGGGTAGATGCTTTGCCAAAAGCTGTCCGTAATTCAATTGTGCTAACCGGAAATGATCTTGGTAAATTGGGTAATGTAGAACATTTGCCAACTGATGACGAAATAGATGCAGTTAGGAATCTTGCAGAAGTGAAAGAGATTTTAGATGCAACTATTGGGGATGCTAACAATCGTGAACGTGAGCTTCATGAGCTTGCCAAAGTATGGTTGGGGCAGGGCAATGTAAACGAAGCGCTTAAAATAGTGTTGTTATAAAATGCTTACCACCTTTATAAACCGTTTTTTATAAAAGCCTTCATCCAGACTGGTAATGGTTACACCTCTTTTATTTCCTGATGAAGAATGGATAAATTTGATCTCATCACCGTCTATTGAATAAATAATTCCAACATGCCCGGGAGTTCTGGATCTGCTGTTAGTTCCAGTGAATAGGATTACATCTCCAATTTTCGCATCTTCAAGCTTTTTGGTCTCGCCACTAGTTGCAAATTCTCTTGATGAACGGGGCACTTTAAAGCCAAAATTGCTGAAAACATAGTTCACAAATCCAGAACAATCAAAGCCTCTGCTAGGGCTGCTTGATGCAGTTCTGTATCTAATGCCAAGCATAGATTTTGCAAATTCCAGTAAACGGTTTGGTGGAGTAGTAACTGTTTGCTTTTTATCCTGACCTGGTACTTCCTGACTAAGCTTATGTACCAGTTCTTGAAATTGAACGGGTATAGAAGTTTGCGACTTAGCTGCCGAAAAGCTTAAAAGTATTACACTGAACAGAATAATGGTTTTCTTCATATCAATTGGGCTAAAGATATTAAAATTATTTTTTAACCCTGAAAATGTTGATAACTTGTTGATTAAGGCGTTGTTACCGCAACAGGGAGCACTTTTCCATTAAAAAACTTATGTCCTGTCTTTGCAAAATCAGCTACATATTTACCCATTTCGAAAGCCATTACCGGTGATTGGTAGCCCGGGAATGCCTGTTCAAGCATTTCTGTTTGTGCAGATCCAAGAGCCAAACAGTTCACTTTAATGCCGGTTTCTGCCAGCTCAAAAGCCAGGCACTCCGTTAAAGTATGTAAAGCGGCTTTGCTTGAAGAATAGGCTGCTAGCCCGGGAAATTTAACACTTCCCTGAAACCCACCCATACTGCCAATATTTACAATATGAGTCCCTTCGCCCATTAAAGGCATTAAGTTTTGAATCATGCTAAAATGCCCGACAACATTGCTTTCAAACATCTCATAAAGATCAGCAGGGCTGGTTTCCATGAAGGGCTTGTTAATTAGTGCACCGGCATTGTTTATTAAAATGTCAATTTTGCCAAGTCTCTCTTTTAAAAAGGGTACCAGGGCAGCGTAGTCATCATTTATAATGTCAAACTCTACAGGAAGCAGCGTGCAATCAGGATTAATACCTTTAGCAATTTCCAGGAGTTTGCGGAGTTTATCTGAAGAACGGGCAATACATACTACCTTGTTCTCGCTATTTAATGTAAATTCTAAAGCAGCTTCAAAACCAATTCCGCTACTTGCACCGGTTAATACTATATTCATTGATTGTCTTCTTCAGTGATCTGTTGACTAATGGGATGTTCAATCACATGTAGCCCATCATTGATCAGTTTTTTATGTTCAGCCTCGTTTTCAGACTTAAGTTCTAAATAAATGCGAATTTCTTTTGCCAATTCAGGAAAAAGTTGTTTGTGATGTAAAATCTCAAGGATTTCCAGCGCAGAAAGCCAATCCTGACGGTGTTCTGTTTTTACCTGTTCAAACAAGCCGGGTAGTTGGTCAAAATTCTGCTCATGCTCCCTTATTGCACGGATGCTTTTATAAATGCTGTGCAGCTTTTGGGTCTTTTCATCGTGATCCGCTTGATGAGTTTGTTTGTCGCTAACATGTGTAATTTCCTCATACGCTTCTTTGTCAGCGGCACCATTAAATACAGAAACAATGGTAGCGCCAACAGCCATGTCATATCTTCCCCACTCAGGTTGGAAAAGTACATTCCCATTGCTTTCTTTAACCGTACATTCATCAAATGAGATCAGACAAGTTCTTCTATCTTTCTGAGAGATGGTTTTTACTATTCCTTTTACGGTAATGCCACTTTCAAACTCCAGTATGGCCATATTAAAAGGTTTAATGCCATATCCCATTAATTGCTTCATGTCCATATCTTCTATCGGCGTGTCTATACCTTTCAATTTGCCTACCGGCGATGAAAAACCATCTTTATGGTGTAATTTGCCATGTGCCTCAAATTGTACACCGTCAACCGCAAGGGCCGATGGACCGGTAGTTTTTATAAAAGTAAGCTCATCATTCTGATCAATACCCATGTCTGTAAATACACCCGTTACCTGCAATCCGGAACTGTAAACAGCAGTGGCGGGATTTTTACATTCAATGGCTTTAACAATACTTTCTGCACCGCCACGTCTAAATGCCATAGTATCAGCAAAATCTTCCAAAACATCAATCAGATTTTGGAATGTCTCTGTTACAAATAATTGGGGTTGTGGTTTGGTGATGTCATAGGGGTAATTTACTGTGTCTTTATTGTACCATAATTTTTTTACTTCAGGCTTCATGCAAGAAGAGCTCTCTCCAATTGACGACAGCAAACCGGCCCCATAAATTTTAGGATTTTCTAAAGTACCTATCAAGCCGTATTCTACAGTCCACCAATGTAACCTGCCTAACAATGCCATTTCCGATGGTTCGCCCATGTTTTCAGAAATTTGCTGTAATCGTTGTTCAGCCTTAGCAATTTCCTGTTCCTGTACATCAGCAGCCTCTTTCAAAATAGAAAGATGCCGTATGGCCTCATACAATTCAAAATCCTTTGAAGAGAACATAGCCTTAGCACCTATAGAGCCAAAATAACTTAAATAATTATTGTAATCAGCATCAGCGATAATCGGTGCATGTCCTGCCGATTCATGAATAATATCAGGAGCAGGGGTATATTCTATATGATTAATCTGACGGATGTCGGCTGCAATAACCAGTACACGGTACGCCTGGTATTCCATGAAAGCAGCGGGTGGTATAAACCCATCTACAGTAACCGCACCCCAACCAATTTTTCCGAGGTTATCGTTCATGTTTTGCAGATCAGGTATATGCTCAATACTCAAGCCCGCCCGCTGTAAACCTTTTATATAAGGATAATAAGCAACATGTTTTAAATAACTATAATTCTGACGCATTACATACCTCCAAACTGCTTGATCTACAGGGGTATATTTCTCATAATGCTGCTCCACAATAAATTGTTTCAGATGCTTTGGCAACTTGGCTACCTGTGGATTATTGAAGTCATTAAAATCACTCATTTCTAAAGCCATATATTATTTGTCGAAGATAAAGCTATAATGAGCCTTAAACAAGTAAAATTAATCGGACGATAGATACAATTATCTATTTTTTTACCTTAAACGAAAAATGCTTCTGCGAAAAATAACTGAAAACAGTTAAGATAGTTGTAATGATAATCTTGGAGATGGTTGGGTAAAAACCAAATGATAAAAATACTTTCAGTAAGGCATAATTAAGCAGGATGTTTGTTGCCACTACCGATCCGTATCTGAACAACTGTATCCGTCCCTTTAAATCTGATTTCGTAAAAATCAAGTACTTATTTAATATAAAACCAATAAGGAAAGTAATTACAGATTCTATAGCTAGCGCAGCGGTAGGGGCTGTAATCAGGTTAGGGAAAAATGGAATAGACAGATGAACATCTTTTTGATGTAGAATCCAGTTATAGCAAATATAATATACAACAATTCCAGTGGCAGCGGTAGTTCCACCAGATACCATGTATCTAAACGTATGGATAGGTAACCAGCGAGAAAAAGGAGGATAAAAGAAATCTATTATCTTTAATAAAGCTTTACGCATGCAATTAATTTGCTGTTAGTTTATTTTCAATCATCCTGTTGTTGTATTGCTGAATAAATGCTTTCAGAGACTTCTCCATTTTCTCTGCAATTAACGGTTCTTTTTCCAGAATGTTGTTTTTTGTTAAACGATCTGCTTTTAAATTATATAAAGCGTTATTTTCTTTCCCATCATTAATCAACAGATAATCGCCCTGATAAAAACTAAAAGTACCATCATTATTGTTTACAGCAAAGTTATCATTCCCTTCTTTAAAAGCATCAAAACCCAGTGCAAAATAAGGCTTGTCGTAATGTAAATAGTTTAATACCGTAGGCATAATATCTATCTGCTGTACAATTTTGTCGGCCTTTCCTTTTAAGTTTCCGCCGGGATAATATAGCACAATAGGAATCGAAAAATACCCTGGTATGGTTTGGTATTCAGGGTAGTAGGATAGCGTTGCATGATCTGCGCAAAGCACAAAAAGGGTGTTTTTATACCAGGGCATAGCCGAGGCTGTTTTAAAAAAGTTGCGTAATGCCATATCGGTATAACCAAAAATCTCCTGCACAGGCAGCGGACCTTTAGGGAATTTACCTTTGTACTCATCAGGTAACCTGAAGGGGTGATGTGATGATAATGAAAAGAAACTTGAAAAGAATGGTTGCTTAAAAGTATTCATCGTTTGGGCCATGTACTGCATAAAAGGATCGTCCCAAATTCCCCAGGTACCATCAGTATCACCGGTGCGTTTATACTCATTCTGGCCAAAATAATGCTTAATACCAGCAAGATGGGTATAGGATGAAAAACCCATTGACCCGTTAGGTGCGCCATGAAAAAATGCAGTTTCATAACCTTTGTCGCCCAGTAACTTAGCAATACTTGTTGTTTTATTGCCGGAATATATAGAAAGGATAAAGGGCTCTCTTATACTGGGAATGCCTGTAATAACAGAAGGCAAGGCATCTATAGATTTCCGTCCGTTGGCATAAGTATGTGTAAAAGTGTAGCTCTGTGAAATTAAAGAATCAAGAAAAGGAGTATAGCCTTTGTATTTTCCTCCATCCAGATCAGTATTTAGGCTTCCCACATGTTCCTTTCCTAAACTTTCAATGATCAGGAAAACCACATTAAGGGGCTTAAATTTACCTGTATCGGCAGGCATATGAATTGGATTGTAAATAGAATTCAATGTTAGCTCATCATAAAAATGAACGGGTTGTAATTTTGAAGCCCTAAGCGTTCTGAATATACAAAAAGGCGTATTTAAAACCAGGTTCATCTGATCGGGCGTATCTACAAATTCACCAGCATTACTTAATGTAATTGGTCTTGTACCAAAGCCCCAGCCGCCTCTTATTCCGGTAAGGCAGACTAATGCTATAGCAAACATAAGAGCAGTATGAAAAACATATACAGGCCACGTAAAATGTGGAGGCTTATTAAGCTTAACAAGATCATATAGCTTAACAAACAACCATATAAAACCAGCAAACAAGATCAGCAGGTACCAGTAGTCTACCAAAAAATCACCAAAAAGTTTTAGCTTGTTTTGCTCGTTTTTAAACTGATCGTAAACAGTTGCAGTAGTACGTTTTAAAGTATATTTAAAATAGGCAAAATCGGCAAAGTTTGCCAGTATACCTATGCTATTGGAGATAATGAAAAGCCATTTGCAAAATCTTTGATATCCTTCCTTGTACCTGAAAGGGAAGGGTATAACATGCAGTAATATAAATATGAGGTTAATGTACAAAAGAGCAGAAACATCAAATTTTACACCCCCATATAAAATAACAAGATACTTAGGGAGTGTAATGCCATGAAAAAGGCTATGGTTAAAGGCATAAAAGCCTAGTCTGCAAAGCGTATATAAAACCAATACAATAAAGAACCTATACGCCAGGGCCAGGTAAAGGTTTACCGTTTTTGTGTGCTTAATTTTCAACTGTCTTAAATTAGAGGCCGTAAATTTAAGTATTTTGAAAACGATTTGTTAATAATAAATTAATGGTATATTATTTTTGGAATATTACTAAGATCTGATTACCTGGGGAGAGCAACAAAATCAATTACAGCACAATGGCCGTATTTTTTGTGGGGCTGGATGCTTACGCCAACATAGTTTAAGCCATAAGAGTTATTTAAAATCATTTTTCTGTGGCCAAGGTCAGGTACGCCCTTATCAAGCAATAACATACAAATATTTTCAAAACCTGTAGAAAATCCAAAAGCAAGGTTTTCGCCATTAGATCTTTTAGGGTATATCCCCGATATTCTGTCTTTAACAGATCTGCCATCACTAGAGTTATGTCCTGTAAAATTATTGCGGTTCATATCTCTCGCGTGCTGCCGGGCAACTATACTTAAAGCCTCATCAGGCCAAAGCATCGGCAAATCTTTCACATCCTTAAGCTGCTGTTCCAGGCTGCGGTAATATTTGCTGTTTCTGGTTATTTTAAGATCATCATAGTTACTATATTTAATAACCTTTTTGTTATAAGCATCAACAAAATCCTGAAAATAAGTGTTAAAAAATTTCTCGCCGTCCATACGTGCCAGGTTCATATAAATAACCAAATCCTTTTCTTGTCCGGTAAGGTAGCTGGAGTTACCGGCAGTATTGGCCATTTTTAATTCCTCTTTAGACCAAGAGTAATTATCATATGTATTTTTGACCTGAGAGGTGGGAGTAAAAGTAGTGTTAAAAATAGAAAACAGAAATAGGATTGATATAGATAACAGTTTCATATTTTCTGCACGTACAAAAGCCAGGCCATGTTTTCGGAGGCAAAATCTGACATCCAAATAGTAATATAAAAAATTAAATAGTTTCTATGAGTTAATAAAAAGTTAACGTAATATTAGCCTCTACACTTTTTTAGAGTTTTACTTTTGTTGAAATTTTTAATACATTGTGGTGACCAAACGATTTTAAAAACCAACATCTTTTGAAGGGCCTGACTGATTTAGCTTTATTGGATTTACTAAAAGAAGATAGCGACGACGCATTTAACGAAATTTATGCACGCTATTGGGATGTGGTATATGCCGTGGCATGTAAAAAATTAAACAATAAAGAGGAGGCTAAAGATGTGGTGCATGATCTGTTTATGCTCATCTGGATTAAACGTCATTCTATTTGTATTACCACCACCTTTATCGGATACATTTACATAATCCTTAAAAATAAACTTACTGATCTTAATCGCCGACAAACACTTCGTATAAAGCATGACGACGAAGTAGTAAAGACACATCCTTTTGCCGATAATGATGTGTTTGAACAACTCATTTCTAAAGATATGGCTCAGCAACTCCAGCTAGAAATTCAGGATATGCCTGTTGGAATGCGAAAAGTATTTTTAATGAGTAGAGAAGAACAGCTTTCAGTTAATGAAATAGCCGGTAAATTATCCATTTCATCTCAAACCGTAAAGAATCAAATTACCAGTGCGTTAAAAAGATTGAGGTCTAAATACCAGGCAAACTAAAATATTTTATTTTCACATAGTACCTCTTTAATTCTTGTTCGTTATGTATTTATAATGGACGCTAAGAATAAAAAAGATATCTATAAAGAGTTTGGCATTTCTGATCCTGAGGAATTTTTCAGGGATCAGGATGACAAAGAGCAGGTACGTCAGGAAATGCTTGAGCGTATTACTGCAAGCAAGCATGCTTACAACATGCAGTCTGCAAATAAACTAGGCACAAACAGGAAATTGCGAATGGCGATGGCTGCCGCTATAAGTTTCGTATTACTTTCTGTAGGTGTCCTTTTTTATAATAACTCTTATATTAAAGCCGATGATTTTGTGACTATCAAGGTGTCAAAAGGGGAGACCCGATTGGTTACCCTTCCCGACGGTTCAACAGTTTGGCTTAATGCTGCGAGTACGCTAAAATATCCAAAAAAGTTTGGAGCAAAAAGGATCGTTTATCTCGAAGATGGAGAGGGTTTTTTTAATGTGGTGCATAACGATAAGGTACCTTTCATAGTAGAGGCCGCCTCGCTTAAAACATTTGTGCTTGGAACATCCTTTGTCGTAAAATCATACAAAAGCCTTTCAACGGCTTCAGTATCTGTTGTAACCGGTAAGGTAGCAGTAAGTGATAATGAAAAACAGATAAGTGTACTTACCCCAAATGAAGAGGTAGTGTACAACAAGAGTACACGTAAACCAAAAAAACTGAATACCAAAGCTATCGAGAAAACACAATGGAATAATGGTAAGCTTATCCTAAATGCAGTTTATTTTGAAGAGGCAGTTCTTGCCATCGAAAATGCATACGGGGTTAAAATAGATTACGATAAAGAATTATTTAAAGATTGTCAGAATACATTTAACCTAAATGCGAAACAAACGCTTGACGAGACTTTAAAAGTGATTTCAATGATTCAGAATGTTACATGTCAAATAAAAGAAAAGGAGGTACTGATAACAGGAAAAGGGTGTAATTAAACGAGAAAAAAAATGATCAGTACCTGTTGGAGCAGATACTGATCTGAATGTACAGCATGCGGGTAGTTCGTCGAAAAATCTTCCGTATGGCTGTTTTGTGTTTCATTTTAACTATAAAACGATTAAAAATATGAAAAAAAACATTACTACACTAATTCTTAAGATAATGAAGGTAGGATTAATAGTGTTTGCTTCTTTACTTACTTCTGCCGGTACTCTTTTAGCAGAGACAGTTTTTAGCCAAAATCTTAAAGATGTTAAGGTAACCCTAAACCTTAAAGGCGAATCATTAGAGAAAGCAATTGAAAAGATCAGCAAAACAAGCAAGTTAGACTTTTCTTATAACAACAATGAATTAAGAAAGGTTAAAGGAATTGTAATGGATATATCAAATGAACCAGTAACCGAGGTTTTGATGCGTCTGTTAGATCAAACTCCCTTTTCCTACAGAGAGATAGATCAGAATATTGTGATCTTCAGGAAAAGAAATGAGTTATCGGGTGAAAAGCAATTAATAAAAGGAAAAGTTACAGATGAAAAGGGTATGCCGTTGCCAGGGGTAACTGTACAAATTAAAGGAACAACCACTTCTGTGACTACTGATGTTAATGGAGCTTTCGAAATTAACGTAGCTTCATCTGCAGACATTTTAGTGTTTTCTTACATGGGTTTAACTACCCAGGAAGTTGTAACCGGTACGCAAGCACAAATAAATATTGTTTTAAAGGATGATCAAAAGATCCTGAACGAAGTTGTTGTTGTGGGATATGGCACTCAGAAAAAAATAAATTTAAGTGGTGCGGTAGATGGTATAACGAGTAAAGAGTTAGAGAACAGACCGCTTTCAAGTATAGGTGCAGGTTTACAGGGTTTAATTCCAAACTTAAACGTAAACATAACAAGCGGACAAATAAATTCTGCTCCTTCCTTTAATATCAGAGGATTTACATCAATTAATGGAGGCTCTCCTTATATTCTTGTTGATAACGTACCTTTTACTGCTAACGAGTTATTGGCATTAAACCCTAATGATATTGAAAGTGTTTCGGCACTAAAGGACGCGGCATCAGCTGCTATTTATGGCGCCAGAGGTGCATTTGGAGTAATCCTGATCACTACTAAACGTGCTAAAAGTAATGAACTTAAAGTAGCGGCCAATGCTTATTATGCAGTTAGAACGTTAGGTAAAGTACCAGAGGTTGTTACCGATCCGCTTTTAGTTATGGAGTATAAGCACGATGCAGCCTATCCGTTGTATAACTTATATCCTGATAATATTAGGGAATATGCAAAGAAAAGATCTGAAGATCCTTCCTTGCCTTCAGTAATTGTCTCGCCAAATGATCCTAACTCATGGATGTATTATGGTTCAACAAATTGGCTTGATGAGGTTTATAACAAAAATGCCCCTACTTACAATGCAAATATGAGTATAGCCAAGCGCGATGACAAATTGAGCTATTACTTGTCTGCAGATTATTTTAGAAATGATGGGATGTTGCGCTACGGCAACGATATCATGGATCGATATAACCTTAGAGCGAAAGCGGATTACCAGATTAGAAAATGGTTGAATGTTGGGAACAATACCTCATTTATGTCTAATACCTATGATGCCTCAGTATTATATGGATGGGATCTTTTTCACAACATTAATAGACAAAGCTCTTTAGATGTGCCAAAAAATCCTGATGGAAGCTGGACTTCTACAGGAGCATCAACTCTTGGCAGACTTCAAAGTGGTGGCCGAAATTTATCAAGAATTAATAATTTCCAAACTACTTTCAATGCAACCGCAGGTATTATTAACGGGATATGGGACGTAAAGGCTGATGCAACATTCAGAAAAATAAATTCAGAGGGAAGATCTTATGATATCCCTGTTCCATATAAAAATGGGCCAAATTCAGCAATAGGGTATACTGGAGCTAACCCTACTTGGGCTCAGAATGATAATGGATCAGTAAGACATAACATTTATAATGTTTATACTGATTTCCATAAAACGTTTGCTGATAAGCATTATTTGCAGGTATTAGCTGGTTTCAATCAGGAATATAGATATGAAAATACCAACTGGGTAAATCGTAAAGGGCTTATAAGTAATACATTACCTTCAATAGCACTGGCAACTGGCGATTTGACGGGAGGTGAGTCAATTACCGACTGGGCAGTAAGAGGTTGGTTTTACAGATTAAACTATATCTATGACGATAAGTATATTCTTGAACTAAATGGCCGTTATGATGGTACATCGCGCTTCCCTACAAACGACAGATGGGGTTTCTTCCCCTCTGCTTCTGCTGCATGGGTAGTTAACAGAGAAAACTTCTTTAAGCCAATAAGCGAAAGTATAGGCCTTGAATTGTTTAAACTACGTGCCTCTTATGGTGCTTTGGGTAATCAGGATGTAAGTGCTTACTCTTATATTCCTGGAATGGGCTCTGGACAGATCGGTCAGATTCTGGATGGAAAAAGACCTGTGGGGGTAAACCCTCCAGGGGCAGTAGCACCTAGCTTAACATGGGAAAAGGTATCTACCATCAATTTTGGAGGAGACTTAGGCTTCTTTAAAAACCGTTTAGAGCTAAATTTTGATGCTTATACAAGGTATACAAAAGGAATGCTTACTAAAGGTAAAACACTTCCTGGCCCGTTTGGGGTAAAAGAGCCAAGTATAAATGCAGCCAATTTAAAAACTAAAGGTTGGGAATTCAGAATTGGATGGAATGATAGCTTTGCAGTTGACAATAGTCAGTTTTATTACGGACTGAAATTAAGTGTTGCAGATAGCAGATCATATATTACCAAGTACGATAATCCTAACGGACTATTGTCTGACTACTATGTTGGTCAGGAAATAGGCGAAATCTGGGGTCTTGAAACTGAAGGTTTCTTCCAAAATAAAGAAGAGCTTGCAAGTCATGCTGACCAGACTGCTGTTGGAGCTGATGATACTGGTTATAAATTTGACGTTGGCGACTTAAAGTTCAGAGATATTAATGGCGATGGTAAAGTAGACAAAGGTAAAAATACCTTAGCCGATCATGGTGATCAGAAAATTATAGGCAATAACAGAGCTCGTTATTATTATGGAGCAGATCTTAATGCAGGCTGGAAAGGCTTTGATGTACGTCTGTTTTTTCAAGGTGTAGGTAAAAGAGATTGGTACCCTAATGCTGGTAACCATTATTTCTGGGGAGTATATGCACAACCATGGACAAATGTTCAGGTTCATAACCTTGACCATTGGACACCAGAAACACCAGAAGCTTATTTTCCAAGAGTTAAAGCTTACATCGCAGAAGATGCAACTGAACTTGGTAACCCTCAAACAAAATATCTTCAGGATGCATCATATCTGCGCTTAAAGAATCTTACTGTAGGTTACACCTTGCCGAAATCGCTTACCAACAAAATGAAGGTTGATAAAGTACGCTTTTATTTTAGTGCAGAAAACGTGTTTGGTGTTTCGCATATCAAAGCGAATCTGGACCCTGAAGGACTGGATGGAACAGTATATCCATTCCAGAAAACCTTTTCTTTTGGTTTAAACTTTAATTTTTAACTCAAGTAGGAAGTATCATGAAACTAAAAATAAATTATATCCTTATACTAGGAATTATAACTGTTGCAATGACTGCTTGTAAAAAAGAGTTTTTGCAAAGAAACCCTCAAACGCAAATTACTGATCCCGTTTTCTTTCAATCTGCAGCTGATCTTGAAACTTATAGTAATGGGTTTTACGCACAATTATCGCCTTCTTACGACGATATTAACTCTGACAATATAGCCAACTATAACGCCAGTGGCGAAGTTGATGTATTGGTTAGAGGTGGGTTGTCGTCTGCCAATGCTGGTGGATGGGACAAAAACGACTGGGGTAATCTGCGTCGTATTAACTATATGCTTGATCATATTGGTCAGGTAAAAGGCGATGCAACGCTAATTAAACATTATGTTGGTATAGCCCGCTTTTTTAGAGGCCTTTATTATTTTAACAAGATTAAAAAGTATCATAATGTGCCCTGGTACAATAAAGTACTAACCTCCGAAGATGGAGATTTGTACAAAGGTCAGGATCCAAGAGCAATGGTTGCCGATTCGGTTTTAAACGACCTTACTTATGCTGCGACCAATATCAAAGCAGATGGAACCAATACACGCGTTACAAAATGGGCAGCGCTTACATTGTTAGCCCGCTTTGCACTTCACGAAGGTACTTTTAGAAAATACCATGATGAAATAGCCTTGACCAACGATTATCAACGCTTCCTTGATGTAGCCATTTCTGCTACAGCCCAGATTATAAAAGATGGGGGTTTTGTAATTTACAATACCGGAAAATCTGGCGAAGACTATCGTGCTTTATTTTCAAGCGGGAATTTAGCCGGAAATAAAGAAATGATCATGTGGGCTGATTACGGAAAGGAACTGGGAGTTGGTAACAACACCCATACCGTATTAGATTATACCTGGTCGCTTAGTAAAAATCTGGCCGATACTTATCTGAAAACCGACGGTACACCGTTTACTTCAACCCCGGGCTATAATACAAAGCTCTATACAGAAGTATTTGCAGGTCGTGATCCGCGTATGATGGAAACTATTATTAACCCGGCATTCAGAGGCCCAAATAATGCATCAGCACCTTACAGAATAAAGCCAACTCTTGGAGGTTATAACCAAATTAAGTTTTATCCTCGTTCTGCCGAATTAATGCAAGGTTGGGTAATGAACTATACCGACCTTCCTATATTCAGGTATGCTGAGGTGTTGTTAATTAATGCCGAAGCAAAAGCAGAATCCGGAACAATTACCCAGGCTGATCTGGACCAAACAGTTAATAAGCTTAGAGCCAGAGTGCAAATGCCTGCAATGAGCATAGGTGTGGCATTAGATCCTGTGTTGGCTGCTACTTATCCCAATGCAACAGCCTCTAATAAAGCAGTGCTGCTGGAGATTCGTAGAGAAAGAAGGGTAGAGATGGCATGCGAAGGATTGAGATATGATGATATTATGCGCTGGAAAGTAGGTAAGGTTTTACAGGACAGCCAGCAAGGTATGTATGTTCCTGCACTTGGTGCAATGGATGTAACTGGCGATGGCATTGTTGATATTGCTATCCTTCCCTCTCCCAACGATGAATCTTTAATAGCAAACCTTCCTGAAGATGTTAGAAAGGGCTTGTCTAAATATTATCTGAAAGATAAAGACGGCAAGGATCAGAACTTTTATCTTACAAATGGCACTTCGGGCTTTGTCGCGTTTACACGCGATAGAGATCAGCCAAGGGTATTTATGGAACCAAAATACTATTACAGACCAATCCCTATAAGTGAAACAGTAGTTAACCCGGCCTTAAAACAAGTATTCGGCTGGTAATGATATTAAAATCATAGCTCTCTCCGGCAGCAGGTTTAACCGCCTGCTGCTTTTTAAATTTACACACAAAACGAAAACATGAGATTATTAACTCTTTTATTTTTTTACTTATCCTTTATAGGAGCAGCAAATGCCCAGTTTAGGGGTAAAGTTTTTCTGGATAAGAATAAAAACAAACTTGCCGAGTCAACTGAACAGGGCATGCCAGGTGTTGCCGTATCTGACGGGCAAAACGTAACCCGTACAGATAAGGATGGTAACTATAGCTTGCCGGGAAATTCAAAAACAAGATTTATATTCATCACCCTTCCTTCAGGATACAAGCTTACTGATAAGCATTACATCAAAGCGGAAGCAACAATTAAAGCCTATAATTTCGGTATTATAGAAGATCCTACAAGTGCGGGGGCATCGGTAAAAATGCTTCAGATTACCGATACCGAAACGGATAAGTATAACGACTGGATTGTGAATGTAAAGGACTATGCCAAAAAGCAAGGCATTAGCTTTATTGTGCATACCGGTGATATCTGTTATGAAAAAGGCCTGAATTTTCATGCAAATCAAATCACGTCCGAAACCATGGGTAAGCAAATATTTTATTGTATTGGTAACCATGATCTTGTTAAAGGAGCATATGGCGAGGAGCTGTTCGAAAATCTGTTTGGCCCCGTATATTATTCCTTTGATGCAGGACCTGCACATTTTATTATAACCCCAATGAGGTCTGGCGATTTTCAGCCATCTTACACGGTTGATGAAGTGATCAGCTGGATGAGAAATGATCTTGCTGCTGTTGATAAAAACAAACCTGTAATTATCTTTAATCACGATCTCCTTACTTATAACGATCAATTCATTTTAAAAGGTAAAAATGATTCTATCAATTTAAATGATAACAATTTAAAAGCATGGGTTTATGGCCATTGGCATAATAATTTTGTAAGGAAAAGCGAAAACACCGGTATTCATTACATATCAACTGCACCACCTGATAAAGGTGGTATAGATAATTCGGCCGGACAATTTTTATCTATAGAAATTGATAAAAATGGTGTAAAGGAAGTAAAACCACATTACACTTATTTACATAAGCACCTGGTTGTAAATACACCATCGGGAACTGATATGGTAAAAGTGAAAAATGGTGCACTAATTATAAATGCCAATGTTTACGATAGTGAAACCACAGTAAAAAGTGTTAAGAGCATAATTTATAACACTAAAGGGAATAAGGTTGCTGAAACAACCTTAACTGCAAATACCGATTGGAATTGGGGAGGAGAAATACCGGTGGCTAAGCTCGAAAAAGGAAAATCTTTAACTATTCAAACTGAAGTTACCTTTGCCGATGGTGAGCATCACATACAGAAGCAAGCCTTTACAATTGCTGCTGATGTTGCAAAAACCGCGTTAAAATGGGTAAGTAACATAAAAGGAAATATTTGGAAAACTGCGCCTCTGTTTGCACAAGGACGATTATTTGCCGCAACTATAGATGATGGCAACAACATTAACTGCGGAATTACGGCGCTTGATCCGCAGAGTGGAAAGATTTTGTGGCGTTATAAAACCCATAATTCCATAAAGCATGAAATGGCTTACGATGGGGGCTTAATTTTATGTACAGATATGGAAGGTTTTACTTATGCATTAAAAGCCTCATCTGGCCAACTGTTTTGGAAGAAAAATCTGGGCATGAAAAGTTTGCCGGGCTACATCTCTGCCGGAGTAGCCGAGAACGGTATTTATTATACCGGTGCCGAAGGCTATTTTCAGGCACTTGACGTGAAAACTGGTAAAACTATCTGGGTAAATAAAGAATGGCGCGGCGGAGAAGGTACTCCAGAAAAGATGACAATTGCCGGCGATGTAATAATTACCGGAAGTAACTGGCAAAGCCTGTTCGGACACGATAAAAAGACCGGTAAATTGCTTTGGAAAAGAAGCGATGAAGGCTTGCGTTTTAGAAGCAGTACAGGTAAGTATATAAATGATAAGTTATACATTACCGGACTGAACTCCATTTTTGTGATAGATCCTAAAACCGGGAAAACACTACAGAAAATTGATGCCGATTATGAATTTAAAGTAATGGCAACTCCTTTGGTAACCGATAAATACATTGTCATGCCAACAGCTAAACATGGTGTTGTTGCATACGATATAAATACATTAAAACAAGCATGGAATAGAACTACCGATAATGCCCTTGTTTATTCAGCTCCATATGCTGGCCCTGAGTCAGCTACTGTTGAATGTTCGGTTATCAGATATAAAAATAAACTCTTGTTCGGAGCGTCTGATGGTTTCCTTTATGTTTTAGATGAAAATTCTGGAAATATCATAAGAAAAATTAATCTGGGAGCTCCGGTATTTGCAGATTTATCTGTGGTTGACAATACAGTTTACGTAGGAGATTTTGCTGGTAATGTATTTGCAATTTCAAATATTTAGAAAATCGCAACGCGTAGAAATAAAATAGCATATAAAAGGCTGCAAAATATCATGATGCAGCCTTTTAAAATTATTTATAAATACTATCTCAACAAGTTTTTCCAGCTTGTTTTGCTTTCAATTAACGATTGAAGATCTTTAATATCAATACGTTGCTGCTCCATAGTGTCACGATGGCGGATAGTTACCGTATCATCTTCCAACGTTTGGTGGTCAATTGTTAAGCAGAAAGGAGTACCAATAGCATCTTGCCTGCGGTAACGTTTACCGATAGCATCTTTTTCTTCATATACACAGTTGAAATCCAGTTTCAAGCTGTTCATAATTTCTCTGGCTTTTTCCGGTAAACCATCTTTTTTGGTAAGCGGGAATATGGCAACCTTAACAGGAGCAAGGCATGGATGCAAGCGTAATAAAGTTCTGCTGTCTTGTTTTTCACCTTCGCTCAAATCCTCCTCTTCAAAAGCATTGATCATGGTTAACAAGAACATACGATCTAAACCGATAGAAGTTTCAATTACATAAGGTACATAGTTGCCATATGGTTTTCCTTCTTCATTAAGATCATTATCGAAATATTGCATTTTCTTGCCAGAGTATTCCTGATGCTGAGAAAGATCAAAATCTGTACGGCTATGGATACCCTCTACCTCTTTAAACCCAAAAGGGAATTCAAATTCAATATCAGTAGCAGCGTTTGCATAATGAGCAAGTTTAACATGGTCATGGTATCTGTATTTCTCAGCAGAAGTACCCAAAGCTAAATGCCATTTTAAACGTGCCTCTTTCCAGTAAGCAAACCATTTTTCGTCTTCGCCCGGGCGAACAAAGAATTGCATTTCCATTTGTTCAAACTCGCGCATGCGCATAATAAACTGACGGGCAATTACTTCATTTCTAAAGGCTTTACCTATTTGTGCAATACCAAAAGGAATTTTCATTCTTCCTGTTTTTTGAACATTAAGGAAGTTTACAAAAATACCTTGTGCAGTTTCAGGGCGTAAGTAAATTTCCTCAGCACCATCGGCCATAGCACCAAACTGTGTACTAAACATCAGGTTAAACTGGCGGACCTCTGTCCAGTTTTTGGTGCCGCTTACCGGGCATACAATGCCATGCTCTTCAATTAATGCCTTTAATTCCTGCAGATTTTCGGCTTTTAAAGCCTCATCCATATCAATTTGCAGCTTTGCAGCTTTATCTGTTTTGCCGTCTTTTTCGTAACGTGCAATTTTGTCTTCTAATAACTGATCAGCACGGTAACGTTTTTTCGAATCTTTGTTATCGATCATCGGATCGTTAAATCCATCAACGTGACCACTTGCTTTCCATATTTTTGGATGCATAAATATTGCAGAATCAATGCCTACAATATTTTCATGCATTTGTACCATGGCTTTCCACCAATAAGTTTTGATGTTGTTTTTTAATTCTGCGCCTAACTGCCCGTAATCATATACAGCACTTAGTCCATCATATATTTCGCTGCTTTGGAATACAAAACCATATTCCTTAGCGTGTGATATTACATTTTTAAATTGCTCGTCGTTAGTATTTTTTGCCATAATGATGCAAACTTAGATAAAATATTTTAATGGTTTTCATGAATGCAGTGGTGTTTTTTCTACTTTTGAAAATCATCACACGAACAAACGTAAAAATTAAATAATTTGAGCATTAAAGTACAGTATTTGTCAAAGCATTACGATAAGCAAAAGGCTGTCGATGAAGTTAGTTTTGAAGTTAAACCCGGTAGCATATTGGGGTTCCTGGGACCAAACGGTGCCGGCAAATCTACCACCATGCGCATGCTAACCGGTTACCTTAAACCAACCTCAGGCTCGGCCCAGTTGTGCGGCTTTGATACTCAAACCCAAAGTTTAGATGTTAGGCGTATCATTGGTTACCTGCCCGAAAACACACCTTTGTATACTGACATGTATGTAAAAGAGTTTTTATTGTTTGTTGCCAATACCTATAAGCTGCAAAACCCTGAACACAAGGTTAAAGACACTATAGAAGCAGTTGGTTTAGGGGCTGAGCAGCATAAAAAGATACATATGCTTTCAAAAGGCTATAAACAAAGGGTAGGGTTAGCTCAGGCTATAATCCACAACCCACAGGTTTTGGTACTTGATGAACCTACCTCGGGTTTAGATCCTAACCAGCTCACAGATATCCGTGAGCTGATAAAGAAATTAGGAAAAGACAAAACGGTTATCCTTTCAACACATATTATGCAGGAGGTAGAGGCAGTTTGCGAGGAGGTGATTATCCTTAATAAAGGGAGAATTGTAGCAAATGCCGAAATAACTGAACTTAAAAAACAACACCAGTCTTCATCTCTCGAAGATATTTTTAGAAAATTGACATTCTAGGCAGATCAGGTCAAATGTGCTTCTGTTTATAATTATTTACTGTAGGGTTTTATTGTTTGTAACTATTGGCCAAGTTTTTGTGTCAAAGGATACAATTACACAATTTAAATTAAACAGAAATGAAAAAAGTATTTTTACTAACAGCAATTGCAGGTCTTTTTGCATTCTCAAGCGTTAAAGCGCAAAAAGATGTTGCTATGACAGGTCCAAAGTTAGGTATTGGAGCTGAATTCGCATTCCCTATGGGTGATTTTGGTGATGCTTATAAATTAGGATACGGTGGTTCCCTATTGTATCAGCACCCCGTAGCTTCCAATTTAAATTTAACTGGTAGTGCCGGTTTTATTAATTTTCAATCTAAAGATTTACCTATTGTAGGAAAAATAAATTCTGGTTTTATCCCAGTTAAAGCAGGTGCAAGATATTTTGTAGCCGAAAACTTTTATATTGGTGGTGAGCTTGGTGCTGCTTTCTCTACTGAATCAGGTGGGAAAACTGGGTTTGCTTACTCTCCAGGTATTGGTATTGAGTTCCCGGTTTCTGATGGCGGCGCTATAGAATTAGGAGGACGTTATGAAGGTTGGTCATATAAGGGAGGAACTAATTCTTTCATCGGACTTAGATTAGCTTATAACTTCGGGTTATAATTCAAAAACAAAACATTCGTTTATACGAATTCTTAGAGCTGCTTAATCTGGTTAAGCAGCTTTTTTATTGGATAACTAGATAGGACTTCTTCACACATAGTTCACACCTCCTTCACACCAAATACACAAACAGGTACCTTTTTGTGAAGGAGGTGTGTGAAATGTGTGAATTATGTGAAGAACTTGTATTGTCAAGTATTACCGTATTAACTCTTTTGTTATGCTAGCTATATTTTATAATATTGCAGTTCATTGAAATTTAACTAATGAAAAAAATATTTTTCTTAATTCTTATAGCAGGACTTTTCCAGTTTGCAATTGTTAAAGCACAATCAGGTTCTCAGATTGCAGAACCCAGGCTAGGGATTGGATTTGATGTAGGTCTGCCTACGGGCAATTTTGGCGATTTTGCAAATTACGGAACAGGGGGTTCAATACTTTATCAGCATCCAATATCAGAATCATTAAATATTACAGGTAATGTAGGGTACATCAGGTTTAATGGCAAAGAAACTATTGGTACACTTAAATACAGGCAAAGCTTTATTCCAATTAAGGTTGGTGCAAGGTATTTTATTACTAAAAATATTTACGGAACAGCCGAACTAGGTTCGTCAATTGCTACTGCTAATGATAGTGGTGCTTCTTTTATTTATACACCAGGTTTAGGTTTCGAAATCCCTGTTTCAAATACTGGCTCTTTAGATATAGGAGCCAGATACGAAAGCTGGACAAAAAACACAGGTACATTATCATTTGTTGGCTTAAGGGCCGGATACAATTTTTAAAAACATGTACGCAGTTTTTAAAAGGGAATTATTCAGTTTACTAAATTCATTAATGGCATATATTACCATTGGTGTGTTTTTGTTGGCTTCGGGATTGTTGCTTTGGGTTTTTCCGGATACCTCTATATTGGAGTATGGCTATGTTGAATTAACAGGTTTTTTTAGTTTAGCGCCCTTCCTTTTTATGTTTTTGATTCCTGCGGTTACTATGCGCTCATTTGCCGAAGAAAGACGAGAAGGTACTTATATTTTACTGGCATCAAGGCCATTAACAGATTGGCAAATCATTATGGCAAAGTATTGTGCCTGTTTGGTTTTGGTGCTGCTGGCACTAATACCTACACTAGTTTATTATTATTCTGTTTATAAGCTGGGCATGCCAGTTGGTAATATTGATACAGGCGCTGTAATTGGATCATATTTAGGCTTATTGTTGCTCGGGAGCTCATTTGTTGGCATCGGTATATTTGCTTCTTCCATTACTAAAAATCAGGTTATTGCTTTTGCCGTAGCTGTGTTTATTTGCTTTGTGACCTATAGTGGTTTTGATGCGCTGAGCAAAATTTTTGCAATGCGATATCTGGAAAGTGTTTTTCTAGCCATAAGTGTAAATGAACATTATCAATCTATAAGCCGGGGGGTATTGGATACCCGAGATCTTGTTTATTTTATAAGTTTTGTATTGTTCTTTTTGGGGCTTACCAGATTAGTGATTGGAGGCCGGAAATGGTAAAGCTTAAGAATAGTAAAGTAGTTGGTTTACTGCTTTTTGTGGCAGGATTGGTATTGCTTAATGTTGCTGCCCAGTATGTTTATACGCGGTTTGATTTTACCAAAGAGAAACGCTTTACGCTAACACCCAAATCTAAAACGATTTTAAAAGAAGCGAATAAACCAATAACAATTACTGTGTTTTTAGATGGTGAGTTGCCAGCGGCATTTAAACGCCTGAAAAATGCAACTAAGGACCTGTTGGCCGATTATAAAGCTTATGCGGGTATAGAGATCAATGTTAAATTTGTGGACCCAATTGCCGGTTTGTCTGCCATTGAACAGGATACAGTTATCAATCAGTTATACCAGGCAGGAATTGAGCCTACTACGCTGAACATTAAGAACGATAATGGCTTTGCTCAGAAAACGATATTTCCGATGGCAATGGTTGAAGGGAATGACAATCAGATGGCTTTAAAGTTGTTGCAAAATCTGGATGCGTCGGGTAATTATGAAGAAAACATCAATAATTCTATCCAGAATTTAGAGTATGTGTTTACATCGGCCATACAGAAAATATTAAGTGGGCAGCACCCAAGAATTGGGTTTACGGAAGGAAACGGTGAATTGTCTGATCTGCTGTTGAATGATGCCATAAAAAGCTTATCGGAAAGTTATGATGTGGGCAGGGTAGATCTTAATCAGATTGATAAAGCCGGTTTAGATAAACTAAAATTACTGATAATTGCCAAGCCAGAAAAGGAGTTTACAGAAGCCGAAAAGTATAAAATCAACTATTTTGTAATGAATGGTGGAGGTGTAGTTTGGAGCATAGATCAGGTTGGTGCCAGTTTGGATAGTTTAAGAGGAGCCGGGGAACAGCTTGCTTTTAACAGAAAGCTGAACCTTGATGATATGTTGTTTATGTATGGTGCACGGGTTAACTATGATCTTGTGGCTGATGCCAATTGTGCCGAAATCCCTTTAAGTATGGGTGGGCAGCAAGGGCAGATTCAAATGGCGCCATGGGTGTTTTATCCGTTACTGATGCCCGATACGGCACACAATCTGGTAAAAAATATTGATGGCATAAGAAGCGAATTTGTAAGTACGGTGGATACTATAGGGGTAAAAGGAGTTAGTAAAAAGGTGATTTTGCAAAGTTCAGCTTATAATAAAGTGCATAATACGCCAAAAATGCTCTCGTTGCAGATGGTTGCTGAACAGCCTGATCCGCGTGAATATGCCAGTTTTCAGCGCACAGTAGGGGTATTGTTAGAAGGTAAATTTCCATCTGTGTTTTTAAACAGACCCGTGCCAGCCGGAATTACTGAGCAATATAACTTGCCTGCCGAAAGTAAGCCCGCCAAAATGATTGTGATTGGAGACGGAGATATCTTTAAAAATCAGATAAGTGCTAGGGATGGCTCTGTTTTTCCGCTTGGTTTTGACAGATATACGCAAAGAAACTATGGAAATAAGGCATTGTTATTAAATATTGCCGACTTTTTATCTAATGATAATAATTTAATCTCTTTACGCAATAAAGAAGTTAAGATCAGGTTGTTGGATAAGGTGCGTTTGCGTACCGAAAAGTTGCAATGGCAGCTTATTAATGTTGTTTTTCCTTTACTATTGTTAATATCGCTCGCAATTTTTCAACATTATTACCGTAAGCGTAAGTATGCAAGGTAATTTTTATATTTTTGAGAACTGACAAGATCATACTATGAGATTTATTGTATCAACATCAACGTTATTAAAACATTTGCAAACTGTAAATGGTGCATCGAGCAGCAGTACTGTTTTGCCTATACTGGAAAATTTCTTATTTGAAATTAAAGACGGAAATTTAACGATATCTGCAACTGATTTACAAACCAGCATGACCACTTCGTTGGCTGTTGAATCTAAAGAAGGCGGAAAAGTAGCGGTACCTGCAAGAATATTGTTAGATACCTTAAAAACTTTACCAGATCAACCTATTTCTTTTAATATTGATGATGCATCATTCTCTATTGAGATTAGTGCAGGTGATGGTAAATATAAATTGAGCGGCGAAAACGGAGATGATTTTCCGAAAATACCGGTTGTTGAAAATGCTTCGTCTGTAAACTTACCGGCCTCGGTATTAACGGAAGCTATTACCAAGACTATTTTTGCGGTAAGTAATGACGAGTTGAGGCCGGCAATGACAGGTGTTTTCTGTCAGCTGTCTGAAGAACACATTACTTTTGTAGCTACCGATGCCCATAAATTGGTGAGATACAGACGTATGGATAGCAAGGGTGATAAGTCATCGTCTTTTATACTTCCTAAAAAGGCTTTAACTTTATTGAAAGCTGCATTGCCATCAACAGATGTTAATGTTTCTGTTGATTATAACGCAACAAGTGCTTTCTTTAAATTTGAAAATATAAACCTGGTTTGTCGTTTAATTGATGAGCGTTATCCGGATTACGAAGCGGTAATTCCTGCTAATAATCCTAATAAATTGGTAATTGACAGGGCTTTGTTCTTGAATACATTGCGCAGGGTAGTTATTTTTGCTAATAAAACTACTCACCAGGTAAGGCTAAAAATTAATGGAAGTGAATTAAACATTTCATCAGAGGATTTAGATTTTGCTAATGAAGCTCATGAGCGTTTAAGCTGCCAATATGAAGGTGAGGATTTGGAGATTGGATTTAACGCACGTTTCTTAATTGAAATGTTAAGTAATTTGAGTGGCGAGGAAGTTACATTGGAGCTTTCTACACCAAATCGTGCAGGTTTGTTAATTCCTCAAACCAATGATGAGAACGAAGATGTTTTAATGCTGGTTATGCCGGTAATGTTAAATAATTACAATTAATATTTGTTAGAAAATATTTGAGATGGCTTGGTTTTTGACCAAGTCATTGCTGTTTACTGAGAATTATTTTAAGTTTAATCATATTACTATGAAAAAGTTATTCTTTTTATGCCTGGCTCTTGTTGTTACTGTTTTAAGTTCTTGTTTTAAAGAGCCTAAACCGGCACCTGTTGGAGACGCATATATTAATGCTGTAAATGCAGTAAAAGGGTCGACCCCGCAAGAGTTTTATTTAAATGGAAGTAAGAAAAATAATGCTGCAATCCCTTATGGGGCTTCTAGCGGTTATATTACGGTTACTTCGGGTGATGCGCAGTTTGCATTTGGTAATGTAGGCTCGGATGTTGCAAATGCAGCTACCCAGCCAGTTGGTGTGCCAATAGGAATTAATGCTACTGTATTCTATTACACTCAGGATAAAAATACAAATACCCAGGAAGAGTTGCATATGGCTACTATCATAAATGATGATATGAAGCCATCGTTGGTTGCAGGTAAGGCTAAAGTTAGGTTCATTAACCTAAATTATCTGTTAAACAATACAATCTCTGTTTTATCTGGAACGACCAAAATTATAGAGAAAATACCTTTTAAAAGTGCATCATCATATATAGATGTTGATCCTGGAAGCAAATTTAAGTTTGTTGCTGATATAGTGGATTCTCCGGCTTCGGCTGAACTGGATCCTAATTTACAAGCAAATAAAAATTACACCATCTGGATTGATGGAGTAACAGCAACAGAGCTGACGGGACACGTTGTAGCGCAGTAATTAAATAAATGACATTTCTAAGGTTAAAAATATCATGGTTATTGCCATGATATTTTTAATTTTGGGCTTAATTTATAAAACTTGGAATTTTTCACTTTTTTAGTAGACTTTCTTCTTCATATTGATAAGCATTTGGAGGAGATCATCAGAGATTATCAGAACTGGACTTATGCCATTCTTTTTTTAATCATTTTTGCCGAGACAGGTTTTGTAGTTACTCCCTTTTTGCCTGGCGACTCTTTGTTGTTTGCAATGGGAACCTTAATTGCCGGAGGAAATACTGGTTTAAGCATATGGGTTATGCTTATTCTATTAATTGTGGCAGCTATATTGGGTAATTCATTAAATTATAAATTAGGCAGCTATTTTGGTGTTCGGGTGTTTAAAGAAAACAACAGAATATTAAAACTCGAGTATTACAATCAATCGCACATGTTTTTTGAGAAGCATGGTGGTAAGGCCATTATTTTTAGTCGTTTTTTGCCTATTTTCAGAACAATAGCACCATTTGTTGCAGGTGTGGCAAAAATGCCTTTCGGTAGGTTTACGTTCTTTAATGTAATTGGTGGTGTTGCCTGGATAGTTAGCTTACTTATGGCCGGATATTTACTGGGGCAAATTCCTGTGGTTAAAAAGAACTTTGATATCGTAATTGTAGTGATTGCGGTTGTTACTTTTTTCCCTGCAATATTTGCAGCTTTAAAGGCTAAATTCAAGAAAAAGGAAGCGAAAAGATAAGCTAGAAGGAGGGCTGTCCTGCATCGATCCATGCTGAGTACCAGAAGGATCCGATGGTTAATATAGCTGATTTCATTTGTCGCTGTACCATGTTATTCATGGAAGTATGATAGGCGTTGGCATATTCAACGGAGTACTGTTTAAGTACCTGGTTATTTCTTTCTGAAAAGCTATATTTTCTATATGAGGGAAATGTTTTATTCAAATCGGCTTCGAGTAGTAATACCGAATCTACAAGACTATGGGCGTGTGTTATGGTTTTTCAGATCTCTGTAAGCGGATTTTCAATGTATCTCGCCTGGCCTACCAGATAGTTATAATCTTGCAAAAATAGTTCGGGGAGCCTGCTTTCCCAAAATGCATGAATACCTACCTGATTGGTAAGCTGCCCGTTATGATTTTGGGTGGTATGTAATGGTACATGTGCGTCGGCAATATAGTGCCCCAGGTATGCAGAATAGATTAGAATTTTTAGAGAATCTTTGGCTTTAAAAGCATTTACAAGTTTATAATAGCTTCTTTGAATTTGCCATGGAAGGATGCTGTTCTTTGCGAGTCGATCGCGACCGTATTTTTGAACAGCATCATCCCATTTGCGCGGGATACTGTCTATGTGGCTCATACAATTCAACATCAAGGTAGTGCCGAGGTGCTTCTGTAGTATCAGCATAGCGGCGCTTGTCTGGGTCAACAGCATGGTCGGAAATATATTTTATGTTTGCTTTATAGAATCTATTGATGCCTGCCGGAAGAGTGAAAACTGCCATGCGGTTAATCTTTATATGGGCGAAAAAGCCCCAGGAGCTAAAAAGGATAACTATTGCAATAAGCGCGTTACGGAAATAAAAGTACATTTCATTCCCGTAAAACTATATAAAGAAACCCTTAGGGTGGTTATTTATCGATGCTTTTCCCTTTCATAGCAGATGAAACAGCTACATCCATAACACGTTCAGCAAATGGACGTGTATATTCATTTAACTCGTCTGCTTTTTTAAGAATTTCATCTTTCTCTGCTTTAGCCAGCGCTTCTTTAAGAGCCTGGATATGGATGTTTGTATTTTTAATTTCGTCTGCAGTAAGGAAGGTGCCGTGTTTTTCAATAAAACGTTCAGCAGTGTAAACCAATTGCTCACCTTCACTTCTTGCTTCAATTAGCATCCTTTGCTCTACATCGCTTTTTGCATGGGTAATGCTGTCGATCAGCATCTTTTCTACAGTTTCATCTGTAAGGCCATAGCTTGGGGTTATGTCTATTTGCTGTTTTACTCCAGAGCGTAATTCGATAGCTTGTACGGTTAAAATACCATCGGCATTTAAAAGGAAATTAATATCTACTTTAGGTAAGCCGGCCGGCATTGAAGGGATTCCCTTTAGGTCAAACTCAGCTAATTTTCTGTTTTCCTGAACAAGGTCACGTTCTCCCTGGAATACAGAGATTTTCATGTTTACCTGACCATCAACCGAGGTAGTGTATTGTCGGCCCGCTTTTGTTGGGACCTTTGCGTTTCTTGGGATAATTACGTCCATTAAGCCGCCCATAGTTTCTATTCCAAGGGATAGAGGGGTAACATCCAATAAAAGGATGTCGGACCGGTTTCCGGCAAGGATATCAGCTTGTATTGCAGCTCCTAAGGCAACTACCTCATCAGGGTTAATCTGATCGTGGGGTGTACGGCCAAAGAACTCGGCTACTTGTTTTTTAACATATGGGGTGCGTGTAGAGCCTCCTACTAAAACTACCTCATCAATGTTTTCAATGGTTAGTTTTGCATCACTTAAGGCTTGTTTGCATGAGTTTATGGTTTCTGCAACTTTAGGGGCAATAAGTTGTTCAAAGGTTTGTTTATCTATAGAGCACCAGATTTCGCCTAACTTTTCATTAAACAGATTTTGTGTGGTTAATGCTTTTTTGGCCTCTTCGGCTTTTAATCTTAAGGCTTGCATTAGGCCAGAATCTGCAGCAAGGTCTTCTTTGTTTAATTTGTTCTTTTCTATCCAATAATGAACAATGGCACGGTCAAAATCATCGCCACCTAAAAAGGTATTGCCATTGGTTGATAGTACTTCGAATATTCCGTTTTGAATTGAAAGTACAGATACATCAAAAGTACCTCCACCCAGGTCATAAACAGCTATGGTTTTTTGTTGAGTAGGATCGAGGCCTAATCCATAGGCTAAACTAGCCGCTGTAGGTTCGTTTACTATCCTTAAAACATCCAGGCCAGCAAGTTTACCTGCATCGCGGGTTGCTTGTCGCTGGCTATCATTGAAATAAGCAGGAACGGTTATTACAGCTCTGTTTACAGGGGTTTTAAGTGCATGTTCTGCTCTTGCTTTAAGCTCTTTTAATATTTCGGCTGACAATTCAATTGGTGTATAGAATTTATTGCCTGCTTTAATTTTTACCAGAGCATCATTTTCATCGTCAATTATTTTATAAGAGAAGGTGTCCTGATGACTGGCTACATCTTTGTACGACCTGCCAAGCAGGCGTTTAACAGAGAAGATGGTGTTTGAAGGGTCTGTAATTAAAAATTCTTTGGCTTCGTTTCCAACCACAGCATCGCCTTGCGTATTGAAATGTACAACAGAAGGAACTAATAAACCTTTACCTGTATCATTTATTACCTTAGGGTTTTTATCAGGATCGATAAAGGCTACAAGACTATTTGTTGTTCCTAAGTCGATACCGACGATGATTTCTTCCTGCTGGAAGGAGCCTGTTGCCAGGTTGATGGATATTTTTGCCATAGTTTGGCAAATTTAGGAATGTTTACGGTTTTTATTGTTTTAAGGTTGTAATGTTTTTCAGATGATGTGGAACTAACCTGTTCTTTGGGAGGTTTAAAATAAAGTAACAGGATTAAGCTATAAAGAACTATTTTAACTGAATAGCTGATTTTTTAAGGCTTGAGCTCTTTTTTATGGATATTATAAAGCCAAAGTACTATGTCCTGATAGCTGTCTGTTCCTTTATTCTGATTGTTTAGTTTTAAAAACCTGTCGAAAGCAACATCCATATATCCAAACATCTCGCTGTTATACTTACGCCAAAAATCTCTGTCGTTTTTAAAGTCTTGTATGGTACCGGCATTGATAGTTGCATACAGTGCATCGTAGTCTTCCTGAGATTTGATTCGGATTTCAAAAAGTATACTTTTTAACATTGCATAATGTGCTGAATACTGAAAATTAGGGTCGTTACTGTTGGCAGCTACAAGATAGCCGATAAGGTTTGCTTCGTCTTCGCGACCAATGCCCAGTTGATGGGCTATTTCGTGACAGGTAACAAATGGCAGGGCGATGGCTGGCAATCTCATATTTACATTGGCTTCGCCCGAGAGCGGATTGTAGTATCCTTCTATACCGATTTTAGTAACAATCCAACTGTTTAATACTGATTTTACGGCAGGGCTACGGTACTTAAAAATGGAGTTTTTTAGTTCCATTTTATTGTAAGCTGTTTTGGCCCTGGCTTCTAGTTCATTGATGTTATATCTTGTTTTGTTTACCTTTTGGAGGTGATTAAGCTTATTGATGAAAAACCTGCCAAGCGAGACAAGTTCGGGGGTGCTGTATTTTTCATTACTAATACCCAATTGTTTTGAAACAGAGGGGCGTGAATAGTTTAAACCCCAAAGGATTTTAAAGACCAGATAAAGTATAAGTGTAAAGTTTACTATGTGCAATGGGGCTTTTAACCAATCAGCTTTTTTAAGTGACTTGTGAGCTACTTTTTTATAAAATAGAAATAAGCTTCTGATTACATACAGAATAAGTATGAGGTAAAGAAAATCGCCAAGGGCGAAAGGAACTAATGAGCTTATAAATCGCTGAATAACGGAGCTTATCTGATAAAGCCCGTCTGAATAAATGTTTTCGATAAACCTGCTGAAAAAGCCGCCGAAAAACACAATAGCAGAAAGGGATATCAGGATAGTAAATTTCCGTACTTCTGGCTTATAAGCTACATTCATTACCTGTTAAAGGCTAATCTTTTTCCGTTTTCTCTGGTAGTAAATCGTCCTTTCTGATAGGCAAGATTACCTGAAACAAAGGTATGCGTTACTTCGGCCTGAAAGGTTTGACCTTCAAAAGGAGACCATCCGCATTTGTAAAGTACATTTTGACGGGTCACTTTAAACGGATCATTCAGGTTTACCAATACCAGATCTGCCCAATAACCTTCTCTGATAAAGCCTCTTCTGTCGATATTGAAACAGATGGCTACATTATGCGCAGTTTTTTCGGCAATTTTCTCTAGAGTGATCTTTTTTTGATGATACATTTCAAATAAAGCAGGCAGGGCATGTTGCACTAATGGCCCGCCCGAAGGAGCTTTTAAGTAAGACTGTTCTTTTTCGGCTATGGTGTGCGGGGCGTGATCTGTTGCAATGATATCTAAATGGTTATCGAGCACGCCTTTTAAAATGGCATCTTTATCTTCAGCTGTTTTTACTGCTGGGTTCCATTTTATCCAGTTTCCTTTGGTGGCATAGTCTCTGTCGTCAAACCAAAGGTGATGAATACAAGCCTCGGCAGTGATTTTTTTATCTTTTAAAGGGGTAATGTTGTCGAATAGTGCTACTTCTTTGCCGGTTGATATGTGTAAAATATGCAAGCGTGTACCGTGCTTTTTAGCAAGATCTATTGCCATTGAAGAAGAAATATAGCAAGCCTCTGCACTTCTGATAAGGGGATGCATATCAATGGTGATGTTTTCGCCATATTTTTCTTTGTACAGCGCCATATTGGCTCTTATGGTTTGCTCATCTTCGCAATGGGTTGCCACAAGCATTGGTGCTTCTCTGAAGATATTGTCGAGAACTTTTTCATTATCAACCAGCATGTTACCTGTTGATGAGCCCATAAAAACCTTAATGCCACAAACATTTCTTGGATCTGTTTTTAGTACTTCTTCAATATTGGTGTTTGAGGCACCCATAAAGAAAGAGTAGTTGGCAAGAGACATTTCAGCTGCAATCTGATACTTATCCGCAAGCAATTCTTGTGTTAATGTATTTGGAATGGTGTTGGGCATTTCCATAAAAGAGGTAATACCACCTGCTACTGCCGCCATGCTTTCAGAAAAAATGTCGGCCTTATCAGTAAGTCCGGGCTCCCTGAAATGTACCTGATCGTCAATCATCCCCGGAAAAAGGTGTAATCCTTCGGCATTGATTTCCTGATCTGCAGGCCCATCGATTTTTGGCGCAATTTTTTCAATAAACCCGTCCTTGATGAGTACATCAGCGACTACTATTTGGCCTTCATTTACAATTGAAGCAGCTTTTATGAGTATGGTATTCATAGTGTCAAACTTAAAAAAAATATTCTTTTCATAATGTAATTTTCCAGGTTTTACTTTACTATCCGTGATTCTAAACTTATCCGGATAATTACTGACAGGGAGTCTGGTGACAGGTGGGTAAATAAATTTTGACTACTTTTGCCGAATGGGCAAGAAATTCGAAGAGTTTAACTTAAATCGACAGATTTTAAATGCTGTAGCTGATGCTGGCTTTACTGTTGCAACCCCTATACAGGAAAAAGCAATAGCTCCGGTATTATCTGGTCAGGATATTTTTGGGATTGCCGAAACCGGAACGGGTAAAACTGCGGCCTATGTTTTGCCTATTTTAATGCAACTGAAATATGCACAGGGTGATTCTGCCCGTGCTTTGATCCTTGCGCCAACAAGGGAGCTTGCCATGCAAATTACTGAGCATATAAAGGTGTTTTCTAAATATACTGATCTGCGTACTGTTGTTGTTTATGGTGGACTTGGCCCCAAAACTCAAATTGAACAGATTAAGGCAGGTGTTGATATTATTGTAGCTACACCGGGAAGATTCCTGGATATTTATCTGGCAGGCCATATTAATACGCAATACCTAAAGTTTTTAGTGCTTGATGAGGCTGATAAAATGATGGATATGGGTTTTATTGGCTCTATTCATAGAATTTTAGAGGTGGTGCCTCGTAAAAGACAAAATCTTTTGTTCTCGGCTACTATGAGTAATCTTGTTCAAAAGATTGCAGGCGATTTTTTAAAGCACCCCACTTTAATTGAGGTTGCTGAACAGGCTACTCCTGCTGCAACGGTTACACAATCGTTGTACGAAGTGCCTAATTTTAAAACTAAAATTAATCTGCTCCAGCACTTGATGAAAAATGATGAGGAATTTAAGAGACTGATCATTTTTTGTAAAACTAAAACTGTGGCCGACAATATTTTTAGTTTTATTGAGCGCAGGCTTGGGCCTGATGCTGTTAGGGTAATACATGCCAATAAGGGACAAAATACAAGGATTAATTCTATAAATAGTTTTAAAGAGGGCAATATTAGGGTGTTGGTGGCAACTGATGTGGCATCGCGTGGTATTGATGTTTCGGAAGTTAGCCATGTAATTAATTTTGATGTTCCGATCATTATTGAAGATTATGTGCATAGAATTGGCCGTACGGGTAGGGCATATTCAAAAGGGGATGCACTTACTTTCTGTACACCCGGAGAAAAATATTACATTCAGAAAATACAAAAACTAATTAGACAAGATATTCCTGTTGTACCTTTGCCTGCCGAAGTTTTTGTGGAAGAAACGCCATACGAGGAAAGACAGGCTATAAATCGTGCAATTGACGATCAAAAGCGTAAAGAAGACCCTGATTTTAAAGGTGCATTCCATGAAAAGAAACATGCAGCGGCAATTGCTGCAGCTGCAAGAAATAAAACAAATAAGCAGCCGGCCTGGAAAAAAAAGAAATTCAAAAAATAGTTAAAGGCATTGAAAGTAAAACTGACACCTCTCAATATTGTTTCGGCCATTTGTTTGGTTGTTGCTGTACTCTTGCTGGTTAGTAAAAAGGAAGAAGGGCATGCCCCGCAACATGTTGATGTTACGGGAATTTTGGTAGGGTTCAGTTTTTTAGCTGCAATAGTTGCTTTCGTATCTGATCAGATTTTTAGAAGGTTTATTTTAAACCTTAAAAAATTATGGGTAGTAGAAGGCGTGTTAGTTATTTTCATCATTATTTTAATATTTATAATAAAAACCAGTATAAGTTAATGAAGCAAGCAGAAATCAAAATCACTGTTCAATTAGATGATAATAATGTTCCTGATAATATTCTTTGGGAATCTACAGATGCAAAAACTCAGGAGCAAGTTCCTGTTAAATCTATGATGCTGGCATTGTGGGACCACAATTATAAGAATTCAATGCGTATTGATCTTTGGACTAAAGATATGCCTGTTGATGAAATGAAGCGGTTTTTTTATGAAACTTTGCAAACCATGGGCGATAGCTTTTTAAGGGCTACTGGTGAGACGCTTATCGTAGAGGATTTACGTGATTACTGCGCGCACTTTGCTGATAAAATGGGAATCAATACTCAAGGATAGGTAAAATGAGACTGCAGGGAATTATTGGATCAGTTATTATGGCTGTAGGCGGAATGTGTCCGCTTATGCGTATTCCAATTATTGGTAGCTGGAATTATTTTGATATTGATCAGCGGTTAGCTATTGCATTTTATGTATTGGTAATAATTGGATTAATAGGTGCGTTTGCAAATAAGGCCGGACTAATAAAGCTGGCTGGTTGGGGTGGAATTGTTTTGGTTCTGATTACTTTAGCCGGTATATACTTTAAAGCGCATGATTCATTTAGTTTTTTACATTTCAAAAAACTGATTAACATAGGTGCAGGTATGGTGAAATTGAAATGGGGTTGGTACGTTATTGCTGCCGGAACATTTATATTAATTACGGTCAGGAAACCAAAGGTTGCTTTGGCAAATGATGTTGTTGAGGTAAAGTAGGTGTTAATTTAAATCGCCAAGCGATTTGTGTTTCCTTTTTCTTTTAAACTGAGTTTGTTTTAGGTGTTCATCTCCGGTAATAATACTGATGTTTCCATCAACTTCAAGGATAGCCAGTTTTACATCTTTATATCTTTCTACACCATGTTCCCTCATTGCTTCTTCAAGCTCCTCGTTGGTAATATCTAACTCACTGAGCTTGTCAAAGTTTAATTTGCCGTTATGTATAAGGATTTCAGGGTGCTGAGAAATCAGATCTCTAAGTTTTTTGCTTTTAAACATGAGCTTTTTTAATGCAAAGTTTAACGTGAATAATACTGCCGCTGCAACCAGACCTCCTGATAGGCTTGTGTTGTTGCCAACCATAGCATTTTGAACTGCATTGCTGATCAGTAAAATCAGCACTACATCAGTGGTATTAAGCTGTGAAAGCTCCTTTTTGCCACTTAAGCGGATTGCTACAATCATAAAGGCATAAACTGCCAGGCTTCTTAAAATGATGTCAAGATATTCGTTCATGATCAGGATTCATTTATTAATACAATATTATTCATATTTAGGTTACAAAACACCTATCTGAATCGAAAATAACCGATTAAAAATTATCTTTGCCGCTACATGCAATTACTACATCAGGTAAAATATTTAATTAAGAAAGAAGTGCTGCTGGAATGGCGGTCGAAATATGCGCTTAACGGTGTATTGCTTTATGTAGTATCAACAGTATTTGTTTGCTTTCTTTCTTTTGTTAGTATTGCGCCAATTACCTGGAATGCATTGTTTTGGATTATTATGCTCTTTGCATCTATAAATGCAGTTTCGAAAGGGTTTTTGCATGAGAGCAAAGGGCAACAGCTATACATTTATACCATTGCGAGTCCGTTGGCACTGATCATTTCAAAAACAATATATAATGTGCTTTTGATGATTTTGTTGACCCTTATTGCATTGTTTTTTTACATGATGGTGTTTGATTATGTTCCTCAGGATATTGGCCTTTATATTATAGCCACAATTTTAGGGAGTTTAAGCTTTTCGACCATTTTTACAATGATTTCGGCAATTGCATCTAAAGCAGGTAATGGGGGGATGCTTATGGCAATACTTAGCTTCCCTGTTATTATACCTGTGCTGATTGTACTGATTAAGCTAACAAAAAATGCTATTGACGGTTTAGACAGAAGTGTGAGTTTAGACGAGATTGGCTTACTTTTAATTATAAATGCCCTTGTTGCAGCAGTTACTTTGCTGCTTTTTCCTTATCTATGGAGGGACTAAAGATCGATTAATTATGTGCTCCGCAACCGTTTGCGCAATGATTTATTCGATTGCTTATGTTGATAAGGACATGTAAGCCAATGAAAGCCGTATTTACTGGCTTTTTTCTATATAAATTATTATTGTTTTTTCTTTGATCGAATAAAAAACTCCGAAAAGTTTACTGGTAAATAATGCTGTGCAACCGTTTGCGCAGGCTTATTGTGTTAAGTCGACCTAAAATTATTGTTACATTAGTGTAGGAGGATAATAATCAATGTCAGGTTACAGTCAATTTTCCGATTCAGAATTAACTGCTTTATTGAGGCAAAGAGATAGTTCGGCCTATGCCGAAATCTACAGCCGTTATACTGCGGTTTTATATCGTCATGCTTTTTCCAAACTGCAGGACCGTGAAGAGGCAAAAGATGTGGTGCAAGAGCTGTTTGTTACTTTGTGGTCAAGGTGTGAAGACATTTCTATTAGTACAACTTTATCTGGTTATCTCTATAGTGCAGTTCGAAACAGGATACTGAATGTAATTTCTCATAAGCAGGTTGAATCTAAGTACATTGTCTCTCTTCAGGAATTTTCAGGTAAATGCGAATCAATTACTGATCATAGGGTAAGAGAAAGAGATTTGGAATTTTTAATTGAAAAAGAAATTGCCAGTTTACCTTCCAAAATGAAAGAAGTATTTGAATTGAGCCGAAAGGCCAATCTATCTCATAGACAAATTGCCATAGAATTGGATCTTTCTGAGAAAACAGTCAAAAATCAGGTAAACAATGCACTAAAGGTCTTGAGATTAAAGCTGGGATCATTGATGTTTTTTACTTTCTAATCGAATTTTTATTTTTTTTCATTTTAATCTGGGCCCAGGGTTAGGGATAGCTGTCTTTACTTTAATTAGCGCTAAACTTAACTATGCAACCTTTAGAAATCAAACAATTATTAAAGCGATATGCGGAGGGCAAGTGTACCGAAGAGGAAAAAGCTTTGGTAGAATCCTGGTATCTTCAGTATAAGGAGGAAAATCCTAAAATACTATCTGAGTCGGAATATGAATCTGATATCAACGAAATTTTAAAAAAACTTGGCAAAGGTAATGGCCCGCGCAGGATTATTCTTTGGTCTTACATTTCTGTAGCTGCATTGGTATTAGTTACACTATCAGCAACCTTATATCTTTTTTTTGGTAGGGAAAATAGAAATGATGTGTATGGACATAAATTTAATGTTGCAAAGGATATAACTCCAGGTGGAAATAAAGCAGTGCTCACTTTGGCAGATGGATCTAAGGTTAACCTAACCGATCTTGGGAATGGTGAAGTATCTAAGCAAACAGGGTTTAAAATCGTTAAAACAGCTAGCGGGCATTTGCATTACATAGTTGATCCATCTTTTGAGAGTAAGCAGTCAGAAGAAGTAACTTATAATACCATAGAAACTCCCAACGGAGGTAAGTATCAAATTACATTACCTGACGGGAGTGAGGTTTGGCTGGACGCGGCTTCGAGCCTAAGATACCCAACAAAGTTTAGTAAAAATGAGCGTAAGGTAGAATTAACAGGCCAGGCTTATTTTGAAATTGCAAAGGATCCAAGTAAACCATTTAGAGTAATTAGCAATAAACAACGGGTTGAGGTATATGGAACGCATTTTAATGTTAACGGATATAAAGATCAGCTTGAAACTATTACAACTCTGTTAGAGGGTAGTGTAAAAGTTGGTTTACTTAATGATAAAGTTGGAAACTTACTAAGGCCTGGTGAGCAGGCTAAATTAGTGGCGGATCGTTTTGAGGTAGGCCCAGCAGATGTAGATGAGGCGATTGCCTGGAAGAATGGCTATTTCGTGTTCCCTGACGAAGATGTAAGTGCTGTTCTTAACAAGATTGCAAGATGGTATGATGTTGAAGTTATTTGTGATAAAAGATTAGAGGGCACAAAAATAGGCGGTACAATATCCAGGTCAAAGAATTTATCGGAGGTCCTGAGAGTTTTGCAATTAACAAAAAAGATAAAATTTAAGGTCGAAGAAAGGAGGATTGTAGCTATGCCATAACTTCTACTTAGCACAATCTAACTAAAAAACCGGAGAGCAGTAGAGCGTCACCGGTTTGCATAGTCTGGATTAGGTTCTAAATATATTGTGATTAACAATAATTAAACTAAACATGAAAATGAAACGGCTTGGACACTGATCTCATTTTCGCTAAACCAAAACTTATCAAATGTATGAAATTCTATCATTTTAATTCGTATGGCATAGCCTGTACGAAAAAGAAACTTCTATTGACCATAAAACTTACGGCAATTTTAATGATGTTCTCCTTTTTACAGGCGGCAGCTTCGGGATATGCCCAAAAGAAAGTTACCTTATCTGAGAATAATGTGTCGCTGGAAAAAGTTTTAAAATCCATAACCAAACAGACTAATTATGATTTGGTATTTATATCAACAGACATTAAGAATGCTAAACCAATAACCATTAAAGTAAATAATGTGCCATTAGATGAGGCATTAAAACTTTGTTTTGTTAATCAGCCATTTGAATATTCATTAGATACCAAAACTATTATCGTTAGCGAAAAGCAACGGACTGTAGTAAGTGAGATTCTTAAGGCTATTGGTATTACCGGTCAGGTTTTAGATGAAACAGGACAGCCTTTAACAGGTGCCTCTGTAAGAGAGCTTGGGGTAACAGGAAATGCAGTACAAACCAATAATAAAGGGGAATTTAAGTTAAATGTTGCAGGTACAGAATCATCTATTGTGATTTCATTTATTGGATACAATAGTCAGACTGTAAAAGTTGGATCAGAAAAAAACTTCACCATTAAAATGAAACCTAATGAGACCATGTTGAAAGATGCGGTTATCATCGGTTACCAAAAACAATCTATGCGGAAAACAACAAGTGCCGTACAGATGATTACCGGAAAGCAGATTGAAAATTTACCTGCGCCTAGTTTCGAGTCTTTATTGCAAGGTAGGGTTGCCGGTGTAAACATTCAGAATTTTACTGGTGAACCTGGTGCAAGAAACACGTTTACAGTTAGGGGGAATACAACCATATCAACCGATCTGAACTCTGAAATCGACTTGGCAAATACGCTAAGTTCTCCATTATATATTATTGATGGTATTCCGATCTCTATTACAGATTTGGCAGGATCTAATGCTACAGGTAGTAATGCTATTGCAGGTATTAACGTTAACGATATTGAGAGTATTGTAGTTCAGAAGGATGCTGCTGCTACTGCCGTTTGGGGTTCGCGCGGAGCGAATGGTGTTATTGTTATTAAAACCAAAAAGGGATTAACTGGTAGCCCGGTAATTCGCTTATCATATTATACAGGGGTGACTCAACGTCCTGAATTACAGCGTACTGTTGCCGGAGCTGAGGAGCGTCGTCAAAAAATGGGTTTATTGAGTGAGTATGGAACCTATAATCAATTGGCCAACATTCCGCTAATGCTTACTGATAGTTTAAACCCAAGCTATAACAATGCTACTGACTGGCAGGATTTGTTCTATAAGTCGGGCAGGGTTAGTAACTATGATGTGAACATTTCTGCAGGTACTGATATTATGAACTACAGATTGTCGCTTAATTATTATGATGAAGATGGAATAGTTCGAAATACTGGTTTTAACCGTTACTCTATGCGTGGTAATTTTGATTTTAAGTTAGCACCAAAAGCAAGTTCGAATTTAGTGATTTCAGCCTCTAGAATGAATAGGAAAAGAGGACTTGGAAGGGGAATTGGTCAAATTGTACCAATCAGCGCCAGTTCGATGCCGGCGTCATTTGTGAAACTGGCCGATGCAGATTATGATTTCTACTATGGTCAGTATGATAAATTGAGAGATGACAACCAAACGGATCAGATTAGCGTTTATTCGCAGACAGATATCGATGTATTTAAAGGCTTCAGGTATTCATTGCAAGGTTCAGTAAGTGCTTTATTGGATAACAGAGATCGTTTTCAACCAAAAGAATTAGATGCAAATGGCGTTTCTTTTGCTGAAAGTGACCATAGAATTAATAACTCTTTTTATTTAGCAAACGTACTCTCTTATAACAAATCATTTGCAGAAGGAAAACATAACCTAAGTGTGGTTGGTATCCAGTCATATGATTTTACAAATTTTAAACAAACCTATGCTTATGGATCTAACATTCCTACGGATGACATTCATGTTGTACAAGGTTCACCTCAAAGAGATCTTTTTGGATCATCTGATCTTAAAAAATCGGCAATGCTTTCCTTCACTGGCCAGCTTTCTTATGATTATTTGAGCAGATACCTAGTGAGTGCTTCTTACCGTACTGATGCCTCATCACGATTTGGTAAGGATAGCAAATGGGGAGATTTCCCTGCAGTATCTGTAGGATGGATTGCATCTGATGAATCGTTTTTGAAAGATACTAAATGGCTTTCTATGCTGAAATTAAGAGCCAGTTATGGTTTGTCAGGTACACAACCTAACGATTTTTATGCACCCTTCAATGTTTGGAGTACACCACAAACTACTTACGATGGTTCATCGGTTGCTATGCCTTCATTTACCAAACCACTTACGCTTCCAAATTTAACCTGGAACAAGTCAAGTCAGGGCAACATTGGTGCAGATATTTATTTGTTTGATAACCGTTTGAATTTTACAGTAGACTTTTATAGAAAAGCAACCAAGAACCCAATCTTTGAATTTGATTTTCCTTTCTATACCGGCTATACCCGATTGTCTTACAATGTGCCGATGAAAATTCTGAACGAGGGTATGGATTTGTCTATTCAAAGCAGAAATTTGGGTAAAGAAAGCCCGTTACAATGGACAACTAACTTAAACTTGAGCTACAATAAGAATAGAATTGCCTCATTGCCTTATGGAAACAGAAGTTTTTCTATGAGTTCAAGAGATTATAACCAAAACTTACTATTTACTGTTGGTTCGCCGATTTATGGTTGGTCGCAAATGCTTTATCAGGGTGTTTACAACAGATTGACGGACATCCCTGTTAATCCTATTACAGGTAAGGCGCTTACTTATTTCAAAGGTAATTATGTGGGGCTGCCTGGTTATCCTAATTGGAAAGATGTTAATGGTGATTATGACGTTTGGAGTGATGAAGATAAAGGTGCACAAGATGGAGATTTAGTTCCTACCGGAGATCCTAACCCTCGCTTCACAGGAGGTATTTATAACGAATTTACCTGGAAAAGATTCTCATTGGGCGTATTGGGGATTTTCACATTTAAACGTGATATCATCAATACCTTTAAGTCTAATCAGTATGCTAACGTATTTAATTTTGGGGGCATCGAAAATTTTGCAAACAGTCGTTTACCGGATTTAAGCAGGGTAGATTACTGGACGCCAACTAAAGCGCTTGACCCTAACTATAATGCAGCTTTTCCTTCACTAAGCCCATATTCTGCAAATTTCTACCAATTCTTGCCATTTAGTACTTTATGGAATGAGAAGGGTGATTATTTTAAGATTAAAACCATTACAGTTGGTTATCAGTTGGATCCAAAACTGGTTGGCCGATTAGGTATGAAAGGTGTTCGTGTTTACGGAATTATGGATAACATTATGACTTTCCAGTCTTCCAGTGTTCCTGATGCTGAATTGGTTACTCCTCAGGGTGAATATTCAGGAGGATCGTATCCGTTGCCTAAGAAAGTGACCCTGGGATTAGAAGTAACCTTTTAACTGAACCATTTAATTAGAATAGTGATGAAAAAATATATAAAACAGACATGGATTATCGGTGTATTTGCTTTAATGGCGAGCACACTTCTGTCTTGTAAAAAACAAATAAACCTTGCTCCGGAAAATGCTACTTATGATGAAGTATTTTGGGTAAATGGTGCAAATATTGATAAAGCACTATCTGGTTCTTATAGCATGTTACGAGATGCTTTTAGGGCGGATAACAGTTATTTTATATTTGGTGATATTGCAGCAAATAATTTTTCACTTGGGGGTGATTTCTGGAATTATAACACATTTATTGAATCTGGACATTTCAACTTTAATTATGCCCCATATCTGGAAGGATCTGTAAAAAACTGGAGCCGATTTTATGGTATTATTACTCAATGTCACCAGATTATCGACAAAACGCCTGCAATTCCTGATAGCAAATTTGAAGGAGGGGCAGAGCAGAAAAACCGTTTGATTGGTGAAGCCAGGTTTTTAAGAGCATATGTGTATTTCTATATGCAAAGAGTATGGGGTGATGTGATTTTAACTAAAACCACATTTAAAGATCCTCAGAATATTCCTCCTGCTGCAAGAACTCCAGAAAGTGAAACCCTTGCATTCTGCCTGAGTGATTTGCAGTCAGCTTCAGCATTATTGGACAATTCAGCGAATAAAACCCATGCAAATAAGATGTCGGCATTAGCATTACTTGCTCATGTTTATGCGTGGAAAAAAGATTATCCAAATGCTGAGAAATATTGTGATAGTGTAATTCAAAATAGCCCCCTGGCTTTGGAACCTATAGAAGATTATAAAAAAATATGGGAAGGCAACTCGCAAGAGAGTATTATGGAGCTCAACATGAAGTACGATGCGATAAGCAATGAGGCTACCTCTACTTTCTTTGGCAGGTTTCTTACCGCTCCATATATCAAAGGTAGAAGTGGTATAAACTCAACCTGGCCAATTAATGCCGATTTGATAAACGAAATATTCAGTGAGCCTGAGCAAAGAAAAGAAATTATGATGGAAACAGCAGCTGGTGGTGGAAATGTTAAGATGTTGACAAAATATACTAATGTAAACTATTTTGATCCTAATAATTCTAATACTTATGTAATCAGCAACAACCTGGTACTATTGCGCTTGGCTGACATTTATTTACTGCGTGCTGAAGCTAGATTTAAAAACGGTAAACCTGGAGATGCACTATTGGATTTGAATAAAATAAGAGAGCGTGCCGGATTAGCAGATTATGAGGAGACAGGTACTGAATTATTTGATGAAATAGCAGATGAAAGACGTCGCGAATTGATAGGGGAAGGATGTACCCAGTTTGATTTAATCAGAATGGAGCAATTGCCTAGATTGTTTAGTGATTATACTACTGATCGTATTGCTAAAAAAGGTTATTTCTGGCCGTTGGATATGAGAACTTTACTAAAACAGGATGAGTTGCTTACCCAGAATGAATGGTGGAATAACAATTAATAGAGTGATGAATATTAAGAAAACTAAGATGAAAAAAATATATAATACGCTATTTGTTCTGGTAGCCGCAGGCCTGTTTTTTTCTGCCTGTAAAAAGGACGATTATTTTGTAGGTGGTACCTTACATAATGCTAAGGTAAATATGACGACCTATGATTTTTTGAAGAGTAACAATAGAGGACTTTTTGATACGCTGTTATTACTTGTAGATAAAGCTGGTATTAAGGACAAGATCAATCAGCAAGGAATGACCTTTTTTGCGCCAACTGATTATTCAATAAGATCATATTGTGATTTCAGAAGCGCTTTAGAACAAAAGAAAGATCCTTTCAGAAAATGGACTGTTGATTCGATTATTAAGTATGAACTTCCACGTTTTGCGGATTCTATTAATGTTTATATGCTACCAAAACGAGTGAGCTATAATGACCTGACCGAGAATGGTAAGATGTTCGATACACAAAAGACACCTTCAAAAGCGGTAGTTTCATACGAGTCTACGGATGATCCTAAACTTGGATATAACTCCAATAGCACGGTATTGCCAAGGGTAATGTATTTTAACTTTTTGTACAAACCTCTTGATGAGCCTTTTGTGGCCTCAGAGATTCCTAATGATGTTGGTGCCCGTACACTGGTTCAAACATCGGGAGTAGAATCAACAACAGGCTTAGTTCACGTTTTGGTGAATTCACATAGGTTGTTTTTTGCAAAATAAACGGTATAGTCACATTAAAAAATATTAAGATGAAGAATTTAATCGTAAAAATGCTGCTGTTGGTATTTGCAATATGCGTGATCAATGTAGCGTGTAAGAAAGTTCCGGATGGCTTTTTGAGTCCAAATATAAGATACGAAGAAACGCCTATTCTGGTTCCACAGGGAATTGTTAAAGTAAGTAGTGCATTAACTCTTGATGGTTCAGCAATGCCAATAAAAGTGAAGTTGTTGCATGTGTATGATCGTGCTACCGGTAAAAATGTAGATGATCTTTTTAATAAACAATATCCTATAAAGGTTTGGACAGGATTGTATGATCCAAAAATCGACAATACTTTAGAGAAGATCAATGCAAAACGTAAAGATTCACTAGTAAACCCAATATCAATTAATCCCGCTAGTGGGCAGCTTGAAGCAAATATTGCTACTTTGAATCTGCCGGCAGGAAAATATGAGTTTGACCTGGAGGTTTCCAACTCTGCTGGTACCAAAACATTTTCAAAGATTGGGAAGTTCGACCTTAATGCGGCTGCTCCATTTGAAATCCCAGCTGCAGGAAGCCAGGTTGCATTTAAAGTTGGTGCAGAAAATATTACTAAAACACTTTCACCGACATTAATTAGCGTAGTGAAATTAGCAGACGCACCAGATAAGGTTATAGTACGAATGGTAGACAAAAATGGTGTTCCATTTAATGCCGCAGCAGGAGAAATTGGTCGTAGACCACTTTCAGGAACTGCTGTTGGGTTCCTGCAAACAATGGATCTGTATAGTTTAAGTGTAACGAATTTTGCAGATAGAATGGAGTTTATTTATGGTACAGTTCCTTTTCCATTGTCCTCATTAGGTAACGGATTTAATTATTATTACCGCATTCCAACACAATATGTTCATTTTGATGATCCTACTTTACCTGATGATCAATACTCTTGTAATGCACGTTTCTCTTTCAGAGCGTTTATTCCAGGTACATATGAGGTAACAGTTAAAATTCCGGGAGTAACACACAGATAATTAATAAAAGTACAATTTACAATTGTTTAAAAGGTGTCTGAATTTTCAGGCACCTTTTCTATGTAGCCAGCAATTGCATCTTTATCATGAAAATACACCGCTCAGTTATTATCTTTGCTATAATTAAGCCTTTATAATGAACAAAATCTGGTGGAAAATTTTAGGGTCGGTATTAGTTTTATATACTGCCATAGCAGGATTACTATTGGGAGTACCCCATTTAGCCATATTAAACGAGACCATACGTAACCTGTATTTTCATGTACCCATGTGGTTTGCTATGCTGACGCTATTTTCAATTTCTGTATTCTACAGTATTAAATATTTGTTACACGGAAAAGAATCTGACGACCTCAGAGCAATAGAGAGTGTAAACGTGGGAATCATTTTCAGTATTCTGGGCTTAGTTACGGGAGCGGTTTGGGCTAAATTTACCTGGGGCCAATTCTGGAGTTTTGATGTAAAGCAAAACTTTACGGCCGTGGCTATACTTTTATATTTTGCCTATCTGGTACTTAGAAATTCTATAGACGAACAACAGAAAAGAGCAAAAATATCAGCAATTTACAATATTTTTGCCTTTCCGATGATGGTGGTACTGATCATGGTGCTGCCTCGCTTGTCCGACTCGCTGCATCCGGGAAATGGCGGAAACCCCGGCTTTAATAGCTATGATTTAGATAGCCGCATGCGCGCTGTTTTATATCCTGCTTTTATTGGCTGGTCAATAATAGGATATTGGATTTATACTATTAGATTCAGAATCCGTACAATAGAAAATAAACAAAATTCATAAGATGAAGAAGATCATATTTGCTTTAATGCTATTATTAAGTTCAGTCCAACTATTTGCTCAATCCAACGATGTGGAGATGGCTGATGCTTTGCGTAGCAACGGAAAGATTTATGTAGTTGTGATCTGCATCGTTATAATTCTCCTGGGTTTGTTAATTTATCTATTCTCTCTTGATAAAAGATTAAAAAAAATAGAAAAGAAATCTTCAGATAAAAACTAATTTTAAATCGTTTAATCGTCGCTTTTATGCCTTTTTAGGGGTAGTGTGCGGCGTACACTAAGTGATTCTGCATTTGTATTAATCGTTTTTTTTAGTGCAATTTTGTACTCATAACTGAGAACTTATTCAAAATTCATAAAAAACAAATAATGGCTAATTCAGCAAATGAGACAAAATTTTTTGCCGACGTGTGTAAAAATTTTGACAGTGCAGCGCAGTTCACTTCCCATCCCGAGGGACTATTAAATCAAATTAAAGCCTGTAACAGTGTGTATCGTTTCCAGTTCCCAATCAGAAGAGGAAATGGATTCGAAGTTATTGATGCATGGCGTGTAGAACACTCTCATCACATGAGCCCAACAAAAGGCGGTATCCGTTACAGCGAGATGGTAAATGAAGATGAGGTAATGGCTTTAGCTGCCCTAATGACTTACAAGTGCGCTATTGTAAATGTTCCTTTCGGTGGGGCAAAAGGAGGTATTTGTATTAATCCTAAAAACTATTCTGTGGCCGAGCTGGAAACGATAACGCGACGCTACACAACCGAGTTGATTAAGAAGAATTTTATTGGTCCGGGCATTGATGTCCCTGCTCCTGATTATGGATCAGGTGAGCGTGAAATGAGCTGGATAGCTGATACTTACATGACTATGAACCCTGGTCAATTGGATGCATTAGGGTGCGTTACAGGAAAACCAATTGCTTTGCATGGTATCCGTGGTCGTAAGGAAGCTACCGGGCGTGGGGTTGCTTATGCAGTTAAAGAGTGCGTAAATGTGGCAGAGGATATGCAAAAACTTGGATTTAAGGCTGGCTTGGGTGATAAGCGTGTTATTGTACAGGGTTTAGGAAACGTGGGTTATCATTCAGCCAAATTCCTGTCGGAGTTTGGAGCAACAATAGTTGGTCTTTGCGAATATGAAGGCGCAATATATAATGAAAACGGGTTAAACATTGACGAGGTTTTTGCTCATCGTAAAAATACAGGATCAATATTAGGTTTTCCTGGTGCTACTGATTTTAAAAATTCCATGGAAGGATTAGAGCAACCATGTGATATTCTGGTTCCGGCTGCATTAGAGAATCAGCTTACCGTAAATAACATTCGCAACATAAAGGCAAAAATTATTGCCGAAGGTGCAAATGGACCAACTACTCCTGAAGCCGAAGAAATATTTACCGAAATGGGCGGAATGATTATTCCAGATATGTATTGCAATGCAGGTGGGGTTACTGTATCCTATTTCGAATGGTTAAAAAATCTTTCGCATGTTGCATTTGGACGTATGGAGAATCGTTATGCAGAGAACTCTAATGCCAATCTAATTAATACATTAGAGAGCCTTACAGGTAAAAAGATTCCTGCCGAGAATCGTTTAATGATTGTTAAGGGAGCATCTGAAATGGAACTTGTAAATTCTGGATTGGAAGATACAATGATTCACTCATACCATGAGATTAGAGAAAATTTAATAACTAAACCTGGTGTTCAGACATTAAGAATGGCTGCTTTTGTTGGGTCAATTGACAAGATCGCAGTTTCTTACATGAACCTTGGTATTTGGCCATAGGCTTATTTAAAGTTATTTTAATCCGCATCACCAACAAGGGATGCGGATTTTTTTTGTCATTTTTTTGCTAATTAAATCAGGTGCTGAAATCAAAATGCAGTTATCACGTATATTGTATAAAGCCTGATCATGAGAACTAAAATAATATTTCTGATAATGCTGCCTACTTTTTTTTGTGCTTGCAATGAGGCGCAAAAACTGGAAACTAAAGATGGATTTGCCGTAATAACAGCAGCAAAAAATGGAGAGGCTGTAGCAACATATGCTGGTGGTTGTTTTTGGGCAATGCAGGAGTGTATGCTGGAATTAAAAGGAGTGAGTAAGGTAATAAGCGGTTATTCGGGTGGCACCAAAGCAAATCCGGATTATAACGAGGTATTATCTAAGGCTACCGGATATGCGGAAGCAGTTCAGGTTTATTATGACCCCAAAGTAATTAGCTTTGAAAAACTAACTGAAGCATTTTTCAATGCACACGACCCTACCCAGGAGGATGGACAAGGACCTGATCTGGGTTCTGATTATCGTTCAATTGCTTTCTATCGTTCGCCTTCAGAGAAAGTAACAATACAAAAATGGATTAGTAGAATTGACTCTATAAATGGTTACAACAGGCCGGTGGTAACCGAGGTGGTTCCATTTAAGATAATTTATCCAGCTGAAACCGAACATCAGGATTATTACAGGAGGCGTAGCTGGGATCCATACATCAGAAATGTCTCTCGTCCAAAAGTGCTAAAGCTCAGAAAAACTATGCCTTATCTTATAAAATCTGAGTATAAAGACTAAAAATTTATCTTTTTGTCAGAGAACTATCAATAAACGGTCATCAAACTGAATTGGATGTTGGTAAAGGCCTTTAGGTACTTATATTTTTTATCTTTGTAGGGTTCAATTTATTTTTATTACGACCATGAGAAAAAGTGCAATTGTTGGTTTAATTACTATAGCGATATGTGTAGGTTTTTTAGTTAGTCTAAACGCTGATACAAATAGCTATTCTACATTTACTGAGGCTGCAAAAGATTCTAAAGAATTTCACGTAATGGGTTATTGGGAAAAGGGAAAGGGTACCTACTACGATGCACAGAAGGACGCCAATCACTTCGCTTTTTACATGAAAGATCAAAATGGCAGTGTTAATAAAGTTGTTTACAATGGTACAAAGCCTCAGGATTTTGAACGTTCCGAAAAACTGGTATTAATCGGGAAAATGAAAGATAATACCTTCTATGCCTCTAAAATACTAATGAAATGTCCATCTAAATATAATAATGATCTTGTAGAAGTCAAGAAGGACGGTAAAGTGGAAAAATACAATTAATCTTAATGGATATACAATTTATTGGAGAAACCCTCCTTCCGGGTAAAGTCGGGCAATTCTTTATTGTTTTAGCATTCGCTGCATCTTTATTATCAACCATCTCTTATTTTTTTGCTACTCAAAATAAGGATCTTTCAGATCAATCATGGAAACGCATCGGTCGTATCTCATTTCTAATAAACTGGCTTAGTGTAATAGGTATAGGATCAACACTGTTTTTTTTAATATTAAATCATTATAACGAGTACTATTACGTTTATTCGCATTCATCAAAAGAACTTCCTGTTTATTATATTGTTTCAGCATTTTGGGAAGGGCAAGAAGGAAGCTTTTGGCTTTGGGCATTCTGGCAATCATTACTAGGTGTAATTTTAATCTGGAAAGCCAGGTCGTGGGAAAACAGCGTAATGACAGTGGTTGCTTTTTCTCAGGCATTTTTAACTTCAATGTTATTGGGGGTTGAAATTTTTGGCGAAAGAATAGGTAGCTCTCCATTTATACTTTTAAGAGATGCAGTAAATCTTAAGGAGATGGCACCGGTTGTATTTGCCGATCCTGAGAATTTTAAGAATTATTTAAAGTTTATAGCTGATGGTCGTGGATTAAACCCGTTGCTTCAAAATTATTGGATGGTTATACATCCACCCACTTTATTTTTGGGTTTTGCAAGTATGGTTGTACCATTTGCTTACGGAATAGCCGGATTATGGCAAAAGAAATATAAAGAATGGGTAAAACCTGCAATGCCATGGGCATTATTTGCTGTAATGATTTTGGGAACAGGTATTATTATGGGTTCTTTCTGGGCATATGAAGCACTGAATTTTGGTGGTTTCTGGGCTTGGGATCCTGTAGAAAATGCTTCAATTATCCCTTGGTTAACGCTTATAGCAGGAGTTCATGTGATGATTGCCTTTAAAAATACAGGACATGCTTTTTTTACTGCAATTGCGCTAATCTTTCTAAGCTTTGTATTGGTATTGTATGCTTCATTCCTTACAAGGAGCGGTATTTTGGGCGAAACCTCCGTACATTCATTTACAGATCTGGGTATGTTTGGCCACCTTATATTGTATAATGTAGTCTTTTTGGCTTTGCCTGTAATTTTATTGGTTATAAGATGGAAAGAATTGCCAATTACCAATAAAGACGAAGAAACTTATTCAAGAGAATTCTGGATGTTTATTGGTGCGCTTGTAATTACAGTAGCTTGTATTCAGGTAATTTTCTCTACCTCTGTGCCTGTTTTTAATGCCGCATTTGGAACTAATTTTGCACCTCCTGTTGATGCTATTAAATACTATAATCAATGGCAAGCACCATTTGCTATATTGGTAACAATCATATCTGGATTTTCTCAGTTCATGAAATATAAGAGAACTGATATCCGTAAATTTTATAGCAGTCTTGTAGCAACTATAATTTTCTCTGCAGTACTTACTTCAGGTTTTGTGTACATCACAAATGTATATCATAACCTAATGTATATCCTGTTAACCTTCAGTTGTGTTTTCGCTATCATGTCTAATGCGAAAATTTTAGGTCAGGGTTTTGGAGGCAAACGGAAATTGGTAGGTGCAGCAGTTGCACATATTGGTTTTGCCTTGTTACTATTAGGTGCTTTGGTAGCGGCAGCTACCAATAAGCCAATCTCTTTAAATGCATCTAATTTTATTCCTGTTAAGGATTTTGAAAAGGCTGAGAAGCCCGGTGAGAATATTGTTCTTTACAAGAATGAGCCCAAAAAAATGGGTAAGTATACAGTTACTTATATTAGTGATACTACTATTGCCCCTAACACTTTCTACAAATTGAACTTCAAGGTTTATGACGAAAGTACCGGTAAGGTAAAAGAAGATTTTGAAGTAAACCCTCACATACAGTCTAACGAGAAAATGGGGCTTATTGCATCTCCTGATACTAAACATTACCTAACTTATGATATTTATACTCATGTTACAAGTGCTCCCTTGAAAGAGGATAAAGAGCATGGAGATCATGAAGGTCATAGTGAAGAAGAAAATTATAAAGCACCAAGAATTGTAAATGTTAGCGTTGGGGATACCTTACATACAAGTAGTGGGGTGCTTACTGTTAAAGCCTTAAATCCAAAACCACAGGCCAAAGATTTAGTGATAGGCCCTAAAGATTTAGCTGTAGGTATGCCAATAGAGATTGATGTAAATGGCAAAATATATAAAACTGAGCCTATCTTTTTAGTGAAAGGTAATAATGTATTTGATTTTGCCCGAAATATTGATGATCTGGGATTAAGAGTTAGGTTTACAAAAGTAATCCCTGATCAAGGAAAAATGGAATTACAGGTTTTCGAAAAACCTCAGCAGGCTAAGGATTGGGTTGTATTTAAATCTATTGAATTCCCTTATATAAACTTGTATTGGGTGGGTACCATTGTAATGGTTGTAGGGTTTTTAATTTCCATTTTCAGGAGACAAAAAGAAGTTAAAGCAGTTTAATGAAAGTAGTTTGTATTGGTTCTGGTAATGTGGCGACACATTTGGCTAATGCTTTAAAAGCGAAAGGTGTAAATCTGATTCAGGTTTGGAGCAGAGATTTAACAAACGCATCTGAGCTTGCTAAATCTATCAATGCTGCAGCTACTTCAAATCTGGATGAAATTGACCGTTCTGCTGATCTATATATCATTGCAGTAAAAGACGATGCTATTCCAACAATTACGGAAAACCTGAAAGATGTAAACGGCCTGGTTGTCCACACATCCGGAGCAACCCCAATAGATACATTATCCGCGCATAGAAATTACGGCGTTTTATATCCATTGCAAACTTTTTCTAAAGCAAAATCAATTGATTTTGTGGATGTTCCATTATGTATTGAGGCTAACAATGCCCATTCTTTAGAACTATTGAAAAAGGTAGCAAACAAACTTTCTTCTCCTGTTTATGAAGTGAACAGTGAGAAAAGGAAAATATTACATTTGGCAGCTGTTTTTGCCTGTAATTTTGTGAACCATCTTTATGTACTAAGTGATAAAGTAGTGGAGCATTTTGGACTAGACTTTGAGATCCTTAAGCCATTGATTATGGAAACGGCCTTGAAGGTGCAGAGTGAATTACCTATAAATGTACAAACAGGGCCTGCTGTTCGGAATGACGAACAGACTATGATTAAACATCAGGATTTACTGAGTGATATGCCTGAATTAAAAGAAATCTATCAAACTTTAAGTAAAAGCATTAAAAAAACACATTTATAGTTATAAATGCCGTTTTTCGTGCTTATTTTTGAATCGAATTATGAGTATTTTTAAATTAAAGATAAATTTTGAAGAACAAGGAAAAGAAGCCATTGAATTACCCATTGTAAGTGGAGAATCGGTTCTTGATGCTTGTTTAGATCACGGAATAGAATTACAGCACAATTGCGGTGGAGTTTGTGGCTGCAGTACCTGTCATGTTTACGTATTAAAGGGTATGGATAATATCCAGGAAATTTCTGACAAAGAGGAGGACTTTATTGACAGGGCTGTTCGTCCTAGAATTACTTCGCGATTAGGATGTCAGTGCGTTGTTATAGATGGGGATATAGAAGTAACTATTCCAGATCAATCAGAGTTTTTAGGTCACTAATTAATAAAACAATAAATTATACAGAAACATGCAAGATAAATTTGCTTTACCAATATACTGGAATGACCATGAAGATATAGCCCAGGAGTTGTATGAGAAATTTGGTGATGATTTTAACGAAGCTAAAATATATCGCATCAGATTTACTGAGTTAATAGAATGGGTATTGGAATTACCTAATTTTAAAGGCACCAGAGAAGAAAGTAGCGAAGGTCATTTGGAGCAAATTCAGTCGGCCTGGGTTTACGAATGGAGAGATAATCAAGATTAATAAGATATGTTTCTGCAGAAGCTTAAAGAGATTACCACCCTTATTTTTGATGTGGATGGTGTACTTACCAATGGTGATATTATAGCATCAGATAGTGGAGAGTTTCTGCGTACATTTAATATTAAGGATGGTTATGCTTTACAGTTAGCCGTAAAACGGGGATATCTCATTTGTATAATCTCTGGAGGTAAGGGTTTGGCAATGCAAAGACGTTTTGAAGGTTTAGGCATTGCCGAAGTATTTCTGGGTGTTTCAGATAAGGTAGAAGTATTTAGCTCTCTTCTAACCAAATACAATCTCACTGCCAGTGAAGTGTTGTATATGGGAGATGATATTCCCGATCTTAAGGTAATGCAACTGGCAGGGCTTCCAACATGCCCTTCAGATGCTGTTCCTGAAATAAAAGCTATTTCAGAATATGTTTCGCCATACCCAGGGGGGAAAACCGCAGTTCGCGATATTGTGGAAAAGGTACTTAAAGTACAGCAGAAATGGTTCGATGAGAACCCATCAGCAGCCGATTCAGGCAAGTAATAATCTGCAACAATTATGTTACGATTTTTAGATTAAACCTATTCTTGGGTTCATACTCTAATTTTTTACAAAACCGAAGCTGAAAGCTTTGTAACCATTAAAAAGTAAAAAAGTATGAAAAAATTATTGATTATCTGCGGATTGTTATTCAGTGTGGTAACATTTGCACAAGCACAACAAGGTCAGGGAAATGGTGGTCGCAGAGGCGGAACACCTGAAGAAAGAGCAAAAAGAAATACTGAGATGCTTACTAAAAAGTTAAGCCTTACAGCAGATCAGCAAACCAAAGTTTCTGCCATATATCTGGAGCAAGCCGAGGGAATGAAAAAATTACGTGAAGATGCTGCGGGAGATAGAGATGCAATGAGGGCCGCAATGGTAAAATCTAATGAGGAAAGTGATGCTAAAATTAGTGCCTTATTAAATGATGATCAGAAAAAAGCTTATACTACCTGGAAAGAGGAAAGAAAAGAAGCTATGAAAAAAAGACAAGAAGGTAACGGCGGAGGTCAATAATTATAGAAAGATTTAAAAATAATAGAAGCGGTGTATGGCCGCTTTTATTATTTTTGGACAAATTTTATTTATGTACAAGCAGAAACTTCCGATAATACTCGCCTCAAAATCTCCAAGAAGACAGGAATTGATGAAATCTATGAATCTTGATTTTAAAGTAGTTTTAAAGGATGTGGATGAAAGCTATCCGGAGGATTTATTACCAGCAGAAATTGCAATTTATATTGCCGAAAAGAAGGCCGCAGCATTTGCTGATATTAGTAATGAAAGCATTGTAGTTACCGCTGATACCATTGTTGCCTATAATAACGAAATATTAGGTAAACCTGAAGATGCTACCCACGCTACAGAAATGCTAAGCAAACTTTCAGGCACAAATCATCAGGTTTATACAGGGGTTAGTATTGTCCATGCCGGTAAAACACATTCCTTTTACGATGTTACTGAAGTATTTTTTAATCCGTTAACCGCAGAGCAGATTGAATTTTATATCACTAATTTTAATCCTTTTGATAAAGCAGGTGCTTATGGTATTCAGGATTGGATAGGTCTGGTAGCTGTTGATAAGATTATTGGTTCTTATACAAATGTAATGGGCTTGCCAACAGAAAAACTGTATAAAGCCCTGGTTGCTTTTTAATCTGCAAAGGAATATAGAACACCCATTTTTAAATCGTAGGTAGACAGGCTAATCTCTTTAATCTCAGACATTGATAGAATATGATTTGTAAGAATCGCGGCAATAACTATCATATCTACCCTTAATTCTATCAGGTCAGGCATGTTTTCTCGTTCTGCGTGTGTAGATGCAATTAGCTTTTCAGATAGGCTATTGTAAGTGGTAAATGCTATAGATGCGGATTTTATATTCTTTATTTCAATGTCTTCTTTTAAAAGCATGCCGGCAAAGGTCTCAAAAGCTCCTGCAGATCCTATTAGATGATTAGGCTTAAATAATATACAAGCTTCTTTTAAATCGGTTAGTTCATTGTTTAAATGATTAATTATAGCAGATTTATCTTGCTCACTAATTGGATCAGAATGGAAATAAGCCTGCATTAACCTGGCAGCACCTATGTTATAGCTTTTCTTCCACAATAGTTTATTATTGTCGCAGATTATAAATTCAGTGCTTCCACCACCTATATCCATAATCAATGATGTGCCATTGATTATGCCTGTAGCTTTTACTCCGTTATAAATGTATTCAGCTTCTTTATCACCATCAATAACCTGTATATTAATACTGGCATTTTTCCTTACGGCATCAACAAAATCCTTTCCATTGGTGGCGCTTCTTACTGCCGAAGTGGCGACAGCTACTGTTTGCTGGGCCTTATACTTATCAATTTGTTGTTTAAAGATTTTTAGTGTTTCAACTCCACGCTCAAATGCTTCCGGGATAATGATGTTTTCATTAATTCGTCCCTGGCCAAGCCTAACCGGAACATTTGTTTTATAGATGATCTGAACGTTAGCATCAGATATATCTGCTATTATAAGGTGGAAGGTATTAGTACCAAGATCAATAACTGCAGCTCTCATTAAGGGTGTATTTTAAGGTAAAAGTGCAAAAAAAAAGCCATCCGGAAAGGATGGCTTTTTATAAAAACTATTTAATTATTATTCGAAATATTCCTTCATTTTCTCAAAGAAACTCTTATCATGTTTACCAGGTTGTGGTTTGAAATTAGGAGACTCTCTTAATTTTTCAAGCATGCTTCTTTCTTCTGAGCTTAAAGCCTTTGGAGTCCATATGTTTACATGGATAATCTCATCGCCTCTGTGATATGAATTGATTTCAGGAATACCTTTACCTTTTAAGCGCAATAATTTTCCGCTTTGGGTACCTGGTTCAATTTTGATTTTTGCTTTACCATCAATAGTTGGAACTTCGGCACTATAGCCTAATGCTGCATCAATGATAGAAACATGTAAATCATAGACCACATTATTTCCTTCACGTTTTAAAGTTTCATGAGGTATTTCTTCAATCAGGATGATCAGATCTCCGGGGATACCACCGCTAGGGGCAGCATTACCTTTTCCACTCATACTTAATTGCATGCCGTCACTTACACCAGCAGGGATATTGATAGTAATGGTTTCTTCACCACGAACTATACCATCACCATGACAAGATGTACATTTAGCTGTAATTTGCTGTCCGCTACCGTTACAAGTAGGGCAGGTAGAGCTGGTTTGCATCTGGCCAAGAATAGTGTTGGTTACTCTACGAACGGCTCCACTTCCACCACAGGTTTTGCATGTACTTACAGAAGAGCGGTCTTTAGCTCCTGTTCCGTCGCATGTTTTACAGCTAATTTGTTTATTTACTTTGATTTTTTTCTCTGTGCCGTTGGCAATTTCTTCAAGAGTAAGTTTTACTTTGATGCGAAGGTTGGTTCCTTTGGCAACACGTCGGCCACCGCGCGATTGCTGACCTCCCCCTCCAAAAAAGCTTTCGAAAGGGCTACCACCGCCGCCACCAAAAATATCTCCAAACTGACTGAAGATATCTTCCATGTTCATTCCACCACCGCCATATCCGCCGCCTGATGCTCCACCAACACCGGCATGGCCATAATGGTCATAACGTTGTTTCTTTTCCGGATTACTTAAAATCTCATAAGCTTCGGCAGCTTCTTTAAAGCTATCCTCGGCAGCTTTATCACCAGGATTTTTATCAGGGTGAAATTTAATGGCCAGTTTTCGATAAGCCTTTTTAATTTCTTCGGCAGATGCGCTTTTGGTTACACCAAGTACATCATAAAAATCTTTCTTACTCATAATTTTAACTACCCACTACAACTTTAGCAAAGCGGATCACTTTATCATTCAAAGTGTAGCCTTTCTCTAATTCATCCATTACTTTTCCTTTTAACTCTTCACTAGGCGCAGGTATTTTAGTAATAGCCTCATGGTTGTCAGTATCAAAAACAGTATTAATGCTTTCAATTTCTTTTAATCCCTTTTGAGCTAAAATACTTTTTAGCTTATTATGTACCAATGCAACACCTTCGCGAATTGGATTTATATCAGTAGCAGTCTCTATTGCCTTATTTGCACGATCAAAATCATCTAACACAGGTAATAATGAAATTACTACATCTTTTCCGGCAGTTTGTAAAAGCTCTACACGTTCTTTTTGAGTACGACGTTTGTAATTGTCAAATTCAGCAAACAATCGCAGGTATTTATCATTTAATGCTGCATTTTCCTGTTGTAATTTTTCTTCAGCTGATAGCTCGGGTGCAACTTCGGTTTCGGCAACCGGATTTTCTACAGTTGTCTCTTCAGTATTTATTTGATCTTCGGTATTATTCATCTGCTCTTCAGCGTTATTTTTCACAATTGGATCAGTATTCTCGTTCTTTTTCTTCTTGCTAAACATGGTATAGTAGAATTTTGATTGTAAACTCAAAAGTTTTGCCAATGAAATATATCAGTCATGGTGTCAGTTTTATTTAAGATAAACTGACGCAAATGACTTAAAAGGAATGTTTTGTCAGATTTTGATATTTAAACAATTTCTGCATCTTCATGAACAATACCTCCTTCACATTTAATGATTCTTGAAGGGAAGGTTCTTATAATATGATAATCATGGGTAGCCATAAGTACAGCAGTTCCACTCTGACTAATTTGCCTAAGCAACATTACTATTTCTTCTGATGTATCAGGATCTAAGTTTCCTGTAGGCTCATCAGCAAGTATTATTTCAGGATTATTTAATAATGCACGTGCAATCACAACGCGTTGTTGCTCGCCACCTGAAAGCTCATGAGGCATTTTTCTGATCTTCGATCGTAAACCTACCTTTTCAAGAACATCTTTAATGCGTTCTTCAATTAAGGCCTGATCTTTCCATCCGGTAGCCTTTAATACAAACTCCAGGTTTTTTTCAATAGTTCTGTCTGTAAGTAATTGGAAATCCTGAAATACAATACCTAATTTCCTGCGTAAAAAGGGAACATCTTTAATTGCAAGATTTTTTAAATCAAAACCAGCTATTTGGCCATTGCCGTTACCAATATGAAGATCTCCGTAAATGATTTTAAGCAAACTACTTTTACCGGAACCGGTTTGACCAATTAAAAAAACGAATTCCCCCTTATCAACATTTAAATTTACATCTGATAAAACCAGGTGTTTTTGTTGAAATACATCTACATTCTTTAGATTTATAACTGCGTTTCCTGTCATTTTTAAATATCTATTTTAGCAATTTGTCCAAAAGGCAAATCATTTACAAAATTCATAATGTAAGGCAATTTATCACCGAAGCCTAATTTCTCAAGTGATTTATCAGGCCTGTCTACCCTAAAGTAAGCCAATAGGGTAAATTTATCATCCCTTAATTGTACATAATCAGGGATCTTGGCAATGCCTTTTACTTTAATAACATACATCAGGTCAAAAATAGTATTTCAAATCGATAAATATGGCATATCATGTATTTATCTAATCACGGTAAGAGATCCGGTTATAGGTTTCATGCCATTTTTTAGATCAATAATATAGTAGTATACGCCCACAGGAACGTCCTCATTTCTATATTTTCCATCCCATGGCTTTTCATATCCCGTGCTTTCAAAAACAAGGTTCCCGTAACGATTCATTACTTTAACTACCGGGCTCTCAACAGCATCAATGGCGGTAATATTCCAGCTGTCATTAATATTATCGCCATTTGGGCTAAAAGCATTTGGAGCAATTAGCTTTGGATAAACCTTTACAAATACCGTATCTAAGGCAGTTTCACAACCCAGATCTGATACCACGTTCAGAATGTAATTGGTATCTTCTTTTGGCGATACTTTGGGGTTAAGTGAATTTGCGTCATCAATATCGAGAGCGGGAGTCCAGAAATAGCGTATCCCATCACCAGAAGCTTTTCCATTTAGTTTGACATCATATCCCTGCAATATTTTTTTATCAGGACCTGCATCAGCCGTAGGAACTTTATTGACAATCACATTTACCTGGGCTTCTCTGTAGCAGGTACCTCTTGTTACCTGTACGGTATATAGGGTAGTCACAGCTGGTGAAGCTATAGGGTTGGCTATATTAGGATCAGACAGCCCGGTTTCCGGAGACCACTTATAGCTTGTGCCTCCAGATGCATTTAACTGAACGCTTGTTCCTGCACAAATCTGAGGGGCTGGGTTTCCTACGTTGGGCTGGGGTGGTGGAATAACATCTACGGCCACTTCAGCGGTAACTTCACATCCAAGGTAGTTTACTGTAACGCTATAGGAGCCAGACATACTAGTGGTAGCATTTAGGATTGAGGGGGACTTTTCCCTGGAAAATTCTGTGCCATCAGGCCTTCGCCATATATAAGTGCCTTCATTCTCTACATGTAACATAATTGCGTCTCCTACGCATATAGGCCCATTACTTATGGGATTTACTACTGGCGGAGGATTAACTCTGATGGTTATGGTTTCGGAAGCCGTACGACAACCCTGAGAATTAAAGTTTCCTGGTTCTGCAGCGGTCAGTCTATAATTGTATGAACCCAGACTTGCATTAGGAATTTGCACATTATAGTTTGATGGGTCGGTAGCTCCTGCAATATCAGACCAGATGCCATCAGTTTGTTTTTGCCACTGAAAACGGAACGTTTCTGAACCCGCTATCTGGCTTGATAAGTTTAAGTTGGCATTTGCTCCCAGGCAAATATCCTGAATCCGGTTAAAATTGCTGCCTACCCCAGCCTTAATGTCTGGTCCGCATGCCCTGAAAGTAATGTCATCTATTACTATGTCATTGCCTCCGGCATCTCTTTCATTAAAAACGTTGTTGATCATTGTGATCTTTACACGGGTAGCTGTTGTGGTTTGAAAGATGAAACCATACTGTCGCCAATTGTTGTTCTGGTCTGGAATATCCCCAGTGTCGTATGAACGTAGTACATTGCCGTTCATATCGGATACAACGAATGTGATGTTTGGTTTTAGTCCATTATAGTCGAGCATATTAAACAGCCAAGCCGCAAACTCATATTTGGTATTTGCACAAAGGTCAGTCTGGACTATTGTTTCAAAAAAAACGCCCCTATTGCGATCCGCATTCACAACCATCATATAACCGTCTGGATCGTTTGGAGTATGATTGGTTACTGTATACCAGTTCGCATTCATTGCCAGCGTGGTTTTTGCTATGGTATAGTCACCATCCCGAACATTTCTATGACTTACATAGGTGTAAGTACTTAAACCGGGATCAGGGCCAGCATCATCACTTCCCCTTCCAAAATCTATATTTACTACCGGATCTCCCAATGAACCGGTACATACCTGTGCCTTAACCTTTGCAGCATTAAAGGTAAAAATTAAAAATAGAGCAATAATTTTTATGTACCCCTTGGTCAACACAGTAATTTAAGCAATACAATATAATGCTTATTCACTGTATTTTAAACAATTAATTTGCTTATATCGAACTCAAAAAATCTATGGTATTTACATTGTCTGCATAATCCCAAAGTTTTGGAATCTGGCTCTCCCCAAATCCTAGTACATCGGTTTTTAATTCAAAAGGCACATTACTTACCACACATTGAATGTTCTCTTCTTCTGCCTGTAATTTAGCTGCAACATCTTCGATATTCTTGTATCGTTCATAATACAATACAGCCAGCGGAGAAGACATTCCAGGGTCTTCCTTTAACAGTAAGAAACCATTGTCGTAATGCTCAGCCATATTTACCAGATAAATAGACTTGTTGTAATCGTAATTGTTGTTGTATTTAAAATGATTAATAATTTCTTTGAAATGTTCAATTGGTTCAAAAAGATTTTTAATATTATAATCTTCAGGGATAAATAATTTAGAAACATTTCTGCAACCCAATCCGAAGTAATCAAAAATATCATGACCAAGAGATGCAATTTCCGATGGAGTTTCCTGTCCGGATAGAACAGCAACACTATTTCTATTTTTACGAATGATGTTTGGAACTTTGCCAAAATAAAAATCAAAATACCTCGAAGTATTATTGCTGCCAGTAGCTATTACTGCATCAAAATCTTTCAAACGATCAACATAAATAATATAGTCAGCTAATTCAGGCTCAATAATAATCAGCTGAGCAAGTAGGGCAGGTAGTAATTTGTCGTCCGATGAAGATAGTTTAATCAGAGCGATGTTTCCTGTTGATAATACAGACAATATATCATGAAAGCCTACCAAAGGGATGTTTCCGGCAAGGATAAGCCCAACTTTTTTAGGGGTTTTATTAATTGTAATATCTTTAAACCATGTTTCAAGGTCTTGCTGGTTAAGCATTTTATGCAAGGCATTTAAGGCTCTTTCAACCTCATCTTTAGTAAACCAGGCATTGCTGTTTTGAGCCCTCCAGATCAGGTTTTTAAATTCCAGATCAGGATTGACCATGTAGTCGCTAAGTTTTTTTAATGCAATAATTAGTTTTTCCGCAGTAAGGATTGGCATATTTCCAACAATTTTAAAGTTTAAGTGTTATATTTGCATTGCAAAGTTAACCCTTAGCAATAGATTTACACGAAGACATGGCTATTAAAATAACAGACGAATGTATTAACTGCGGAGCATGTGAGCCTGAATGCCCAAATAATGCAATTTATGATGCAGGCACAGCCTGGAGATTTTCTGATGGTACTAACTTAGATGGTATTATCGATTTTGGCGACAAACAAATAGATGCGGGAGCTGCACAGGATGCAGGATCTGACGAGGTCTATTATATTGTTTCGGATAAGTGTACAGAATGTAAAGGCTTTCATGATGAACCTCAATGTGCTGCGGTTTGTCCGGTAGATTGCTGTGTTGATGACGAAGATGTTCGCGAAACAGAAGAAGAATTATTGGCTAAAAAAGCTTGGTTACACCAAGAGAACTAGCTATAATAATTTAATTTATATGAGGGTGTATCATGATAATGGTACACCCTTTTTTTTATTTACTCTTTTTCTTCATACTTGTTTGGCACAATTAAAACAGGGCAGGCCGATTTTCTAGCCACATGCTCAGCCACACTTCCCATTAAAAAGTGATACAGACCAGTACGGCCGTAAGTGCCAATTACAATAAGATCAGAACCATATTCATCAGATTGTTGTATAATACCGTGTGCAGCGCTATCAACTACACTTAAATAAGTAGTAGCTATACCGTGACTAAATTTAGTTTCAATTTCTTTTAACAATAAATGACTATTTTCTTCACTGTTATCGTAGGTTTCCAAAAAAACAGGGGCTAATGTCAAATCAGGGCTTATATTTGCAGGCACTGGCTCTATAATATTAACAAGTGCTACCTCTGCGCCAAATGTTTTTGCTACTTCATAACCAACTTTTGCTGCTTTTTCTGAACATGTACTATTGTCAACTGCAATTAAAATTTTTTTGAGGTTCATCGTCTTATAGATTAAGGTTTATACTATAAAAATAACAAAATAACTGAGCAAAAGTTTACATTTATACCATTGATTTTATGCTATGGAACAATACTATGGAATATGTAGGGTGGCAGTAGCGCCCTTAAGATCTGAGCCATCAGACAGAGCAGAAATTGCCTCTCAGTTGCTTTTTGGTGATCATGTGGAGATCATCTCAAAAACCGAAAAGTGGTGGCAGGTACGTAATGCTTATGACGGATATGAGGGTTGGATGGATTTTAAGCAGTTAACAGAAGTATCTTTAGATGAGTATACAAATAACCATAATTGTAAATACCTGGCACCTGCCGAAATTGTAAATATAATTACAGATACCGAAGGCAGTAAATATTACCTCTCTCCAGGCAGTAATCTCCCTTCATTTAATAATGGGTATTGCAGCATTGGTAATGAAAAGTATAAGGTTTTATTTAACCCAAAAGTGGTTTCTGGTACCGAGCCAACCGATATTATAAATACAGCGCTTTTCTTTCAGAATGTTGCTTATTTATGGGGCGGTAAGAATTTATTTGGAATGGACTGCTCAGGATTTGCGCAGATTGTATTTAAATTACAAGGCATACAATTAAACCGGGATGCCTGGCAACAGGCTGAACAAGGTGAAATCGTTGATTTTTTGCCTGAAGTTAAACCCGGAGATGTGGCTTTTTTTGATAATGAAAATGGACGTATTATCCACGTCGGTATTATGCTAAATACAACCGATATTATCCATGCTTCAGGTAAAGTTAGGATAGACCCAATGGACAATCAAGGAATTTATAATGCAGAATTGGGGAGGTACTCTCATAAACTTAGAATTGTTAAGCGGTTAACTTAACAATTCTAAATGTTTAATAAATTTAGCCCTTTTCTACAATACATTTGGGGTTATGCGAAACCGGGAAATTACAGGAGTTCGCTATAAAACACATTTTGTTTGCCTGCTCGTGTAATGAATTAGCTTTTTCTACATGCTCTTCTCTATTAATCACTACTACAGGGTTTAAAATAACTTCGGTAAAATGCCCGCTTCCACTAGCTTCTTCAGTCATTTTTCCCACGGCATTGTCGGTGTAATCCAATACAATGATCTCATTTTGAGAGCACAGATGTAAAAACCAAAGCATATGACATGATGATAGTGATGAAACCAGTAAGTCTTCAGGATTGTGCTTGGTTTTATCACCAAGAAATGCAGAATCTGATGATCCCTGGATATCTGCCTTATGGTCTATTGATATAATATAACTTCTTTCGTACGACCGGTAGTCCATTGTTCCAGAACCTTTATTACCTGTCCATGTTAAACTCGTTTGATATAGATGTTCTTTGGCCATAACTTATACTTAGTAGCCTCCAATTTAAAAAAACTTTCCTTAAAAAAATAGTATAGTTTAAGAATTAAACTCCCAAATCATTATCTGCCTATCGTCTCCCGTGGAGATCAGGTATTTACCATCAGAACTCCAAATAAGTTTGTTGATGGAATGGAAATGTCCTTCCGTATTCTTCTCTAAACTAAGGATCTTATAAAGCTTAAAATCATTAGCTCCCCATAGCTTAATACTCTTGTCCTGGCTGCAGGTAGCAAAATAAGGCTGGGTGGGGTGGAAGGCGATAGTATAGACACTAAACATGTGTGCGGCTATATTATTTACCAATTGGTAGTCTGGTAAACTCCATACCTTTAATTGCGCATCTCGTCCACCTGAAATTAAAGAAGATCCATCCGGAGAATATTGCAGAGAAGTAATGGGTAGTTTATGTTCGCTCAATTCGGCAGTTAGGCTATAATCAAGAGAATTGTAAACCCTAATGATACCATCCTTACATCCAAGGGCTACTTCCTCTTCCGAATTGCTTATGGCAATAGTGCGTACTGTATTTTGTAAAACCGGAAAATTGTAAAGTAAAGAGAAATCTTTTAATGACCATACGGCAACCGTTCCGTCTTCTCCAGTACTTAAAAGTTCGTTCTTGTAAGCAATAGTTTTCAGGTCAAATACTCCTTTTTGGTGATGACTTAATGTTGCAGTAACTTTTTCAAGTTTTATATCAAATACAAGTATTAAGCCACTTCTTTGCGCTATAAAGAGTAAGTCATTATAACTATGTAAAGCATATACAGAACTTTGTACGGGCGCCAGAACCTTAACAAAGGTCATTGTTTTTAATGACCATTCAACAACCCCCTTGTCGTTACCTGCACTAAAAAAAACATCTTCTTTTACAGCCGGGCTGGCAAGGGCATAGATTGGGTTTTGGTGACCGCTAAGTGTATGTAAATGCCTTAACATATAATTATTTACTGTGCCTGCCTTTTAGGTTTAAGCCAATATCTTCTAATGTTTTACCCTTTTCTCTAAGTAAAACCAATAGATGAAAGATCAGGTCAGAGCTCTCGTTAACAAAGTCTACATCAGTTTCTGCTAATGCAGCGATAACGGTTTCAACACCTTCCTCACCTACTTTTTGTGCGATCTTGTTAAGGCCTTTCGAACGAAGCTTATTCACATATGACTCTTCAGAAGGGTTTTTATAACGATTGGCAATGATCTGTTCCAATTCAAATATAAAGTTCTGGTTGTAGTCTGTTTTAAAGCAGCTACGAGAGCCTGTATGACACGTTGGGCCAACGGGAGTAGCCTTTATAAGGATTGTGTCGTTATCGCAATCAATATGCGTTTCCTTTACGAAAAGAAAGTTCCCGCTTTCCTCTCCCTTAGTCCATAGCCTGTTTTTACTACGCGAAAAGAAAGTAACTTTTCCTTCTGCAAGTGTCTTGTCCCATGCCTCCTGATTCATATAACCCAGCATTAGAACCTCCAGGGTTTGTACATCCTGTATAATTACAGGTACTAAACCCTGTGTTTTTTCAAAATCTATGTTCATTGTTTCTATTTATTACGGCATCCTGGGCAAAAGCATGTCGCTATAACCTTACCGGTATATTATGTTTTTTTAATTCGCTCTTTAAATACGGGATAGGGATTTCACCAAAGTGGAATACCGAGGCTGCCAAAGCAGCATCAACACCCGTTTCTAAAAACACCTCTGTAAAATGTTCAACCTTACCAGCGCCACCGGATGCAATTACAGGGATATTAATAGATTGAGCTATTTTATCAAGTAATAAGCAGTCAAAGCCATTTTTGGTGCCATCATGATCCATTGAAGTCAGTAAAATCTCGCCGGCTCCTAAACCTTCCGCTTTAATAATCCAATCTTCAGTTTCCAGCTCAGTAATTAGTCGCCCTCCATTAAGATGAACCATGTTTTTGCCATCCACCAGCTTGGTGTCAACAGCTACCACTACAAACTGAACGCCAAATGCCTTAGCCAGATCCTCAATTAATTTAGGATTTCTGACTGCTGCCGAGTTGATGCTGATTTTATCAGCACCAGAGTTTAATAAAGCCTCAGCATCAGCAATGGTGGTAATGCCACCCCCAATGGTAAATGGGATGTTCAGTTGGCGGGCAACTGATTTTACCATTTCTATGGTAGTGCCACGTCTTTCATGAGTTGCAGTAATGTCTAAAAATACAAGTTCATCAGCCCCTTGCTGGGCATACTGCCATGCAAGTTCAACGGGGTCTCCGGCATCTTTCAGATCAACAAAATTTACACCTTTAACAGTGCGCCCATCTTTAACATCCAGGCATGGAATAATACGTTTGCTTAACATCGATTAAAGGGAAGTCATTTGCTTCAGATTCCATTGCTTAATTTCATCAATAGAAATTCTGTTTTCATATATTGCCTTTCCAACAACTACCGAGCGGATATCAAGGTTTGCCAGTTCTTCAATATCGGCCATTGAACTGATGCCGCCAGAAGCGATTAGTTTTATAAACGGAGAGTGCTCCAATAGTTTTTTATACAATTCTACAGCAGCACCACCTAATTTGCCATCTTTATTGATGTCTGTGCAAAGAAATCTGAAAAAGCCAAGTTGTAAGCATTTATCAACGTAGTCCATTAGCTTAATCGGTGAGCTTTCCATCCATCCAGAGTACTTAATTACTTCGTCTAATACATCAATAGCAATCACAATACGATTTGCATAGTCATACTTTTTACCTACTTCGGTACTAAGATCTTTTAAGAAATCGGGATTAGTAATAGCTTGTGTGCCAACAATAACACGATGGATACCTGCATCAAGCAAATCTGTAACCTGCTTAATTGTGCGTATACCACCTCCGTACTGAACACGCATGTCGGTTTTTCTAATGATATCAAAAAGCTCGGCTTGGTTACTGAAATCTCCTTTTGCACCATTTAAGTCAATAATATGTATGAATTCTGTACCATTAGACCGGTAAGTGTCTATCATTTCAGCGATGGAAACATCATATACTGTCTTTTGGTTATAATCACCTTCTCTAAGGCGAACAACCTTACCATCTAGAATATCAATTGCGGGAATTATGTACATTTTACTGTTTTAAGTTTGAAAAATTTTTTAATAAACGTTCGCCGGCGATACCGGATTTCTCCGGATGAAATTGTACGCCATAGAAATTATCCTTTTGCACTGCTGCAGAGAATGGTTTTCCATAATTTGCAGTTGCGATATCAAAAGTAGGGTTATATTCAATAAAGTACGAATGCACAAAGTAAAATTGTGTCAGATTTTCAACACCTTCAAACAAAGAATTGTTTTTATGATCTATATTATTCCAACCCATATGCGGGATTTTAATCCCTTCATTTTTATCAAATAGTTTTGTTTTAACCGGTACAATGTTCATCATATCGGCATTTCCTTCTTCCGAATGTTCGGTAAGTAGCTGCATGCCTACACAGATACCCAACACTGGTTTTTTTAATGCTTTTATGGGCTTTACCAGTCCTGTTTGTTCCAGTTTACTCATTGCTGCTCCAGCATGGCCTACGCCTGGTATAATGATATGGGTATATTTATCCAGATCAGCTTCTGTGTTTACCATCCCGAAGGGTATAGCCAGCCTTTCCAATGCAGAAGTAAGGGAAAAGATGTTGCCGGCGCCATAGTTTACTATTCCAATCATTACAATACTCCTTTAGTGCTCGGTAAAACCAGCTTTTCAGCATCACGCTTAATGGCCATTTTAATAGCCTTAGCAAATGCTTTAAATATAGCCTCAATTTTATGATGCTCATTTTCGCCTTCAGCTTTAATATTCAGGTTGCACTTTGCTGCATCGCTAAACGATTTAAAGAAGTGATAAAACATTTCCGTAGGCATATCACCAACCATTTCACGTTTAAAATCTGCTTCCCAAACAATCCAGTTCCTACCGCCAAAGTCTATTGCAGCCTGAGCTAAGCAATCGTCCATAGGCAGGCAGAAACCATAGCGTTCCAAACCAAGTTTATTACCTATAGCCTTTGCAAAAGCTTCTCCCAATGCAATACCCGTATCTTCAATAGTATGATGTTCATCAATGTGCAAATCGCCATTGGTTTTAATCTTTAAATCGATACTTCCGTGACGCGCAATCTGATCAAGCATATGATTAAAGAAGTTTAATCCGGTGTCAATATCAGCCTTACCTGTGCCATCCAGATCAATGCTAATGCTGATCTTGGTCTCATTGGTATTGCGTTCATGAGTAATTGTTCTGGTTCCTGCCTTAAGCATGGTGTAAATATCTACCCAGTTTTGCGTTCTTAATGCAATATATTCCGTTAAATGCTCAGCTTTTTCAAGCTTTTCATTAGCACCAAGCTGCTCATTGTTGCAGATCCATATTGCCTTTGCCCCAAGATTTTTTGCCAGAATAACGTCGTTTATACGATCGCCAAGCACAAAAGAATGCTGCAAGTCATAAGCATCAGTAAAGTAGTGCTGTAATAAGCCTGTATTAGGTTTGCGTGTTATTGCATTCTGATGGGCAAAAGTTTTGTCAATAATTACCTCACTAAACTCAACACCCTCACCTGCAAAAGTATCCATAATAAAATTGTGTACCGGCCAGAAGTGTTCTTCCGGGTGAGAATCTGTACCTAAACCATCCTGATTGGTTACCATCACAAGTTCATAATCCAGCTCTGCTGCAATTTTAGAAAGATAGTACAGCGCTTTAGGATAAAATTCTAATTTGGCAAATGAATCAATCTGCTCATCTGCAGGTTCTTTAATAAGTGTGCCGTCGCGGTCTATAAATAATACTTTCTTCATTATAGTGATTTAAGGGCTTTTAAAAGGATTTCGTTTTCTTGAGTGGTTCCGATGGTGATGCGCAGACATCCTTCGCACAGCGATACTTTTGATCGGTCTCTGATGATGATGCCCTGATCTACCAGTGCATTGTAGGTACTTAACGCATCATCAACCTGAATTAGTATAAAATTAGCATCAGAGGGGTATACCTTTTTAACCATTGCCAGTTCTGCCAGATCTGAGCTTAGTTTGTCCCTTTCTTCAACAGTAATTTTAATCCAGTCATTTACCTGCTCTATGTTTTCCAAAGCTTTCAAAGCAATGTCCTGAGTGGCTTGGTTAATGTTGTATGGGGGTTTAACTTTATTCAATACATCAATAACCAAACCAGAGGCAAAAGCCATACCTAAGCGTAGCGCTGCCAGGCCCCATGCTTTAGAGAAAGTTTGCAATACCACAAGGTTCGGATATTCAGTTAATTCTTTAATAAAAGTGCGCTGTTTTGCATAGTTAATATAAGCCTCATCTATCACAACTAAACCATTAAAATTAGCCAGTACAGTTTCAATATCTGTACGGATAATTGAGTTTCCGGTAGGGTTGTTTGGAGAGCAGATAAAGATCAGCTTAGTGTGTTCATCAATGGCTTCTGCAATGCCATCAAGATCCAACTGAAAGCTTGGTAATAGATCAACTTTACGGATTTCAACATTGTTGATGTTCGCTGAAACTTCGTACATGCCATAAGTAGGCGGAAGGATGACTACATTGTCTACTCCCGGCTCACAAAATGCCCTGAAAAGAAGGTCTATCGCTTCATCACTTCCGTTTCCAAGAAAGGTGTTTTCAATCGGAACTCCTTTGATTTTGCTAATCGCATCCTTAAGATCAAGTTGTAAAGGATCCGGGTAGCGGTTATAATTCTGATCTAACGGAGAGCCATAGCTGTTTTCATTGGCATCCAGAAATATACTGGCCTGCCCTTTATATTCATCCCTTGCCGTTGAATAGGGGCGAAGGTTTTTGATGTTTTCTCTTTGTAATTTATTAATGTCCATGTTGCTTTTTTTAAAGCGGGATCCTGAAAAAAAAATGCTTTGCAGCTTCTTCGAGGTCAGGATAACGTAATGCTTAACCTAATTTCAATTGTTCTTTAATCTGATACTTACCGCATTCCTGTGTGCTCTTAAACCCTCTGCTTCTGCAAGCACTTCAACTGTACTACCAATATTTTCTAAACCCTTAGGGCTGATGTGCTGGAAGGTGATCTTCTTCACAAACGAATCAAGCGAAACGCCAGAATAAGCTTTCGCAAAGCCGCTTGTAGGCAAGGTATGATTAGTGCCCGAGGCATAATCACCGGCACTTTCAGGAGTTAAATTGCCCAAAAAGACAGATCCGGCATTAGCAATCAGCGGTATAAGCTTTTCAAAATGCTCTGTTGAAAGGATCAGGTGTTCCGGCGCATATGTGTTGCTAAATTCCATGCCTTGTTCCAGATCTTTAACCAATACAGTGTACGAATTTGCTATTGCAAGGGCGGTTACATCTTTTCTTGGAAGTTCTTTTAGTTGAATTTCAACCTGTTCAAGTGTCTTAGTTATAATTTCATTTGATGTAGAAACCAGAATTGTCTGACTATCAGCTCCATGCTCCGCTTGTGCAAGTAGGTCAGAAGCAAGGTATGACGGATTGGCAGTCTCATCAGCAAGTACTAAAACCTCCGAAGGACCTGCCGGCATATCAATCGCAGTCATGGTAGTCGACTGGATCAGCTGCTTTGCCTGCGTTACATAGCGGTTACCCGGGCCAAAAATCTTGTATACTTTCGGAACGCTTTCTGTTCCATAAGCCATTGCCGCAACGGCTTGGGCACCTCCAACCAGATAGATCTTTTCGATCCCCAGTTTTAATGCACAATAAGCCAGGTAGCAATTAGTTTTTCCATCTTTTTGAGGGGGGGAACATACCACAATTTCTTTGCATCCGGCAAGTGTAGCTGGTATGCCAAGCATTAAAAAGGTACTTGGTAAAACTGCAGAACCACCTGGTATGTAAAGACCAACACGGTCTATAGCTCTGGTCTCGCGCCAGCAGGTAACGCCTGGCATTGTTTCTATCTTTTCTTCCTTTTTAGCTTGTGCTGCATGAAAGGTTTTGATGTTTTGGTAAGCGGTATCTATGGCTGCTTTTGCCTCCGAAGGAATAGATGCGGCTATCTCTTCAATCTCTTTTTTATCGATGAATAACTGCGCTAACTCAACCTGGTCAAATTGTTTGGCGAAGTTGAATAAGGCCTTATCTCCATCAGTTTTAACGGCATCGACTATGCTTTTTACACGGTCTTGAATGGTAATGTCGTCTTCCAGCTGTCTTAAACAGATTGATTCAATCTCTTGTTTAGATAAATCACTATAACTGTAGATTTTCAAGTTGTTATATTTTAAGTTTAACTATTAGTTAATGATAAAATAAGTGTTTTTCTATTATAATCTTATAATTAAGCAATGATTTTTTCAATAGGCATAACTACAATTCCTTGTGCTCCGGCAGCTTTCAGACTATTGATCTTTTCCCAGAAATCGTGCTCTGCAATTACTGAATGTACAGCAACCCAATCCTCATCGAACAATGGAACAACCGTTGGGCTTTTTACTCCAGGCAAAAGATCAACAACTTTTTTAAGGTTAGATTTAGCCACATTAAGCACTACATATTTGGTTTCTTTTGCACGTAGTACTGAACGGATCCTTTGCAATAATTCCTGAACTTCTGGCAATAATTCTGAGCCTTCTTTTCCAATTAGAACAGCTTCAGATTTCATCACTTCCGAGAATGGTTTCAAGCCATTACTTTTCAAAGTTCCACCGGTAGAAACGATATCGCAAATCGCATCACTTAGTCCCAAACCCGGACCAATTTCTACAGAACCTGAAATGGTACGAACCTCAGCATTTACATGATTATCTTTAAGGTATTTTTCGAGGATTACAGGGTAAGAAGTCGCAATTGCTTTTCCTTCTAATTGTGCAACTTCAGTGATGTCGCTTTCGTTAGGGATTGCAATTTTAAGTGTGCATTTACCAAAGCCTAATTTTTGAAGATAGGTAACTTCAGAGCCGGACTCTACAATTACATTTTCGCCAACTATACCCAGGTCGGCAATTCCGTCCTGTACATATTCAGGAATATCATCATCTCTTAAAAAAAGAATCTCAAGAGGGAAGTTTGTTACGGTTGAAATTAAAGAGCTCTTGTAGTTTTCGAAAGATAAACCACAATTTTTAAGGATTTCTACTGATTTTTCGTTTAATCTACCCGATTTTTGGATAGCAATTTTAAGTGTTTTCAAATGTGCTTTTGATTATTATTGAATTGAACAAGAAAATAAGGTCGGAAACAAGTTTTGAAGTACAAAACATTACATATACATCGCCAATTGGCGATGGTGCAAATGTAAATGATGGTTCAAAACAGTGTTCATAATATTATTTAAGTTCCTTATCAACAATGGCTAGCATCCTGAGGAGATGCAAATATATAGATTGAAATTGCAATTCCAAATAAAATTTGGTTTTAAATTATAATGTATGGTTAACACTTTGTTTTAGTTTTGAGGTTAAAAAGGTTTTACAGGGCGTCGCTAGGGCCCCGGCACCAAAAAATTGTATAAAAAGCTGCCTGTACTAATCTTTAACTAATGTAATTTTCTCAATACCCAGCTATTAGCTGATTTGAGTATTGGGAAAATAGTTAACTTTAGAGAAGTAATTAATGTGTTAGACTATACCAAATATAACGAGCACGAATTGATCCGGTTATTTAAATCGGGTGATGATGCCGCATTTAAAGAAATTTACGCCCGATACGATAAACCTCTTTACTTATACGCATATCATAAGCTTGGCAATAAAGAAGAGTCAAGAGATATAGTGCATGATGTTTTTGCATGGATGTTGAATAATCACCAGACTCTTGATTTGAAGACCACCTTATCCGGATATCTTTATAAATCTGTTCTCAATAAAATTTTCAACGTTTTTAAGCATAAAGAAGTTTTGCGCAGATACGCTGATGAGGGTAATCATTACATAGATGTGGATAGTGAAGAAACAGACTTTCTTATCAGAGAGAAGGATATCGCTGCAATGATAGAAAGGGAAATAGCTGCAATGCCGCCAGGAATGCGAAAGGTTTATGAGTTGCGAAGCAAACAATACATGTCTGCAAAAGATATATCTGAACAATTAGGTGTTGCCGAATCGACAGTAAATACTCAGCTTAAAAGGGCAATGAAACACTTAAAGTTAAAACTCGGCCTTGTTATTTATTTGGTTTTTATCGTTAATTCCTGATTTAAAAAAATATTTTAAACGGTTGTCCCCATTTGGTATTGCTGAGTTGTCTATGTCTGCAATGATCGGTATTCCAAATTCAAACCAATGGAAATCCCAATATGTCAATGGAAAAGAAAGATATTAAAAAGGTTTTAGATAAAGTGAGTGCTGGTACAGCTACTCCTCAGGAAGAACAGGCAGCTAAATATTGGCTGCATTATTTTTCTAAAGATGATATACCCGAGCTTTCTGAAGATGAACTGAATCAGGAAACTGAGGCGATTTATAAATCACTGATGAAAGAAAAGGTTCCGGTTAAAGTAAACCGTTTGTGGTATCCGGCTGTTGCCGCTGCATGCTTGTTAATGGTTGTTGGCGCAGGGTTGTTTTATTATAGACAACACAATCCGGAAGTTAAGCAAGTTACAGCAGCGAATATTGTTCCCAATGATGTAGCACCCGCTAAGAATACGGCTACTTTAACACTTGCCGATGGGAAAAAGATAACTTTAGCCGATGCTCCTATAGGTCTGATTGCTGAACAAAGAAATGTATCTATTTTTAAAACAGCGGATGGGAAACTGATTTATAAATCTAAACCTTTAAAGGCAAGCGAAACAACATTTTTAGACAATCCGGAGCTAAATATTATAAGTACTGCAAAGGGGCAGCAGTATCAGGTTATTTTACCCGATGGGTCTAAAATCTGGTTAAATGCTGCTTCGTCTTTTACTTTTCCGGCAACTTTTGTTTCACTTAAACAGCGTAAAGTTGAACTTACCGGTGAGGCTTATTTTGAAGTTGCGAAAGATAAAAGTCATCCTTTTATAGTGAAAACTGATAAGCAGGAGGTTGAGGTATTGGGTACTCATTTTAATGTTAATTCTTATAGTGATGAGGAGGCTATTAAAACAACATTGTTAGAAGGGTCAGTTAAAGTGTCGAACAGTAATGAGCAAAAGATTTTACGTCCTGGTCAGGAATCTTTGCTGGCTAAAAGCAGTTTGGTTATCCGCAATGCGGACACACAAGAAGCTGTAGCCTGGAAAAATGGAGATTTTATATTTAATAATGAAGATTTTGGCAGTATCCTGCGTCAGGTAGCCCGATGGTATAATGTTGAAATTATAGATAATGGGAACCACGAAAACCTTCATTTAAGCGGTACAGTGTCTCGCTCAAAAAATATTTCGGCTGTTTTAAAAGCATTGGAAATAACCGGGAAGGTTAAATTTATGATTGATGGAAATAGAGTAATAGTTGCTAAGTAGATGAGATTGATATTCGCATTTTTTTTAATTGTATTTATACGTACCACATCTAATGCGAATGGGCAGGGAATTACCCTGTCGCTGAAAAATGCTGAATTGTCGACAGTTTTTAAAGAGATTAGGAAACAGTGTAACTATGATTTTCTGTATGACAACACCTTGATTCAGGATTTGAAACCTGTAGATGTTACAGTTAAAGATGCAAGTGTTGATTTGGTATTGAGTGACATTTTTGAAGACTTGCCAATAACTTACATTATCGAAAATAAGATTGTAATGATTATTCCAAGGAATAAGAATGAAGTTTTGCCTCCGCAAAGTTTGTATGCTATTTCTGGTGTGGTTAAAGGTAAAAACGGTGAGACACTGCCGGGTGCAGGGATTTTGCTTAGTGGTTACCAAACAGGAACAGTGGCAGATAATGAGGGGAAATTTGTTATTAAGAACCTAAAGGAAGGCAATTATAATGTTCTGGTTCAAATGATGGGGTATTTACCTGCTAATCAGAATGTAACTATAATTGGTAAGTCGGTGGCTATAGAAATTGTGCTCCAGGAAAATATTAAACAACTAAAAGAAGTTGTAATCACTTTAGACCCGTTTCGCGAAAAGCGGCTTAAAGCTTTTAAGGAAAGCTTTATTGGCACATCACCAAATGCTAAAAAATGTGAAATTACTAATCCGGAGGTAATACAATTTGATTATGACGATGAAAACCGCATTTTAAAAGCGATGGCTGATGAATTTATTGTTGTAGAAAATAAAGCGCTTGGATACCGGATTAAATATCTGCTTAAGTATTTTGAGCAGGACCAGGAAACAAAGGTGGTATTATTTTATGGCTACCCATACTTTGAGGAAATTAAAGGAACAAGATCAAAAATAAAAGGATATCAGCAAAAAAGAAAAATAGCTTATTCAGGCTCACCTCAACATTTTTTTAGGTCGTTGTATAGCAATTCAACCGAGGAAGAAGGTTTTGTAATTAACAAGCTAATAAAAACTGCAAATAAAAGTAAGCGACCTGATACACTGATTGATGAGAAGATTAATTTTTTTTCGGACATAAGGGGCAAGCAGATTAGCTTTAAAACCAGGAAAGATTCTTTGAGCTACTGGACTATTATGAAAAATAAGCCGGATACTTTGGAGGTGCTTAACAGAGCTAACGTGCTAACTGATACCCTGGTTAAGCAAAAAATAAGCAGCATAAAAACTCTGGCTTATAAAGATGCGTTATACATTGTTTTTAAAAAGGAAAAAGAAACAAGGGATTATGCGGATTATTCGGGTTACAAGATTGAAAGACCCCCAGAATATTCCAGATTCCAGATTTCTTTGATTTATAAATTGAAATCGTCTATTAATTTTTATGAAAATGGGGGAGTTTATGATCCAGGCTCGTTGCTTTATGAAGGGTTTTGGGGCTATGAAAAGGTTGCAGATATGGTGCCGATGGATTATATCTTACCAAAAGAAAAAGATTAATAACAACTATAATAAAGAAGCCCAGCGACTCTCAAGCGAAATGATCGGTAGGGATGTAACATAACTGCTTACATCCCATTACCGATCTTAATATTCTGTTAAAGCCATTATAGATTAGTGTTTGTTGTAACATATTAATTACGCTTAAAACGCTTTAGCAAAGCTTATTGTACCTTTATGGCACACACACAACCAAATGAACCATTTTATTAAATCAATTTTTTTGCTTGTAGTGCTCACTACTGCATTTTTAAGCAGTAAAGCGCAAAACTACACAGTTAAGGGAAGTATATTAGATACGGCGGGGCTGCCACTGCCCGGCGCCGTGGTTAGAATTAACTGGGTTAAAGACAGTTTGGGCGTTTCGGCCAATACTGATGGGAGCTTCAGTTTTACCAAGGTTAAATCAAAACAATTTACGCTTACAGCTGCATTTATTGGGTTTGATACGTTTACCAGGCAATATACAATTACACAAGGTAATGGTATTGTTATTCCGAATGTTAAATTAAAACCAACCTCTAATACCCTTGATGCGGTAGTTATTTCGGGAGTTCCCCCGGTAAAGATTACTGAAGATACGGTAAGTTTTAACGCGGCCTCTTTTCCTGTTAGGGAGGGAGATGCGGTAGATGAGGTATTGAAAAAGCTGCCAGGTATAAAGGTAGATAAGGACGGAAATGTAACCAATCAAGGGGCGCCGGTAACCAAAATTAAAGTAAATGGGAAAGACTTTTTTGGTACTGATGTGGCAACGGCAATTAAAAACTTACCGGCCGATATTATTAAAAACCTTCAGTTTATTGATGATTATGGCGATCAGGCTAAGTTAACTGGTATAAAAACCGGCGAGCCGGAAAAAGTACTTAACCTAACCATACAAGAGGATAAGAAAAAGGGATATTTTGCAAGAGCACAGGGTGGGGTTGGAAATTCTGATAGGTACAATACCAGTTTTAGGGGGAATAGTATGAAAGGAGAGCGGCAGCTTTCTTTTGACGGAACGGTAAATAATGCAAATTTGAGAGGAGGCGGTGGTGACGGGATAACAACCAGAAATGCAGGGGGATTGAATTACCGTAATGAATGGAACCCTAAAATTTCGGCCAATGCGAACTATAATTTTGATAACAGTAAAAATAATACGATTAGCACTGCCCATACCCAAAACTTTTTGGATAGTTATACCCGTTTGGAAGATTCGAAAAACGATAATATAAACAACAGGTATAATCATGAGTTTAATGGAAATGTAGAATATAAGAGCGATACCATGAATTATCTTAAGGTATCTCCACAGTTTTCGTACAATACCAATAATGGCAATAGTGGTGGTTTTTCTACAATTACCCAAAATGATCTTATTACCAACCGTAATAGCAGGAACCTGAATACCTCAAATTCATTATTCCTGAAAACAAATTTGTTTTACAATCATAAGTTTGCAAAAAAAGGAAGAAACTTTAGTTACTGGGGTGGTGTTAATTATTCAAATGGAGACAACTTTAAGGATGTATCCAATGATTACCTGATTTCTGAAGGTGGGGTTGATTCGACAAGGTTACAAAATCAGCTAACTGATCAGAATAGTCATACACTTGGTACTTATTCCGGCTTTTCATACATGGAGCCTTTATGGAGTAAAACATTTATTGAATTTAACTATAATTACAGCCGGTCGGCTACTTCGAGTGTTAGAGATACACGCGATGTGATCACCGGTGAACAGGTGTTTAATCCTGATTTAAGTAACAATTACGATTATCAGTTTATCACCAATAAAGTAGGGGTAAATTATCGTTTTATTGGAGAGAAATTGAATTATACCTTAGGTTTAAATGGTCAGCCTGCTGTGTTAAAGGGGCAAAACATCAGTAAAGATATCAGTACTATCCAAAGAACTTTTAATGTGATCCCTTCAGCCAGAATGGTTTACAGGTTCTCGAATCAGGAATCATTTGAGTTTAATTATTGGGGACGTAATAACCAGCCTGGGTTTTTACAACTGCAACCTATTGCTGATAATTCTAACCTCCAGAACGTAGTGATTGGTAATCCGAACTTAAAGCCTGAATTTATTCATAGTGTTAATGCGCGTTACAAACAGTCTGACTGGAATCGTGGCCACATGTTAACTGCCGGTCTTTCATACAACCAGACGCAGCATAAGATTGTAACTACTAAAATGCTAATTCCTAACACAGTAAACCAGATTAGCAGCTACACCAATACTAATGGCTTTTATAATTTAAGTGGAGATTACAATTATTCGAAACCATTTTTTGAACGCAAGTTTACAGTTGAGTTTTCTGGATGGGGTTCTTTAAATAATAATGTTGCCTTTGTTGATCAAAATAAGAATGTTGCAAAAAATGCAGTATGGCGCCAGGAACTGGAACTTAGATTGGATTTGGAAAATATTGTGAATTTCGAGATAGAGACGTCTTACATGCAAAACAGGACCACCTATTCTCAGGAAAATTTTGAGGATAGACAAACAAACCGTTTTGAGTATGGTATTGAAGGCCGAAACTACTTTTTTAAAGATTTAACTATTGGCTACGATTTTACAAAACAGATCAATTCTGGCTATGATAATTCTTTTGTGAAGAATCCTACATTACTTCGCTTATTTATGGAATACAAGTTTCTTAAAAAGGATAGGGGTACTTTGCGACTGGATGGATTTGATTTGTTTAACGAAAACTCAGGAATTTCCAGAGATGTGTTTGATAACGTAATTGTAGATAGGCAAGTAAACAGATTGGGTAGATATTTTATGCTTTCGTTTATTTTTAAAGTAAGGAAATTTGGCGCGTAAGCTCAGTTAGTGGCACTTAATTTGTTTAGGTAGGAAGGTTAAGTTAAAAAAACGCCTAAATTTGTCGCTAACTCACTTGCTTTGAAAAAAAAACTATTACCTGTTGTTTTGTTAATTGCGATGCTTTCATCGTGTAATTGGTTTAAAGATGTACCGGAAGTTGGTATTGTGCTGTCGGATCATTTCAAGAATAAACTGTATAAAAATTTCGATACTGCTGTTTATAATGTTGTTTTTAAGAAACACCTTGATTCCTTAAAGTCCAAATTTTCTAACCCAAATACCTTAACAAATTATTATTATTCAAATGAATATAAACCAGAGCTGGTTACTAGATTCTTTGTTAATGGTGGGCTTGATAGTCTTGAGAATTATATAGGCAGGAGTGAAGAGCATGGTTTTAACCCTGATTTATTTAGGTATAAACAACTTGGATCTCTGTTGGCTATACTACAAGCTAATAAATTTAAATCGATAGATGAAGTTTATCCTGTAATTGCTGATTTGGAGCTGAACGCTGCGGAAGGGCTTATTAAATACAATAATTTTGTTTACTATGGCAGCATCAACCCAAGGAAATTGTTTAGCAGGTATTATGTGCCTGTAAAAAGACCGGATAGTCTAAGTGTAACTGAGGTTTTGCAAACGAAGGACATTCAAAAATTACTAACAGATATCCAGCCTTCTTCTCCGGATTATCATGTGTTTCAGGGTAAACTGTCGAAATATAAGGCCGACTCTGGCAGTAAAAGTTATATGGTAAAAACCATTATGGTTAATATGGAGCGTTTGCGCTGGAAATTGCCGGAACTTGGTGATGAATATGTACAGGTAAATATTCCCGATTTCTCTCTTACCTGGTTTAAGGACCAGGATACGCTAACCCAAATGAAGGTGTGTGTAGGAGGTAAGCGCGAAGAAGGGTATGCTGATAAAATTAAACAGTATTTAAAATCGGGTAATCTTGATGATAAACCTAAAAATCATGAAACGCCACTTCTATACAGTAAACTTAACTCTATACAGGTTAACCCGATATGGAATATTCCGGTTAGTATTGCACAAAGTGAAATTTACTGGCAGGCGGTTAGAGATCCGTACTATCTTTCTAACAGCAATATAAAAGTATATTATAAAGGCAAGCAGGTGATGGACCCTGATACCATTCAGTGGAGTAAGTATTCAAGAGAAAAATTGCCTTTTCAGTTTAAGCAAGGTTCTGGTGAGGGAAATGCTTTAGGTAAGTTTAAATTTATATTCGATAACGGGTCGAGCATCTACCTGCATGATACGAATAATAAAAGTGCATTTTCAAGAGCTAACCGTGCAATAAGCCATGGTTGTGTTCGTGTAGAAAAACCGTTACAATTTGCCGAAACCCTGGTTAAAGATAAATACGAATATGATCAATTAAGGATGGAGGTAAACCTGCCACCAATTGATACTACAAAAATGGAGATTTATCGTAAAAAAATGGCCAAAAAGGCCGATACTGTAAATGTTTATAAATTAAAACCTAAATGGTTTGGAGTTAAAAAGCCTGTTCCGCTGATCATCAATTATATAACTGCATGGTCGCAAAATGGCAGCTTGCAATTCCGCCCTGATGTTTATGGTTTAGACGAAACTTTATGGGATGCTATGAAAAAATTCATGTAAAAGTTCTACCTTTGGTTTTTAATGAATTTCCTATATCCAGGTTTTCTTTTCGCGCTGCTGGCAATAGCCATACCTATTGTAATTCATTTATTCAATTTCAGGAAATTTAAGAAAGTATATTTTAGTAATGTACAATTTTTAAAGGAAGCCAAAGAGCAAAATTCTTCGAGAGAAAAGCTTAAAAATCTACTTGTGCTTTTGTGCAGGGTATTGGCAATTGTTTTTCTTGTTTTGGCATTTGCCAGGCCTTTTATCTCCTCAGGAAATAAACATAATCCGGGCGAAAGAAATGTTATCAGTATATATATTGATAATTCGTACAGTATGGAAACTGTAAACAAGGAAGGAAGTTTGCTTGATGAGGCCAAAAGAAAGGCAAAGGAAATTGCAAAGTCGTACGATATTAATGATCAATTTAGGTTGATTACAAATGATTTTGAGGGTAAGCACCAAAGATTGGTTAATAAGGAAGAGTTTCTTCAGTTTCTTGATGAAATTAAGATATCTCCGGCAAGCAAGACTTTGCAACAGGTTATAAACAGGCAACAGGCGAGTTTTATGGTAGGCAGAAATGAGATAAGCTTTCTGCTTTCCGATTTTCAAAATAGTTTTGTAGGCAGTAAGTCTTTAACGGCTAATAAGGAAATTAATTATACTTTTATTAAGCTAAACGCCAACAGTCTTCCAAATATATCTATTGATAGTGTTTGGAGTCTTTCTCCGGTACATCAGCCCGGACAAGCTGAAAAGATTGTTGTTCAACTGCGAAATTATGGAGAAGAGCAGGCTTCGGGTATAGCTTTGAAGCTGACCATCAATAAACAGCAAAAAGCTATTGGTAATATAACTGTTGAGGCGGGTAAGTCTGTTAAGGATACTTTGTCTTTTAGTGGTTTGCAAAGCGGATGGCAAAAAGGAACAATTGATATTAAGGACTTTCCTTTAACGTTTGATGATGGCCTGAATTTTAGTTTTAAGGTAAGTAATGAAATGAAGGTGCTAAATATTGCAGGTAATCCTTCAGATAAATATATAAAGGCTCTTTTTGCATCTGATAATTACTTTAAACTTACTGAAATGGCTGAATCGAATATTAAATATTCTAGCTTTTCAGACTATAGTTTAATTGTTTTGAATGGTTTAAAGGAGCCATCATCTGGTTTGGCCCAGCAGCTAAAAGCATATGTGCAAAATGGTGGATCGGTAGTTGTATTTCCTGATCTTGATGCAAATGGAAATGTTTATTCTGCATTTTTAACAGGCTTGTCGTTGCCTTCGGTTCAGCAATTAAATTCAGGACCTCCGGTAGCAAGCAGCATGGATTTGAAGAACTCTGTTTTTAAGGATGTGTTTGATCAGGTTCCTAAAAATATTGATCTTCCTTTAGTGAGCCGTTATTTTAGCTATAATGAGCAAAATACAAATGCCAAAGAGAATATTTTAGAGTTGCCTTTAAATAGGTTCCTGTTTGCAAAGTATAACGTAGGAGCTGGTAAAGTCTATCTTTCTTCGAGCTCATTAGATATAGAGGATAACAGCTTGCCTAAGCATCCTGTTTTTGTGCCATTGATGTATAAAATTGCATTTGCTAGCGCCAAAGAACAACCGTTGTATTATACAATAGGACTGAACAATGTTCTTGAAAGTGAAAAAATCAGTCTTCTGACTAATCAATCGCTAAAACTGGTGTCGGATGATGTTGAAGTTATTCCTGAAGTGAGGCAAACCGCCGGAAAAACTTTGCTGTATGTGGCAGATCAGATAAAGAAATCGGGCTTTTATGAATTAAAAAAAGCAGATTCTGTTTTAGCAGTTATGGCATTTAATGATAATCGGACAGAATCTGATATGCATTATGCTACAGAAACAGCGCTAAATAAGCTCTTTGGCAAACAAAAGGTATCCGTATTTAATTCTAAAAAGGACGCACAGTCATTAAATATAGAGGTGAAAAATAGCAGCAGTGAATTATGGAAACTTTGCCTAATTTTAGCTATTGTTTTTTTAGCCGCTGAAATACTACTTATTAGATTCTTTAATAACATAAAAAACATAGAAATATCATGAACCTTCTTATCACGGGCATAGTTATTGCCGATCCAAACAGCCAGTTCAATCAAAAGAAATGTGATGTTCGTGTTGAACAGGGAAAGATAACGGCTATAGATAATAAACTTACTGCATCTAAAAACGAACAGGTTTTTGATGGGGAAGGAGCTGTGCTTTCTCCGGGTTTCTTTGACATAAACTGTTCCATTGGTGATCCGGGTTTTGAAACCAAAGAAGATATTAATACGGCTACCGCTGCGGCAAAAGCAGGAGGCTTTACAGGAATTGCGGTTTTACCAAATACCAGGCCGGTAGTACAATCGAAGGCCGAAGTTGAATACATCATTAACAGAGCTAAAAACAACCTGGTAGATGTGTTGCCAATAGGAGCCATTAGTCAGGGATTGGAAGGTAAGGAGCTTGCAGAATTGTACGATATGAAGCTGGCAGGTGCCGTAGCGTTTTCTGATGGTGGAAAGGCTATTGTTGATGATGGTTTTATGAGCCGTGCTTTACAATACACCCAGGGTTTTGACGGGCTTTTAATGGTATACCCTGAAAATAAATCTATTGCAGGAAAATCACAGATTAACGAGAGTAAGACTAGTGTGTTACTGGGAATGAAGGGATTGCCTTCGTTAGCAGAAGAAATGCACATTAACCGCGATATCTTTTTGGCAACTTACCACGATGCTCCTGTACACATTAGCAATATCTCAACCGCAGGTTCTGTAGCCCTTATTAAGAAGGCCAAAAAAGATGGTGTTAAAATTACCTGCGATGTAGCAGCGCATCATTTAGTGTTTACTGAAGAGTTGTTGAATGATTTTGATAGCAACTATAAGGTTAAGCCACCTTTGCGTGGTAAAACTGATGTGAAAGCATTGATTGCTGGTTTAAAAGATGGAACTATTGATGCGATAGGATCACAGCATCGCCCGCACGAAATAGAATTTAAAGATGTTGAGTTTGAAATTGCATCGTATGGTATTATTGCCTTGCAAACTGTTTTGCCTTTGCTTATTAAAGCCGGACTTGATGCAACGCAGATAGCGGAGAAACTGTCTGTAAATCCACGTAAGTTGCTTGGTCTTGCAGTTTCTGTAATTGAAGTTGGTGCAGAAGCTAACTTTACGGTGTATAATCCTGCTTTGCAATGGGAGTATAATGTTGATACGAACTATTCAAAGTCGGCTAATTCTCCATTATTAAATAAAAAACTAACCGGTAAAGTTCAACTGGTATATAATAACAAACAATTACAATCATATGGATAAGCATGTAAAAGCAGCACTAATTGCATCGTTAGATAAATTTGCTGGAGTATCTGGTAATGACTCGGTTAAATTAGAGGAGAGCCTTGTTGAAGTGTTTGGCAAAGACTTAGGCTTTTTGGAAAAAGTTGAAGAGTTTGATGAGGTTTTTGACGAGCATCCATCATTTGAAGAGCTTAGAGAAGTATTCTTTGATTTGCTGATGATTAATTTCTTCTCTAATGATATTAAGAAACTGGAAGAAGATTATCTGGATTCTGATGAGTGGGCAGATATTGAAGAAGAAACAATTGATAGGGGAACAGAGTTATTAAACCTGTTGTTATACATTAATGAGTGTCATGATGAGCGGATAAAGCCTGAGCTAGGCGATTTTCTTAAAGAATTTTTGCTTGTTGATGAAGATGAGTTTCAAGATGAGTTTCATATTTACGAGGACCTTATCAGCAATCAGCAATTGGCTGAATCAAGTGTTGAAGACATTTGTGGTCATGCCGGAATGATTGATCTTGGTGAAGAAATGGAAGAGCTTTTTGTTCCTTTTATGGTTTTCTTTCACCAGCCTAAAGCTAACGATAAGGTAATTAAAGAGCTTGAAGATTATAGCTCAAACAAAGAGTTTGATATTGCTGTATATGCTTTAATAGCTAATTTTAACGAAGCCACAGCTTAGGCTAATTATTAACCAATATATTAACGTTTATTTAAAACTTTCGAATGGAAGAAGTAGTAGTTGAACCAAAAAAGAGTCCAAATAAGCTGGCGTTTAAAAGCGCAATAGCTTATTCTGTTTATTTCCTTGTACTTATGTTTGTGATGAAGTGGATGGGGGTAGATCAGAACAGCCCGAATACCACATTTGCCGAGAAAGTTGTTTACTCACTGGCTTCTTATATCCCGTTTATTATGGCAGTTGTATTTGTACAAACAACATATAAAAAGGAATTGGGTGGTTATATAAGCTTTGGGAAAGCATTTTCTTCTGGATTTAAAGTAGCTGCATATGCAGGATTATTTATCGCTGTATTTACTATCCTTTATTATAAAGTTTTGGATAGGAATGCTTTTGATCAGTTAATGGATTCGGCAGTGGCTGCTGCCGGTGACGATGAAAATAAGGTTAAAGGGGTAGAAATGATGAGGCCTTATATGATCTTTTTTATTGGATTTGGGGTAGCGGTGAGCTATACTATATATGGACTGATTATTAGTTTAATAGGGGCGGCAGTAGTTAAGAAGGAGCAGCCTCTTTACGAAGAGTAAGTTTGGCTTAAGAATGCAAAAGGCAATTATTAAAATGGATTAGTCCCTTTAATAATTGCTTTTTTTTGTTTATTATTGTTTGGAGGTTGTTCAGAAAGTGCGGTCGTCATTTCTTGTATGCCAGCTGATTAGGGTTAACTGTCGTTTATTAATAAAGACATTTATTCCTTAAGAGCAATAGTTATTATTAACGCTCAATTTTCTCTCAAATCAGTAAGGTTTCTTTTCTGTTTCGGGGATGGTGGAATACATTTGGTATGGAGAACGTATTATTTGTATCAGCTCTTTGTTTGAAACATACAAAAAACCAAATATATTATGAGATCTTTTAACCGTAGATCTTTCATTCTGAACACTGCATTAGCAGGTTTGGGTGCAGGATTGCTTCATTCTTTGCCTTCACTAGGCAAATCATCATTGCAAAAGGAAACCGGGAAACGTATTGGAATTATTGGATTAGATACATCTCACAGCGAAGTCTTCACTAAAGCAATTAATAGTGGTGGTCCAGAAATGAAAGGCTACAAGGTGGTAGCAGCTTACCCCCAGGGAAGCAAAGACATTCCTGCTGCTTTAAAAATGAAACCTGGAATTGTTGAGGCAGTTAAAGCAAACGGAGTAGAAATAGTAGATTCAATAGAAGAATTGATCAAGAAGGTTGATGTTATCTTATTGGAGACTATTGATGGCAGGCCTCATTTTGAGCAGGCTTTACCTGTAATGCAGGCAGGGAAGCGAATGTTTATTGATAAACCTATTGCAGCTTCGCTGGCAGATGTTAAGAAAATCTTTGCTGCTTCAAAAAAATATGATTCACCAGTTTTCAGTTCTTCGGCATTACGTTTTGATGGCAATGTTCAGAAGGTTGTTTCAGGAAGTATAGGTAAAGTATTGGGAGCTGATGTTTATACACCGGCAGAGATAGAACCAAATCACATGGATATGGCCTGGTATGCAATACATGGAATAGAGATGTTGTTTTCGGTAATGGGCCCAGGTTGCAAAACGGTAACCAGAGTTTATAATGATGGAGTTGATTTTGTGACGGGTATATGGGAAGATGGGCGTGTTGGAAGTGTCCGTGGAATACGTAACGGTGCTTCAAATATTGCAGGTACTGCGTTTGGAGCAAGTGGAATAGCACCATTAGGACCATTTAATTCTTATTCGCCCTTAATTGCTGAAATCATTAGTTTTTTTGAAACGGGAAAACCTCCTGTGTCTGAAAAAGAAACATTAGAAATTTTCTCGTTTATAAAGGCTGCAGATCTCAGCAGAAAGCGTAATGGTTTACCTGTTTCATTGGCTAATATTTAATTTTAAAATGAGATCAAATTACTTATTGGTAGGGGCAGCATTCTTTGTTGTCATTTTTAGCTCATGGAGTTCGAAAGACAGACAAATAAATCAGAGCCTTAAAGTTTTAAATAAGGTTGATGTAAAAGTTCCTGATAGTAGCAGATATACACGTATTGTACTTGCAGAAGGATTGGACGAACCTATGGAGATGGCAATATTACCCAATCTCAATGTGCTTTTTGTAGAACGTAAAGGTGCTTTAAAGCTTTACAATAGTAAAACCAAGGTTGTTAAGACTATTGCAAATATGAATGTTTTTAGTGGAATTGAGGATGGCTTGCTTGGATTGGCCCTCGACCCGAAGTTCTCAGAAAACCATTGGGTATATCTTTATTTTGCAGTGGCAGGAGAGGTGTCAAAAAGCAGATTGGCCCGGTATCAGTTGATAGGTGATAAACTGATCAATAAATCGGAACAAATTGTACTTGAGATTCCTACCCAACGCAAGTATTGTTGTCATTCGGCTGGATACCTTGCATTTGATGCGAAAGGAATACTTTATTTATCTACTGGTGATAATACTAATGCTGAGGAAACAGAAGGATACACGCCGGTGGATGAAAGACCTGGTAGGGGACTTGCCGACGACCAGGCAACGTCTGCAAATACCAATGATTTAAGGGGAAAGATATTACGCATCATTCCTAAAAATGGTGGCGGATATATCATTCCGGATGGGAATCTTTTTCCTAAAGATGGTTCAAAGGGCTTACCTGAAATTTACACGATGGGATCCCGTAATCCTTATCGATTTAGTATTGACCAAAAAAATGGATATGTATATTGGGGAGATGTGGGGCCGGATACAAAAATACAAAGTGAAGATGGAGAATACATGAGTTTTGATGAAGTCAATCAAGCAAAAAAGCCTGGTTTTTTCGGATGGCCCTATTTTTTGGGTAACAATCAAGCAATGCCCTTGTATAATTATGCGACTAAACAACCTGGTGAGAAAAAAGATCCCGCTAAACCTTTTAATAATTCGCCCAATAACACCGGTGAAAAGGGATTGCCACCGGCTCAATCTGCAATGATATGGTATGGTAAGATGTCATCTAAGCATTTTCCTCTTCTTGGAAGTGGTGGGGCAACTGCAGCCGCAGGACCGGTTTATTATAGCGACCTTTTTCCAAATGCTCCTTACAAACTTTCTGAATATTATAATGCCAAGCTATTTATTTACGATTGGATAAGAGGATGGATAATGGCCATTACCTTCGATGAAAATGGTAATTACAAGCAAATGGAACCATTCTTAAAACATATTAAATTCTCGGCGCCTGTAGATATGCAGTTTAGTAAGGATGGAGCAATATACATGTTGGAGTATGGTACGAATTGGTTTTCTAAAAATACAGATGCAAAACTTGTGAGAATTGAATATCAGGAGGGGAATAGAAAACCTATCGCCGAGATTACGGTTGACAAACAGTATGGGGCTGCTCCTTTTCTGGTTAACCTGACTGGGCGTAAATCAGTTGATTTTGATAAAGATGATAAACTTGATTTTAGCTGGAAAATAGAAGGCAAAACAATTAAAGGACCTGAAATCAAATACAACTTTAAGAAATTAGGCATTTATAATGTAGAACTTATTGTTAGCGATGATAAAGGTGCAGTTGGGACTGCTGTTTCGAAAATACATGTTGGAAACACTCCTCCGGAGGTAGTGATTAACAGTACAGCGAACAACAGTTTTTATTGGGACAGGGAATTACTGGATTATCAGGTTATAGTTAAGGATAAAGAGGATAAGAAGATAGATCAAAACAGAGTCAAGGTTTCCTTTGGATATCTTCCAAGTGGAAAGGATGTTGCTGTTATTCTTGCGGGGAATCAAGATCCCGGGGCCTATAAGTACTTAAAAGGATCTGGCATGGTGGCAAATTTAGACTGTAAGGCATGCCATTCTATGGATAAAACCTCTGTTGGTCCTACCTATAAATCGATATCAATGCGTTATGCGGGACAAAAAGATATTGAGAAGACATTGGCTAAAAAAGTAATTGAAGGTGGCAGTGGGAACTGGGGAGAAAGGGCTATGTCTGCACATCCTGCAATATCATTTGATGATGCACAGGAAATGGTTAATTATATTCTTTCGCTTTCTAAAAAGTCAGGAAAGCTGCCGCTTAAAAATAGCATTCCATTAAAAGAGCATGTTGGAAAGGGAAAAAAGGGAAGTTATCTGCTTAATGCTTCTTATAGGGATAAAGGGGCTAATGGTATTGAACCATTGGATGGAAATGCTTACCTCTCTTTACGTAGTCCATATGTTGAGGCAGAGGATTTTGACAAAGGAAATGTTCGTGTAATTACGATAACAACTGCTTTTATGGCTTATGTAGTAGGAATTGCGGACCAAAGCTATATCAAGTTTAATGCAATTGATCTGACCGGGATTAAGCAGCTTAAATATAATGTACAAGCTATTGGAAGTGGGGGGAATATTGAATTAAGACTAGATAATGCGAATGGGCCTTTGCTTAGTAAGCTTACCGTTCCAGCTGCCGACCCTAATGGTAAAGTGGATTGGAAAGAGTTAACGGTAGCCATAAATACAACGAAGGGAAAGCATGATCTTTACTTTGTATTTACGGCGTTAACAGATCAAAAGAATGATCTGTTTAATCTGGATTGGATTTATTTTTCTAATAAATAAAAAAAGAGCCGTTCAAAGAATTAAGTCGCATTCTTTGAACGGCTCTTCTATACTAATTTGAAATTACAGATTTCTTATCCAAATATTTCGAAAGCTTAATGGCTCACTAGGATCACCATGAGATTGCAATTTAATTGGTGCAGGGCCATGAGCTTGTCTGTATGCAGGAGCTCCGATATATTGGGTTGGACCTAACAATGTAGTATTATCCTGAACCAATACGCCGTTAAATAACACAGTAACTCTGGCAGGTGTTTTTACAGTTTTATCGTCATTGAATGTTGGTGCTGTCCAGATTACATCGTAACTGTTCCATTCGCCCGGTTTACGGGTTGGGTTTGCAAGAGGTACAAATTGTTTGTAGATACTTGCAGCTTGCCCATTTGTGTAGGTGTCGTTTTTATAGGAGTCAAGAATTTGTAATTCGTAGCCAGCATCACCTTTGCCAATAGAAGCAAGGAAAAGTCCGCTATTACCTCTGCCTTGTCCTTTTCCTGTGATGTTAGCAGGTACGCGCCACTCCAGGTGTAGCTGGTAATTACCAAATGATTCTTTAGTTTCGATGTTCCCTGATTTTTTATTTACAGTAAATACTTTGTTGGCAACAGTCCATGCAGCAGGTTTAGATCTATCGTCAGTCATTACCCATTGGTCAAGGTTTTTGCCGTCAAAAAGTATAATAGCATCAGAAGGAGGAGCTATTGTAAGTTCCGGTGTTGATACTACTTTGGGAACCGGGGTATATACTTCAGTGTCTTCAGGCTTTGCATCTTGTGCCTGAACGATGTTAATTCCTGCTATCATTAAAGTAGCAAGCATAACTGATTTACGAATATTTATCATTATATAATTTAATTTAATAACTATTCAAATTTATAATTAAATGGGATTAATTATAATAATTCGCTAAGTATTTATTAGGAATAGGTAATATTGTTACAGTTTTGATGCAACTATTAATCTACGATCATGATGGCTAAACATAACAATTTTGTACATACGCATATTTGTTAAGTTTTAAGTAAGTTTGCACAGTTTTAAGCGTTGTAATCACACATGGATATTTCTGTTGTAATCCCCCTATATAATGAAGAAGAATCTTTACCTGAATTAACTTCATGGATTGCTAAGGTAATGCAGGAGCATAATTTTAGTTATGAGGTTCTTTTTGTTGATGATGGAAGTACTGATGCTTCCTGGAGCATCATTGAAAATTTAAAGCAGGAATATAGTTCAGTAAAAGGGATTAAATTCAGGAGAAACTATGGTAAATCGGCTGCTTTAAATGTAGCCTTCGAGGCTGCACAGGGTGATGTTATAATTACTATGGATGCTGATTTGCAGGATAGCCCGGATGAAATACCTGAACTTTTCCGTCGGATAAAAGAGGAAAAGTTTGATATTGTATCTGGCTGGAAAAAGAAACGTTACGATCCGATTACGAAAACTATACCCACTAAATTATTTAACGCAGCTACTCGCAGAATGTCGGGCATTCAGCTAAATGATTTTAATTGCGGTTTAAAAGCTTACAGAAATGACGTGGTAAAAACCATTGAAGTTTATGGAGAGATGCACCGCTATATTCCTGTAATTGCAAAATGGGCCGGATTTAAGAATATAGGTGAACAGGTAGTAGAGCACCGGGCACGAAAGTATGGGGTTACTAAATTTGGAATGAGCCGTTTTGTTAACGGATTTCTAGATCTGTTGTCGATCTTTTTTGTTGGCAAGTTTGGGAAACGACCAATGCACTTTTTTGGTTCATTAGGAGTTCTAAGTTTTGTAATAGGAACATTTATGGCATTATGGCTTATTGGTGTTAAGTTGTATCACATATCTATGGCCATTCCATATAAAAGAGATGTAACAGATCAACCTTTGTTTTATATTGCTTTGGTTGCCATAATACTTGGTTCTCAGCTGTTCCTTACAGGTTTTGTTGCCGAACTGGTTACCAGAAATGCTACAGAACGTAATCAATATTTAATAGAAAAGGAGATCTTATAATAAATGTTTTTTTCGATTATAATCCCCCTTTACAATCGTCCACAAGAGATTGATGAGCTTTTAGCTACGCTTACCAAACAAACCTATACACAATTTGAAGTATTGGTAATTGAAGATGGTTCGGTAAATGATGCTAAGGGTATTGTTGATAAATATGCGAATACACTTGATGTAAAGTATTTTTTTAAACCTAATGAGGGTCAGGGGTTTTCGCGTAATTACGGATTTGAAAGAGCTAAAGGTGATTTCTTTGTGATTTTTGATTCTGATTGCCTGATTCCGGAGGATTATCTGGAAATCGTAAAAAACTATCTTTTTGAACATAAACTGGATGCTTACGGTGGACCTGATGCAGCGCATCAAAGTTTTACCCCAGTGCAAAAAGCCATTAGCTATGCCATGACTTCACCTTTTACAACCGGAGGAATAAGAGGGAATAAAAAGCATATCGGACAGTTTCATCCACGGAGCTTTAACATGGGAGTTTCCAGAGAGGTATGGGAAAAGGTGGGTGGTTTTATTTTAACAAGGCTTGGAGAGGATATTGAGTATAGTATTCGTATTCATGAACATGGGTTCAAGATCGGCTTAATACCTGCAGCCAGAGTTTTTCATAAACGACGGACAAGTTTTAGCCAGTTTTATAAGCAGTTGCATTTTTTTGGCCGTGCAAGGATAAATATTTATAAACATTTCCCGGCAGAATTAAAATTAGTGCATTTTTTTCCGGCTGTTTTTACATGCGGGGTAATATTTACTGTGCTTATTAATATATTTTATTGGCCTTTGGCATTCATTTGTAACTTTGTGATGCTGATTTACTTTATGTTGATATTTTTTCACTCATGGCAGGTTAATAAGTCATTAAAAGTTGCATTTTTGAGCATAATTGCCGCATTCATTCAGTTAACAGCCTATGGTTTGGGCTTTATGCAGGATTTTATTAAAAGAGTAGTATTTAAACAACAATGATAGAATTTTTAAAGGAGAGTACATTTGCTGTAAATGAGGTGATTAGCAAAGCCTGGACAGTTACCAAAAGAAATTACTTTTCTATTGCTACGCTGTGCTTTTTGATGTTTATTACTTCTAATGCTTCGGGTTTAATGGCATTCTTTTTAAAGGATGTGAGTAAGGGATTGAGCATATTAATGGCTTTCATTTTTGTGATGTTCTATTTTACAATTAACCTGTCGTTGTTTAGGTATATTTTTCACTTATTGGATGATGAAGAGCATGATGTAAGTATTGTAAGTACAATTCCTACCAGAAAACAGATTATCAGATTTTTGGTGGCTACCCTTTACTTTATGCTTTGTATTATTGGAGTGTATTCGTTGGTAGCATTAGTAGCTTTTCCGCTAATATATACTGGTATAAAAATGGAAATTATAACCAATGTGGCAATTTCTGTTGGTGTAATTGCAATATTCATTACATGGATTCGTATTTCCTTTTTTCCATTTTTTATAATTGATAAAGACCTGCCGCCATTTTTATCTATCAAGTTTAGCCTGGCCATTACAAAAGGCAACTTTACAAAGATCTTCTTGCTTTTGTTAGTGTTGTTGAGCTTTCACCTGCTTTATTTGTTTTTTAGCTATATACATTGGCCGGTAGTTTCTTTTTTTATAAATATTCTGAGCTCTTTTATTATTGTACCTCTATCAAGTGTGGCTTTAACCATTGCTTACCGTAAAATGATGAGTGAATACAAAGGAGATGCTGAGCCTGACATTATACATAACATAGTTTAAACAGAACTTATGGGATTAAAAGCGGCATTAAGTAAACCATTTGCGGCCTTTATTGTAAAAGGTATAAATAAATGGAAAAAAGATGCAATTGGGGCACAAAAGGAAACTTTAAGCCAACTCATTGATTCTGCAAAAAATACATCCTTTGGTAAGGATCATGGTTTTGCTTCAATACAAACATATGATGATTTTAAAAGAGCAGTGCCAATTAGGGATTACGAAGAGTTAAGACCTTATATTGAAAGGGTAGTTGCAGGTGAACCGGATGTGATGTGGAAAGGTAAGCCTCTTTATTTTGCAAAAACATCAGGTACTACCTCTGGAGTTAAATACATTCCACTTTCTAAAGAATCAGTTCCTGAGCATGTTAAGGCAGCACGTAATGCCTTGCTTACTTATGTTAATGAAACAGGTAAAACCGGGTTTATTAATGGTAAGATGATTTTTTTGCAAGGAAGTCCGATACTAAAAAAGAAGAATGGAATTAACGTAGGAAGATTATCAGGTATAGTTGCCCACTTAGTTCCAGGTTATTTACAGAAAAACCGCCTACCTTCTTACGAGACAAATTGCATAGAAGATTGGGAGCAAAAAGTTGATGCAATAGTTGAGGAGACCTTTAATGAGGATATGACTCTGATTTCGGGTATACCACCATGGGTACAGATGTATTTTGACAGGCTTACACTGAAAGCTGGAGGTAAAAAGATTAAAGACATCTTTAAAAACTTTACCCTGTTTGTATATGGTGGTGTTAATTATGAACCCTATAGGGCTAAAATTGAAGAAAGTATAGGTAAGAGGGTTGATACAATTGAAACTTATCCCGCTTCGGAAGGATTTATAGCTTACCAGGATAGCCAGCAGGATAAGAGTTTATTATTATTGGCAAATGCAGGGATGTTTTATGAATTTATCGCGGCAGATGAATATTATAATGATAATCCTTTAAGGGTAAGTCTGGAAGATGTTGAATTGGAAAAGAATTATGCTCTAATACTTAATACAAATGCGGGATTATGGGGATATAGCATTGGGGATACAATTAAGTTTGTGTCTAAAAATCCCTATAAAATATTGGTGACCGGACGCATTAAACATTTTATTTCGGCATTTGGAGAACACGTAATTGGCGAAGAGGTAGAGCATGCTTTACTCACCGTAGCGAAAGAAGAAGGTGTTGGTATTACAGAATTTACGGTTGCCCCTCAGGTTGAAACGCCTCAGGGTGAATTGCCTTATCATGAGTGGTTTGTAGAGTTTTCTACTGCTCCCAAAGACCTCAATGCTTTCAGTAAAAAAGTAGACGAGGCACTACAAAAGAAGAATATTTACTATTTTGACCTCATTGAAGGGAAAATACTGCAGCCACTGATCATTCGTTCATTAAAGAAGGATGCTTTTGTGAACTATATGCGTAGTCAGGGTAAACTTGGCGGACAAAATAAAGTTCCAAGATTATCGAACGACAGAAAGATTGCTGATAATTTAAGTAGTTTTATAAATTGAAGAACATATCCATTTTAGGCGCAACCGGTTCAATAGGAACACAGGCCTTAGAAGTTATTGAGGCAAACCCTGAATTGTATAAGGTTACAGCACTTACGGCACAATCAAATGCCGATTTATTGATTCATCAGGCATTAAAGTTTAAGCCTTTAATGGTAGTTGTAGGTGACGAAAATCAGTACTTAGCAGTAAAAACGGCTTTAGACGGAACGACTATAAAGGTTTTGGCAGGCGAGACAGCACTGTGTGAGGCAGCAAGTTTACCGGAAACGGATTTAGTACTTACTGCAATAGTGGGGTCTGTTGGTTTAAAGCCGACTATTGCTGCTATTGAAGCTAAAAAAGATATTGCCCTGGCTAATAAAGAAACACTGGTAGTGGCTGGAGATTTGATAACCGGATTAGCTAAACAGTATGGGGTAAGAATTATACCTGTGGATTCTGAGCATTCGGCAATTTTCCAATGTCTGGTAGGGGAGGCTGTAAATACAATTGAAAAGATTTATTTAACTGCGTCAGGTGGCCCGTTTAGAGGTAAGGAACGGGACTTTTTAGCCAATGTTACCAAAGCCGAGGCACTTAAACACCCCAACTGGGTAATGGGAGCAAAGATCACTATCGACTCAGCATCTTTAATGAATAAAGGGCTAGAGGTTATTGAAGCTAAATGGTTGTTTGATCTGGAAGTAGAGCAAATTGATGTGATTGTACATCCACAATCTATTATTCATTCGTTAGTGCAGTTTAATGACGGTTCTATGAAGGCTCAGATGGGATTGCCGGATATGAAATTGCCAATTCATTACGCTTTTGCATATCCTGAAAGAATAAGCAGCAATTTTAAGCGTTTCAACTTTATGGATTATCCGGAGCTGACGTTCTCACAAGCTGACCGAAATACTTTTAGAAATCTTGACCTGGCATTTGAGGCATTACGCAGAGCTGGAAATATGCCTTGTATCATTAATGCAGCCAATGAAGTGGTAGTAAATGCCTTTTTACAAAATCAGATTGGTTTTCTGGAAATGAGTGATATCATAGCACAATGCATGTCGGATATCAGCTTTATAGCCAGGCCAACTCTTAATAATTATTTAGAAACCGACCAGTATACACGTATATTTGCGCGTGAGCTAGTAACAAAATAAGTTTTTTACAGTCAAATTTAGAAACATTTAAAATCATATATGAGCGGATTGATTATGGCGGCCCAGTTACTTCTGGGATTATCGATATTAGTTATTTTACACGAATTAGGACATTTTCTTGCGGCACGTGCTTTTGGAATTAAGGTAGAGAAGTTTTACCTGTTTTTTGATGCCTGGAATGTTAAGCTGTTTAGCTTTAAGAAAGGCGATTGTGAGTATGGAATAGGATGGCTGCCTTTAGGTGGTTATGTTAAAATTGCTGGTATGATAGATGAATCTATGGATACTGAGCAAATGAACCAGCCGGCACAGCCCTGGGAGTTTAGATCTAAACCAGCCTGGCAGCGGCTAATAGTAATGCTAGGTGGCGTTATTGTTAATATAGTGGTAGGTATTCTGATTTTTTGGATGCTTACTTTTAAATATGGTGAAACATTTATCCCGAACAGTTCCGTACAGAATGGTATTAACCCAGGTAGTATTGGTAAGGAAATTGGACTTCAAAAAGGAGATAAGGTAATTGCTGTTAATGGGAACAAAGTGATTCGTTTTGATGAATTGATTAGTTCAAAGGTGCTGTTGGGAAATACAAATTTAACGGTTATCCGTGGAGATAGAACTTTAGACATTAAAGTACCTGAAAACATTTTAAACAAAGTTTCTGATTTAGGAATTGAAGCATTCATTAGCAGGGCACCTCTTTTAACGTCAACAGTGGATAGTGTATATGGTAATGCCCTTAAGGCAGGACTAAAACAGGGGGATAAAATTGTTGCGGTAAATAATGCTCCTGTTCGATTTAGTGCTGATGTTAGAGACGAACTACAGAAGTATAAGAAGAAGGCGGTTAAGTTTCAAATTAACCGTGGTACTGAAAAACTAACTTATAACATTCCTGTAGATAGTGCTGGTACTATTGGTATTGCTTTTAATATAGATGAAATTAAGCAGCAGACCATTAATTATGGTTTTTTTGAAGCTCTTCCGATAGGAGCAAATCAAGCTTGGAAAACTTTTAGTGATAATGCTAAGGGAATCTGGAAAGTAGTTACCGGTAAGATACAAGCAAATAAAGCATTTTCAGGTCCGGTAGAGATAGCACGTAAGGTGTATGGAGGAGAGTGGATCTGGGCCAGATTTTGGGCTTCTACAGGCTTTATTTCTATTGCATTGGCATTTATGAACTTATTGCCTATCCCTGCATTAGATGGTGGGCATGTTGTATTCCTGATTGTTGAGATGATCAAAGGGAAACCTCTTGGTGATAAATTTATGGAGCGTGCTCAAATAGTTGGATTTGTACTGCTGCTGTCATTGATGGTTTTTGTACTCGGAAACGACATATTTAAGGCCATAATGCATTAGCGTTTTATGACGGATTATTTTGAATTCTATGGCTTACCTTTAAGTTTTAATCCTGATACTGCATTTATAAAGCAAAAGTTTTATGAGTTTTGTAAAAAGTATCATCCAGATTTTTATATCAATGAAAGCGATGAGAAACAGGCTGAAGTATTGGAATTAAGCACCATTAATAATAAAGCATACCAAGTTCTAAGCGATTCGCAGAAGCGTTTACATTATGTTCTAGAATTAAAAGGCTTGTTAAAGGAGGGCGAAAATTATGTATTGCCTCAAAGCTTTTTAATGGAAATGATGGATATTAACGAAGCATTGATGGATTTGCAGTTTGATCCTGATGCTGTAAAGCTGGAGAACTTAAAGAAGGATGTTGAGAAAGTTGAACAGGGCTTATCAAAAGAAATTCTATTACTTACGGATTCTTTCGAAGACAAGACTACTGTTGAACAGGATAACATTCTTTTAGTTGTAAAGGATTTGTATTACCGGACAAAGTACTTATTAAGGCTTCAGGAGAGCATTGCAAAAGCTAGCCATTAATACGGCTTGCTGTTAAATCATTGTAAAAAAGTAAAATGCTGCTTTTTTACAATGATTGTTTGGATACCTTTGCCGCAAATCCATATATATGAACACATTACCCATTTTTAGAAAAGTTGCTGTTGCCGAAGGAATTTCTTACATCCTGCTGATATTTATTGCTATGCCCTTAAAGTATTGGGCAGATATGCCTTTAGCTGTAAAATATACAGGTTGGGCGCATGGTGTTTTATTTATGCTGTACATTGTTTTTTTAATTATGGCGTGGCAGGAGTATAAATGGAGCTTTAAAAAGGTGGTACTCATAGGGTTTGCATCTTTATTGCCGTTTGCACCATTCTTAGTAGATAAAAGACTTAAAGAAGATAATTTAAATAAGTCTTGGTAATTAGTTATTCAATTAATACATTTGCATCCCGCTAATAAGCAAAATGCCCAGCTGGCGGAATTGGTAGACGCGCTGGTCTCAAACACCTGTGGGAAACCGTGCCGGTTCGACTCCGGCGCTGGGTACAGATCCCTCTTTACGAAAGTAGAGAGGGATTTTTGGTTGAAATCATCTTTTAAAGCTTGCAAATTGTGTTTTTTTATTTCGACCTCCGATTAAGGTAAGTTGTCAATAGTATCCGTACTGAATTCGAACCACTTGTCTAGTGTATGTATCTTGTCAGAACAAGTATCTTATTTATTGCTGAAGCCCCATAGGAATGTGTTGTACAGAATTTGATTGTCTCACAGAGGATGAACAGTCAAAATCAGTAAAATTTAATCATTCAGAATTTTTACATGATTCAATTGACTGTATTACTCACAAATTTACAACGTCCGTCGAAATGAAATTCTTAGTTTAATACCTGTGTAGTCAAAAAAACATCGGTATTGATCAATATTTGAATAGTTTAAAAGTTTGGTTATAAGTAATTTGCATGCTTATAGTTTTTTTGACAGATTTAAATTGCGAATTATATAGAACCAAGTTTATCTTTTTTTTGATGGTTTCGTTTAATGTTTGTTGTGAAAGAAGATTTAGGGATATTCCACCATGTTGATGTATTGTAAGGTCAATGATCAAGAATTAATTTCCCTGCTTAAGGAGGGGGATGAACTTGCGTACACAGAAATTTACAACAGATATAAAAGGCTCTTGCAAAATCATGCCTATAAAAAACTGGGTGATTTTGAAGAAGTAAAAGATGTACTACAGGAGCTTTTTGCAAATCTCTGGACAAAAAGAGCTGAAATACCTGTAACCATCAACTTGTCAGGATACCTTTATACTGCACTCAGAAACAGAATTTTCAACATAGCTGCACACCAAAAGGTAGCCTCAAAATATGTAGAGTCGCTTCAAAACTTTATAAATGAAGATCATTGTATCGCAGATCATTTGATCAGGGAAAAAGAGTTCACCTTGCTGATACAAAAGGAAATTGATGCCTTACCACCCAGGATGAGAGCAGTTTTTGAGTTGAGCAGGAAATCTGGCTTATCCCATAAAGAGATTGCCAATCAATTGGATATCTCAGAACAGACCGTATCCAAACAAATCACCAATGCGATAAAAACGCTTAAGGTGAGATTGGGTGTGCTGTTGATCTTGTTTTTTTTGCTGTTTTAAGCGGTTTTTTAGGAAAAAATATTTTTTTTAATTTTTTTTCAATTCATCTACCTGTTCCCCCCCCCTTTAACTGTCTTAGTATTGAATAGGACGTAAACCGCCCTCGAATTTATGAAAGAACAAGACGCTAAGGACTTACTAAAGAAATATGTGGCGGGAAACTGCACAGAAGAAGAAAAAGGCTTATTGGAGACCTGGTACCTCCAATATGAGATAAAAGACCTTCCCCAGATAGCTGAGGAGGATAAGGAGGAACAACTGGATGAAGTTTTCCGTTCCTTACCTATTCACCGCAGTCCCATCAGGGTAGTTTCCTTATGGCCGCGTATTGCTGCCGCTGCGATGGTCCTAATTATCCTTGGCTCTGGTCTTTATTTTTATCGTCATAAACTCCCAAAGGAAGAACTTGTGCGACATGAGCATGTTAATGACATTAAACCAGGAGGAAATAAGGCTATACTTACGCTTGCCGATGGCCGTAACATTACCCTAGACGATGCCGCAAATGGAAGTATCGCTAAACAAGCAGGGGTAACTATCTCTAAAACTAAGGATGGTCAGTTGGTGTATGAGGTAATTGCGAGTGCAAATGACGATGTTGATGCTCCATATTCTTTGAATACCATCACAACTCCCAAAGGGGGCCAGTATCAGATCAGTTTGCCGGATGGAAGTAAAGTCTGGTTAAATGCGGCATCATCGCTAAGCTATCCGCTGAGATTTAATAAAAAGGAACGAAAGGTAGAACTTACAGGTGAAGCTTATTTTGAGGTAGCTCATAATACTGCATTGCCATTTAAAGTTAAAACTGCTAATCAGCAAGTGGAGGTATTAGGGACACATTTCAATGTTAATGCCTATCAGGATGAAAAAAGTGCCAAAACTACCCTACTGGAAGGAAGTGTTAAAATCTCTCAAATTCAATCTAATGTTTCTAAACTGTTAAAGCCAGGCCAACAGGCCATAGTAACTAATGCCATTAGTGTTATAGATGTTGATACAGAGGAAGCCATTGCCTGGAAAGATAATCTGCTTATGTTCAATGAGGACAACCTGGATCATATTATGCGCATGATTGCTAGGTGGTATAATGTTGAAATTGTTTTTAACGATGATAGCCTTAAAACAGAATTGTATAGTGGCTCGGTGTCAAAGTTTGCCAATGTTTCTCATGTATTAAAGAAACTTGAACAGTTAGGAGGGGTACGCTTTACTATTGATGACAGAACAATAAAGATCAGCAGAAATTAAGCCTCCGAAAGCTTAAAAATAAATATGAACCACAAATGATTTAATATAACCAAATACTAAACAAGCAAAAACATGAACAGTCAGAAAGAAAAAACAGAGCCTTAGTGGCAAAAAAAGCCTGAATAGAAAAAAACCAGTATCCGAATGCAATCAGATACTGGTAATACTGTTCAGGTAGCCCAAAATTGTCAAGAAACAACATCTTAAAGCTTAATCTTAAACATTCAAATGTATAAAAATTCTACAAAATTTATATGCAGGCCCCGGCCGTATATATATAAATTCCTACTAGTTATGAAACTAGCTACAGTTATACTATTAGCAGCAATCATGCAGGTAAGCGCAAATGGCTTCGCGCAACGACTTACGTTGAATCAGGAAAGTGTAAGTCTGAATAAAGTATTTAAGGAAATCAGGAAGCAAACTGGATATAATGTATTATGGAAATCGGATAAATTGAATGCCAATAATACAATTGTGGCCAATTTTAGCAACACTCCCTTAGATAAGGTGATGGAGCAAGTTCTCTATGGAAAGAATCTGACCTACACCATTGATGAGAAAACTATCATTATTAAACCTTTGTCCCCAATAATTAAGGTGGTGCAAGAGGTAATTACAGTTACAGGAACCGTAACAGAAAAGGGAAGTAACTTGCCACTAGCTGGTGTTAATGTGGTTTCGGTTGAAGACAATAAGAATGGAACTACTACCGATGCCAGTGGTAATTTTGAAATTAAAGTGCCGGCTAACAGTAAGTTATTGTTTAGGATGCTCGGGTTTCAAGAGGTAACGGTAGTGGCAAAAGCTCGCCTTAATATTGAAATGGAGCTAATGATCAAAGAACTTGACGAAGTGGTAATTGGTTATGGAAAACAGCAAAAGGACTTGGTTACCAGTTCCGTTGTGACCATGAAAATGGATGAAGCCAAAAGGTCCATCCCAACGACAACTTTAGGAAACTTGCTGGCCGGTCAAATGGCAGGCGTAAGGGTGAATACCCCTGCAGGTCGTGCAGGGACGGCTCCTGGGATTAGAATTCGAGAAAAATCTTCTTTTAACAATCAAGATGTATTATATGTTATCGATGGTTTAGTTACCGGGGCAGCGGATTTTAATAACCTGAGTCCCAATGATGTTGATAATATCACTGCACTGAAAGATGCAGCAGCAACTGCTGCTTATGGAGCGCGGGCTTCTGGCGGTGTAATTGTGGTTACAACCAGGCGTGGAGAAAGGAATCAGAGAGCTAAGATCAATTATTCATTTAATACCGGCTTTGATAAAAGAGGAAAAAATGCAGAAAGAACCAGTGCAATTGAAACCGGAGAAATCTACAACCGCCTTAATCCGACGGCACCTGATCGCTGGACCCAGTCAGATTTTGATTACTTCAAAAACATCAACAACGGCTGGGGATACGACATTATAGAATACATTTGGCAGGATCCTTCTACTACTACACATAACCTGAGTGCATCAGGCGGTACGGACAAGCTTAGTTATTTTGTAGGTGGTTCTTATGTAAAGCAGAATGCTTTCCAGAAAAATACATCTTTCGATAAATACAATTTTCGCGTTAACCTTACGGCTGATATCACTAAAAATTTAACCCTGTTTGCTGGTGTTTCGGCAAATAATAACCTCACTAGAAGACCTCCGGGAAATAATGAGACTGATGATTACCGTGCCGAACTATTAAGGCAACCATATCAGCCGGTGTGGACAGACGCAGGTAATCCTATCGCTTTTGACTGGCATAACCTGGGTGCAGAAATGAGGGGAGATGGAGGGTATGCGAAAGAGAATTTGTTAAAGCCAGTGATTAACCTGAAAGGAACCTATAAAATTCCCTTGATCGATGGGCTTAGTGCTTCTGCGCAATACATCAGGGCATTCGATAATTATCGTGGCAAGAATTATTTTAAACGCTATAATTTGTGGGTAATGAAAACCTTCGACACGCCCAAACAGATCAGCACCAAAGAATCCGACATGTTAACAACTAAACCGTCAGGACATAATTCAGAATATCTTTCTGAAAATTATACCTGGGGTGATGCGGCTCAGCTAAATTTTCAATTGAACTATGACCATACTTTCGCAGAGAAGCACCATGTACAAGGATGGCTTACTTATGAAAAAGCACAAAATAAAGGTGGTGGTTTAAATGGAACCCGCGAAAGGTTCCCTGTGATCTATACTGATCAATGGTGGGCTACCAGTGGTGACCGTGCTGATTCTTTTGTTGGAGGGAATACAGAGCAAACTACCGGGCGAAAATCTTATGTTGGCCAGCTCTTTTATGATTACAGTGCTAAATACCTGGCTAGTTTTACCTTCCGTTACGATGGGTCGTATAAATTTGCTCCTGAAAACCGATGGGGATTCTTCCCTTCAGGTTCAGTAGGTTGGGTAATTTCTCGTGAAAACTTTTTTGAGAATATAAAAGGAATTGAAATGCTGAAATTAAGGGCCTCTGTAGGTACTACCAGTGCAGATAATGTTGATGCGTGGCAGTATCAACAAAAGTATGGAAATGATAATTCTGCTTATTTTGGAAGCACCCCTAGCAACAATGTTGGTATTGGGTATGGAGGAATGGTTAACCCTGATATCACCTGGGAAAAAACACGGACCTATAATGTTGGTGTTGACGTAAATTTCTTAAGCCATTTTAATGCTACAGCTGAGTATTTCAGAACAAAGACTTATGATATTCTTATTGGCAGGGTTGCGCAGGTGCCTCCAACTTTTAGCCGTTCACTACCTTCATCAAACTATGGCGAATATAAGTCAGACGGTGTTGAATTTACCTTAGGCTACCGCAACAAAACCAGTAATTTGAATTACTATGCAAACGTGAATGCCAGTTATGCAAATGCAGTTCCGACTTATAAAGATCAAAACATCACCTATCCATATCAAAATGAATTGAATCAATCCAGCTCAAGAGTAGTTACCTACGTTAATACAGGTATGCTTCGTACTCAAGCTGATTTGGATGCTTTTATTGCGGCCAATCCGAATTATAAATTCCATGGCAGGGCGCCTGCTTTAGGCCAGCTAACCTATGCTGATTTGAGTGGGAAAGAGGGTAAACCTGATGGTATTGTTGATGACTGGGATCAAACTGTAGTTCAGAAAAATACCAACCCTGTTTCATTAGGTTTAAACTTGGGTTTTGAATGGAAAGGGTTTAGTCTGGATGCAAGTTTTGCGGGTAACTTACATACCTACAGAATGGTGAATGGCCTGGTAGATGGAAATGTAGAATGGAACCGCATGTGGAGGCCATGGGCTTATGATGCTTGGACACCCGAAAATCCAAACGCTTCATTGCCTAGACGTTATTCTGCAAATGATGGAACCAATTGGGTAACGAATGCTCCAAGTACTTTTTGGTTAAAAAGAGCTGATTTTTTAAGGCTGCGCATGTTAAACATTGGGTATTCACTCCCTTCTAGTATTACCAATAAGATAGGCATCAGCGGCTTGAAGTTTTATTGCAGTGGATCCAACTTGTTTATCATCAGCGGGTTCAATAAGAAATATTACGATCCGGAAATGGGAGGGGGCTTTAGCTATCCTTTAATGAAGTCTTTCAACTTTGGTGTCAATCTGTCGCTTTAAATTATTCACAACAAACTTTAAGAAACATGAAACTTAACAATAAATATATAAAATTCTTTGTTGGCGGGATATCAGCAGTATTGCTGATGTGGGGTTGCAAGAAGGGACTGGATTATCCGAATAATGGCGTAATCAGTCCGGAAATGGTATGGGGTGATGCCAATATGATAAAGGCATATTTGAATGGTATTTATGGAAGATCAATGCCGGAATGGCCATTTAACGGCGCCGGTTCTGATGAAGCCATCAATGCACCCAAGGATTTCGGGAACTATCTGCGCGGTATTATTTCGGAATCCGGGACTACTTCCAACCTTGATTACAACATCATAGATAGAGCTAACTTTTTTCTGGATGAATTGGCAAACGTTCCTACCACTGTTTTACCAGATGAACTAAACAAACAATATACTGGTGAGGCGAAATTCTGGAGAGCATGGTCTTATTGGGGTATGGTAAACCGGGTAGGAGGAGTTCCAATTATTTTGCACAAACAGGATTTTAATGATGTGCCAGGTTTGTTTAAACCCCGTAATAAAACATCTGAATGTGTTGCCCAGATTGTTAAAGATTTGGACAGTGCCATTCTGTTACTGCCTGGTGTTTACTCTAATGCAGCCGCAGACTATGGCCGTATTACCAAAGTTGCTGCCATGGCTATGAAAGGAAGAGTCTTGCTTAGTTATGCAAGCCCCTTGTTTAACCCTACTAATGACCCTACACGCTGGCAAGCAGCCTACGATGCATGTAAAGCCGCAGTTGATTTTGGTGCAACTCAGGGGCATGACTTGCATCCAAGATTTCATACCATCTGGACCCAGGAGCGAAATAAAGAAGTGGTCATGGTAAATCAGTTCTTTTATCCGGGCCACTCTAATAATTTTGGTTTTCTTCGTCCCGGCGCCGACAACACCAATCAACCTTTGTTATCACTTTTGCTTGCTTTTCCTAAAAAAGATGGCTCTCCTATGCAGTTTGATAAGAATCAACTGAGCGATCCTACCTACAACAGTCAATTCATGACTGATTTTTATACCAATCGTGATGACCGGTTTTTTTCTACTATTTATTGCGGTGGAACTCCACAACCAACGCCTGAAGAACAACCTCCAGGTTATATTAAGGGTATGAGTTTTTGGAGCGTTTGGCGCCAGGATGGTGTAGATAAATATACCAATATCGCCCAAACAATTCATCCGGGTTATGGTGGTAATATGGGCTGTACTGGGTTCTTTCAACGTAAAGGTATTGATACCACCGTTAATACGGTGGATAGGTTTAAGGCCCAAACAGACTGGGTGGAGATGCGTTATGCAGAACTGCTGATGAATTATGGCGAATGTGCCAATGAATTGGGTAAATCATCAGAGGCTTTAGAGGTATTAAAAAGAATCAGAAAGCGTGCAGGTATTACTGCAGGTGCCGGTGGGAACTATGGTCTTACCGCATCAACCATCACTGATATAAGGGAAGCTTATATTAATGAACGTTTTGTGGAGTTTGCTTTTGAGAATAAACGCTTTAACGACCTCCGCCGCTTGAAACGCTATGATATCCTGAATAATCAAATGGGAAGGCATGGTTTGTATATTACAGTAAAAGATATGAATAACTTGCCTTTGCCGTATGAAAAAATCACCAGCGCTGATGCACGTGCTAAGCTTACTGCAAACTATATTGATAATCTTGATGGCGATGCGACCTATAAATTTAACCTTGATTTGAATCACTGGTTTTATGCACTTCCACCATCCCAGATTTCTCAGTCAAAAAATGTTTTGCTGCAAAATAAAGAATGGGGAGGAACTTTCGACCCATTACAATAAGTGAAGTAAGGGGGCTGGTTAGAGCTCCCTTTTTACTTTCTACCCACAGACATCTAAATAAAAAATGTTGAAAAGATCTTTACACACACAAATATTCCGTAACGCATGCTTGCTCCTGTTTTTATTAATGAGCAATACGAATGCTAAATCGCAGCAGTCAACATCATCACCATTGCCGATAAAACAATTTGCTCATCCACATCGCATCCGTTATGATGGCTCATGCATGAGCATCGAGGGCAAAGATGTTTTTATCTACAGTGCCGCCTTCCATTATTTTCGATGTCCGCAGGAGCTATGGCGTGATCGTTTCAGAAAGATCAAGGAAGCTGGATTTAACACTGTAGAAACTTACATTCCCTGGAACTGGCATGAACGCAGTATGCCCTCAGGACTGAACGATAATTCCAAATTCGATTTTAAAGACCTGAAAGCCTGGTTAAAGATGGCGCAGGATGAATTTGGTTTTTACACCATTGTACGTCCAGGACCATTTCTTTGCGCAGAATGGTCTGGTGGAGGTTATCCTCGCTGGTTGGCCAAGTTTGGTCCCGGTAAAGGCGACCTTTGGTTACGCAGTGCCGATCCCGAACATATCAAATGGTCTGTTCATTGGTACAATGCCGTTTCTAAAGTATTAGCCCCGGAACAGATCAGTCGCAAAAAGAAAGGCCAAAAGGGCATCATTATGTTTCAGATTGAAAACGAGTATGATGCACATGGTACCAAAGACAAAGAAGTCTTTCTAAAAGCTTTGTATCATTCTTATAAAAACAATGGCATTGATGTACCCTTGTTTACCTGTCTTACCAGTCAAACCAGGGCCAGCAAAGACCCTGAGTTGTCGCAGGTATTCGATTGCGATAATTATTATGTAGCCAATCTAAGTGATGCGCCAAGTTGTGCCCGTCGCATGTACGATCTTCGCAAAAAACAAAGCGATGCTCCTGGTTTTGTAACGGAATTACAGGGGGGCTGGTTTTCTTTAGTAACCGGAACATTGAGTGAAGAACATTATTCTGATGCGCGTCATTTTAAAGCAATTGGTTTAATGAGCATGCTTGGAGGCGGTACAGGTATCAACTACTATATGTTTTTTGGGGGTACTCATTTTAATGGTTGGGGAGCACGTGGGATGACCACAAGTTATGACTATAATGCCGCCATCAGAGAAAGCGGTGCAACAAGCCCAAAATATTTTGCAGCCAAAGCGATGGGGGAATTTATAAAGCAGTATGGCACTAAACTGGCAAGATCAGTTGGTGGACCTTGTGAACTAAAAGATGCACCTAAATCACTTTTTGGTGGACTGCGCATAGCCGAGGATGGTACCAAATTTGTTTTTTTGCACAACACAGATCCTGATAAATCTTTAAAAGGAAGGGTGACTGTATTACCTGGTAAAGTGGCTAAATCCACTGAGCCAATTTACAATGTGAATCAGAACGGAGAGAAAGTATTGATTAAAACAGCTGCAGTTACAAACGGAAACACATCTGCAAATGATTCATTTGCAATTGATTTCAATTTGCCGGATCTGGGGGCACAAGTGTTAGTTATTCCTCCGGGAGCTACTCCTGAGCAGGGCAAGTGGTGCTTAATGGAGCCAGAGCAACCAGTTCGCCCGTCGGTAAATGTTACACCAATACGTATAGCAAGTGCCTTGCGTTATAACGATCCTGTAAATGAAGCCAAGTGGACAGTACTTCCAAAAGAAACCTCTTTGTCAGAAATAGGGATCAATGATTTTCGATATAACCTGTACCGTTCAAAAGTTACCCTGAGTGCAGCCGATATTCAGCAAGAAAACAGGCTCTTGTTTAACATGTTTACCCGTGATATTGTTTCCGTACAAGTTAATGGCAAAATTCCTAAGCGTCTTTTTCCTGAAAAAGCAGATGCACAAACCTGGATTACGCGCGGTGCTTATTCGCGCATCCGTCCCAATGAATTCGACAATCGTTTTGATGTCAGCGGTTTACTAAAAGCAGGTGAAAATGAAATTGTAGTGGTATACGAAAACCTTGGACATGCGCATGGTTATGTGCCTATGGAAGAGTTGGGAGGCATCAGGCAGGCTGGACTTTCTAAGGCAGATACCGTGTTAACACATCCACTGCAGTGGGAGCTAACCGCTGATGTTGCAGGCGTCACAAAGGGCTTTACCACTCCATCATTTAAAGCTGATAAATGGGAGCGTGTTACCCTAAATATGCAAGATGAAATTCCCCGCAAGGGCAATGGCATTCAGCCAAAAGGGGAGCAAACAGGTTTATTTACCTGGTACAGGGTTGAGTTTTCCTTACCTGAAAAGGATGCAAAAGTATGGATGCCATGGATGGCCAAAATTAATGCTTCGGGAAATGGGTATATGTGGCTCAATGGACATAACATCGGTCGCCATTGGGAAGCGGGCCCACAGCGTGAGTTCTTTTTGCCTGAATGTTGGTTGAATTCCGGAGCTAAGAAGAATGTATTGGTATTTGGACTACGCCAAACGGTTAATGGTGCAACCATTAACGCTATAGAAGTAATGCCATATCCTAATTCAGCAGAGTTCAAAAAATAACTGTTATTTGTAAATGATTATTAAATAAAGATGTCTAGAATATTTCAAAAATGCGTTGTGCTTTCCATCATCCTATTGATGCAGACTGGTTATGCAAACAGTAAAAGTAAAAACCCAAGGGTGGATTATAACCTGAATACAGGTTGGGCATTTTATAGAGGCGATGCGAAGCATGCCCAAATGCTCAATTATGACGATTCAAAATGGATGCCGGTAGTTTTACCACATATCATGCAATTGGAAAAGAAACACAACGGAGCTGATATTATCTATGACGGTGTTGGATGGTACCGCCGCTACTTTAAACTATCCAAGGATCAGGCTGACAAGCGAGTTCTTCTGAATTTTGAAGGAATTATGAGCAACAGTGAAGTGTTTGTAAACGGAGAGAGTGTCGGTATCCATCACGGGGGATACGTTGGATTTACAATGGATGTTTCGAACAAAGTAAAATTCAACAATGAAAATAATGTGATCGCTGTTCGCGTATCGGCAGAATATGATTCACTGACGCCCCCGGGAAAACCGCAAGGCCGATTGGATTTTTATTATTACAGTGGTATTTATCGTGATGCAAATCTGACTGTAACCGATAAACTTCATATTACTAGTGAGCTGGCTCAGCATAGTACAAGGGCAAGTGGTGTTTTTGTAACCTATCCGCAAGTAAATGAGCAGCAGGCAGTGGTTCATGTGAAAACTGAAGTTGCCAATTCATATGCTACTGCGAAGGAAGGTTACTTGCAGACCCTGCTTAAAGATGCAAACGGAAAAGTAGTGGCCAGGAATAAGAGCAAATTTCATCTCGGAGCAAATAAGAATACGTTGATTGAGCAGGATCTGAATTTGATTAATCCTAACCTATGGTACCCATATACTCCTTATTTGTATTCGCTAGAGAGCCAGGTATTATTTGAGGATGGAAAGGTAGTAGATGTTCGATCTGAAAAGATAGGCGTCCGTACAATTAAGTTTACCCGTGATGAAGGTTTCTTTATCAATGGAAAGCATTTATATCTGGTGGGTGCCAATCGTCATCAGGCTTTTCCTAACATCGGTGATGCTGCGTCAAATTCGATGCAGGAACGAGATGTTATTGAGATGAAAAAAGGAGGATACAATGCTGTGAGGGCAGCGCATTATCCTCAGGATCCAGCTTTCTTGGCCGCTTGTGATAAATACGGACTGCTGGTTGTGGAATGTGTGCCGGGCTGGCAGATTTTTAATGAAAATCCGGTCTTTGCTGATCGCCTAGAATCCATTACACGAAACATGATCAGAAGGGATCGCAACAGAGCCTCCATTGTATTATGGGAAACTGCGCTGAATGAAACAACCTACCCGCTACAAGTTGTTAAACGTATTTTTGAGGCAGCGCATCAGGAGTATCCGGGAGATCAGCTTTATACCGCCGGCGATTATTTTAGCCATGAAGAAACAGAACCCTATTATGATGTTTTCTACAAGCAGGTTAGCAAGTTTCCAAAAGATGGAAGCGTGATGAGTAATTATTTGGAAGATCAGATTGCTATCAAGCCACTTTTTGCCCGGGAATGGGGAGATGGTGTGGGAGAAAAACCTAGGGTAAGCATGACCGAAAACGAGTATGAGCAGATGCGTCAAGGGCGTAGCCGTCTGACCCAATTGAACGGTGATGGATATTTTGACTGGTGTATGCTGGATGCCAATCCTCGGATGGGTGGACATTTTATGTGGAGTTACAACGATTATACCAGGGGTGCGGAGGAAGAAACGATGTATTCGGGAGTGGTAGATGTGAATCGGTATCCTAAGTTTGCCTATTATATGATGCAGAGCATGCGCCCCAGTGGAATTTCACAAAAGGAACTGTATGAGGGACCGATGGTATTCGTTGCTTCCTTTAATTCATCCGGCAAGTACAAAACATCAACTTCAGAGATTACAGTTTATTCAAATTGTGATGTAGTTGAGCTCTATAGAAACAATAAGCTAATTGGGAAACAGACCCGTGCTGAGCGGGCGAAGGTATATCCTCATATTGTGGCTAAGGGTGGTAGTCCAAGTTTTGTATTCGATGCCGGAGGTTTTGAGCCAGGAGAACTGAAGGCCATAGGATATATAAATGGGAAAAAGGTGACCGAGCACGCAGTTCGGACGGCCGGTGAGGCCGATCATTTGGAGATTGTTATTCCTGATCACCATATCGCTCCTGTAGCAGATGGATCAGATATGATTCCCGTTTATTTTAAAATCTGTGATGCCAATGGTTCAGTAGTGCATGATGCAAAATCTGAGATTTTTATCCGTGTTAAAGGCGAGGGTACATTGATTGGTGACGGTATATCGAGAGTTGAAATCAATCCTCAGGCTGTAGAGGCCGGAATCGGATTTGCGTTTATCAGAACATCCAAAAAAGCGGGAAAAATAGAAATCCAGGTTGAATCCAAAGGGATGAAAGCCGGTCAGTTAACCATAAACACAGTCGCGTACAAAGGGATGCATTTGCCTGATGGTACACATGGCGAATTTAAAGGACAGGAAGAAGATGGTGCAATAGTGAAGCCCACCAAATGGGATAAAGGTTTTCTTACTAAACCCAAAGTGGAGATAAGCAATGTTTCTACAACATCTTCCCACGCTGAGTTTCCAACAACAAATTTAACAGACGGCAATGATTACAGCTGGTGGATTGCCAATCAGGATCAATTTCCTCAAGTGGTTACATTGACTTTGAAAGAACCAACGACTGTAGTTGGAAGCCGGGTAAGATTTCAAAAAGATAGTTCAAAGTATCGTCATAAGGTGGAGGTATCCTCAGATGGTAAAACCTGGGAACCGGTGTACGAAAAGGAATGTACTGGCTGGGACTTTAAACCTGTCCGTTTCAAGAAGACGATCAAGTATTTCAGAATCTCGATATTATCCACAAGCGAGGGTAGGGCTGGACTGGCAGAAGTAACACTCTTTAAAGATAAATAAATGAAAAGAAGAGAATTGATAAAAGGTATTGGTTTAGTTGCCGGAGCATTGTCCATACAGGGCAGTGCAATGGCAGCAGAACCGGTTGCCAGTCCTAAAAAGAAAAGGATATTGCGTATTGCGCACATCACCGATATACACATGAGGCCTGAATTGAATGCCCCGGATCGTTTTCGTCAGTGCATGAAAGAAATAAAAAACCATAAAATTGATTTCTTCCTGAACGGAGGCGATACCATTTTTGCGGCAGATTATGGGAACATCACCCGGGATCGGGTAGAAGCACAATGGGCGATCTGGCAGGAACTGAGAACTGAGCTAAGTGAGTATGAAATGCACAGTTGTTTAGGGAATCATGACATGTGGTGGGCGGCACCGGACAAGCAGGATGCCATGTACGGAAAACCTCATGTGGTAAAACAATTGAATATCCCTAACCGGTATTACAGCTTTCAAAAACAAGGATGGCACTTTGTAATTCTTGACAGTAATAATTCCAATGCAGGATCTTTAGATCCCGAGCAAAGGACATGGCTGGAGGCGGATTTGGCAGCATTGCCCAAAGGTACACCGGTTTTATGTTTAAGTCATTATCCTATTTTGGGCGTGAGTACCATCATGGAGGGAGGTAATCATACCGATTCCCGTTATATTACCGATTTATTTTATCAGCATAAGGACAAAAAAATCACCTGTTTAAGCGGGCATATCCACCTGCTGGATGCCGCGGAATACAATGGCGTGCACTATTATTGCAATGGAGCATTAAGTGGCTTTTGGTGGGAAGAAGGCGATAAGCAATCCGCAGGCAAAGGTTATTATCGCGAAACACCTCCAGGTTATGCCATATTAGATTTATATGAAGATGGTAGGGTGGAAAATAAGTATATCGAACATCGTTATTGATAAGTAATATTCAAATTTAATATACACACAAATTAAACTTTTAAAATGAATAGGTTTTTGTTTACGCTGTTTTTATTGTCTTCATGCATTTGTTGTACAACATTGAATGCGCAATCCACTATTCCGGTTTCGGCCCAGAAAAAAAACATTAAACGGAAAACACCAATTATGGGATGGTCCAGCTGGAATAATTTTAGAGTGGCGATTAATGAGAATATTATTAAAGCACAGGCGGATAAATTGATCTCAACCAAACTAAAAGATGCAGGTTATAATTTTGTAAATATTGACGATGGCTTTTTTGGCGGAAGAAATGAGAATGGTGATTTGCTAACACATCCAGGACGTTTTCCTTCTGGAATGAAGGCCTTAGCCGACTATATTCATAGTAAAGGACTTAAAGCCGGAATATACTCTGATGCAGGTATTAACACCTGTGCATCGGTGTACGACAGAGATACCATTGGGGTAGGATCTGGATTATATGGACATGATGAGCAAGATTTGAATTTGATGCTCAAGACCTGGGGTTATGATTTTATAAAAGTAGATTGGTGTGGAGGAGAAAGATTAGGCCTGAACGAAGAAGTCCGCTATACCCAAATTGCCAATCGTATTAGAGCCATAAATAGTAATGTATTATTTAACATTTGTCGTTGGCAGTTTCCAGGTAAGTGGGCCGTTGAAATCGCTGATTCATGGCGGATTTCCGGAGATATTGGTAATGAATTTAGTTCTATTTTACACATTATTGATAAAAATGCAGACTTGTGGAAATACAGCGCCCCTGGACATGTTAATGATATGGATATGCTACAGGTTGGAAGAGGTATGAGCTATGAAGAAGATAAATCGCATTTCACCATGTGGTGTGTCATGAATTCACCACTATTACTCGGGAATGATCTTAGAACAGTTTCAAAAGAAACCTTGGATCTGGTTACAAACAAAGAGATCATTGCCTTAAACCAGGATAAATTAGGCTACCAAGCACGCCGTCTGAAAAAAAATGGTGAATTCGAGGTGTGGGCAAAGCCATTAGCTTCGACAATGAGTGGTCAGGTGGCAGTGGTTTTACTCAATAGATCAGCAAAAAAGGAAGCGATTACATTTGATCTTGACAATGTTGGTATTAATGCTGAAAGTGGTTATGAAATTCGTGATTTATGGATGCATAAAGATGGCGAATTAATGAAATCTAAATCACAAAGCTTTGAAGTACCATCCCATGGAGTGATAGTGCTTAAGATTAGTGGCAAATCAAAAGCCTTTAATGTTTTTCAGGAAGATAAAAAGCCTTGATTAAAAAAATAGAAAAATATTTTATGAATTATGTCCCGCCAAAAAGCATTTATTTGCTTTTCTTTTTTCTCATTTCAGCAGTAGGCGTCAAAGCTCAGTCATCCAAAAGCGATAGTTTAGCCGTTGTCTATGAATTGTTAACTCAAAAGGATCAGGTCTTTTCTCTCAAAGCTGAAAAAGGAGCAGCATCCATGCTGATTTTTAACAAAGATTTGCCGAAAATGTATAACCTGGCAATTGAATTTGATGTATTGCCTAAAAATTCAGATTCCAAATTTGGAGTGATCAGCAGGTACAAGAACCAGCAGGACTGGACTTATGTGGGATGCGATCTTACCTCAGATGTTTTAACCAATTCTCATTGGTATGTACGCACGCCGACCAAAAAGAAGGAGATCGCCATTGAAATCTCCAAGTTCTATAAAAACTATAAGCGACATGTTCGTATAGAATATGTGGGCAAAAGCCTGGCAATCTATCTCGATGGAGAACAGGTTACACGTACCACGGCATCGATAATGGGCAATGAGGCCGGATATGTAGGCTTTAGGGTACATGATGGTGCTGAAATAGAGCTGAGTAATGTGAAATTTACTCGGGTTAACAGCTTGATTGAAAAACCAGTGAAATCTTCGTCGATAAAGCTGATGTCAGATCAAATGGAGGTTACTTTTTCTAAGGATTATCCGGCCGTTTATCGGTATCAAATAAAAGAGGGTAATATCCAAGTGCCAGGAGCAAAAAAGATATCGAACGGATTTATTATTAATGGAAAAGCTTATGTTGCTAAAACAAAGGTTGCCACTAGTTCTGGTAAAGTCATTTATCAATCGGAAATACCGGAAATAAATGTTGGGATCACTACCGAGTTCACGCTTCATAAGATGATGCTGGATATGAAAGTAACCGAAATTGCAGAGCGTGGCAACGTTAAAGTGAAAACCATAGCTTTTCCAAATCACGACATTGTTTCCATGAACAACAAGGATGATAAAGCGATGTTGTCGATAGCTCATGATGTTCACAGTGATCAGTTTTTACCTCTTAATAGCCGTTCTGTTGATACAACTGCAGGCTATGCAGCTATCGCCATCCTAAACAACAACAAAATTGCAGTCACTATCGATAACAATTCAATTTACAACGCAAAGCAAATACTGTATCACACCACAAAAACAGGAAACGAGTATTTCACTTCCCTGTTTAGTAATGAATGGATTTATAGAGGCATCACTAATAATCTGCTTCCCTTACCCCAGATGAAAGTGATCTTTGCAAAAGATAACAACGATAACCAAACCGTAGATTGGCAAGATGCAGCCTATGTTTTGGCTCAGGTATACCCGGAACCTTATGGCGCTGATTTGATCAGAAATGTTTATGCCACCATTACGATGAACTTTGCCAGTGGAGGGCAGTACCCTTTCTTACGCCAGCTGGACAATATCAAAAAGTTTAATCTGGCTACTGATGGTTTTGGACAGATGCTTGAACTGAAAGGATATCAATCCGAAGGTCATGATAGTGCCCATCCCGATTATGCCGGCAACTATAACCGTAGGGCAGGTGGACTTACAGATTTGCAATATTTAACGGAGCAGGCGAAAAAGTATAATGCGCATATTGGGGTGCACATCAACCATAGCGAGGCTTATCCCGAAGCAAAAGCCTATGATCATGAAATTATAACAGACATACCGGGCTGGGCATGGTTGGATCAGGCTTATCTGATTAACAAGGAAGCAGATATTAAGAGAGGAACATTTATTCAAAGAATTGATCAAATGAAAAAGGATTTGCCGAACCTTTCTTTTGTTTATATAGATACTTATCGTGAACACCGGTCGATTGCAAATTTTACTGCTCAACATTTCAATAAAAATGGATGGCCTGTATGGACAGAAGACCCTGAGATATTTTATAGAGAGGCGATATGGACGCATTATCCTCCTGATTCGAAGAGCCTGATCTCTCGTTTTGTTCAACATAAGTTCCGTGATGGCTATGCTGCTCATCCTTTATTGTTGGGTGGTTATTCCCGTAGTGCTGAAATTGGTTTTATGGGCTGGCAAAAGGGAAGAGATTTTAACGGGGTATTGCAAAATTTCTTTACCCAGCAACTTCCTTATCGTTATTTGATGAATCATCCATTGAAAACCATAAACGATCAAAAAGCAGTGCTTGAGGGTGATTTGGTCTCGGAATTAATCAATGGGGTACATAAAATGAGTCAAAACGGTCACCTGATAAAGGATGGTGATAACGTATTTATTCCATGGAACCCTGTTACTAAAGAAAAAATTTATCACTACAATACTAAGGGTGGAACATCTACCTGGACCTTGCCAGACAGCTGGAAATCTACAGGTACTATAAGTCTGTATAAACTGACGGAGCAGGGACGTGAATGGGTTGCCGATTTACCTATAAATGGACAAAAGGAGATTACAATAACTGCAGCGCCGAAGCAAGGTTATGTGATTTATAAAAACAAAATAGCCGATGCGACACCAATGATGTGGGGGGCTGGCGGATTGATCTCTAATCCTGGATTTGATGGAGGCTTGTCTGCTTGGGCAATCAGTGGAAAAGATACAAAGGTTGTAAGAACTTCTTATGGACAGGCTGTTTTGCAAATGGCAGGTACTGCAAATGCCAGTCAAACTTTGAACCTTGAAAAAGGGGTGTCTTATGTCTTATCAGTTTGGGCTAAAGTAGCTGGCGAAGGCAAGGCCACGCTCGCTATAGGAGACAATTCCTATTCAATAACCGAAAGTAAGGTGATGAATTTTACCGATAATACAGATAGATTCAATACCAAATTTCAACGCATTAAAATCCCTTTTGTTTACAATGAAGGAAGTAAGGCCCTGAACCTTTCCTTTAAAGGGGCTACTGATAGCTCATTTGTACAATTTGATGATGTGAGGATCGTGAAAAGCACTAATCAAAAATCTGCACATACTTATTTTGAAGATTTTGAAAACGTAGATGAAGGCTGGGGGCCATTTATTGCAAGTAAGTCCAGCGCATATAAAACCCATTTATCTGAGCGACACGAGGGATATACTGAGGATACCATTGATGGGGATTTCTCACTAAAGACATGGCAGGAAGGAAATGGCGAAGTTTACCGTACCTCCCCAGCTATGATTCGTTTCAAGTCCAACACGTCCTATAAAATCAAGTTTGATTACAAGTCTACTGGAAAGGGAGCTTATCGTTTGGTTGTTCGTTCTGTAAAGGACAATAAAGAAGTGATGAATGTTCCTCTTGATGGGGCCACTGTTTTCACAGGTGAATTTACCACAGGCAATGCAGATGATTACTATATCTGTACGACCAAGAAAGGTAACGGCATTCTGGTTATCGACAATTTTTCAATCGATGGAAATCTTAATAAATAGATATTGCTCTCCGGGTCCCGAATTGTTTCGGGGCCTTGTTCTAAAAATTGAATTAATACCCTAAACAAATTAATTAGAAAATGAAAAATAGACATTGGCTTTTTTCTTCTGCAAAATTCAAATATGCTTTGTATTTGAGTTTGGTAATTTTATGCTCGGTTTCTTCATATGCTCAGGAAAAAGAAAAAAACTGGGAAGAGTTGAAACAAGGTTATGAGTTTCCTGCATGGTACACCGAAGCTCGTTTTGGAATTTGGTTACATTGGGGAGGACAGTCTCAGGCCGACAATGGAGGAGGCTGGTATGCCCGTCACATGTATATGCAGGATGTTGGAGGTCAGACTTTCGGTAAAGATGCCTATGCCAATCAACTCAAACAATACGGGCATCCGTCCAAATTCGGTTATAAGGAAGTGCTTCAATCCTGGAAGGCTGAAAAATTAGACCCCAATGCGTTGATGAAATATTTTAAAGAAATGGGGGCTAAATATTTTATGGTGTTGGCCGTTCATCATGATCATTTTGATGATTTCAATTCTACCTATCAAAAATGGAATTCCGTAAATGTTGGTCCTAAACGGGATATCGTAGGCGATTTTAGACAAGCGGCACGAAAATATAAGATGCCTTTTGCAGTAAGTTCACACGATGACCGTTATTTGAGTTGGTGGCTTCCGGCTTTTGGTTCAGATATTTCTGGTCCGTTGAAAGGCGTTCCTTATGATGGAAATTTGACTAAAGAAGACGGGAAAGGTTTGTGGTGGGAGGGGCTTGATCCAGCCGATTTGTATGGATTACCACCTGCCAAAAGGACTCCTGAATGGATTGCTGAGATGAAAAAAACATGGGTATTGCGTCACAAGGAATTGGTGACCAAATATGATGTGGATATGATTTGGTATGACGGCTACGGTTTCCCTTATGGCGCTCCTGGAAAAGAAGTTAGTCGCACTTTATTTGAAAACAGCCTGAAGAAAAATGGTAAAATCATGGCGGTTGTTGCAGGTAAAATTGCTGATGATGATGCTATCGTAAAAGATATTGAGTGTGGAACTTCGAATGATATTAACCCAAAACCTTGGCAAGGTATCATTACGACCAGTAGCGGATGGCTCTATAAAAAGGACAGAGAAATGGTTCATAACGCCCGCACGATTATTGAAATGATGGCAGATGTGAACAGTAAAAATGGGAATTTATTGCTCAATGTAGAACTATTACCCAATGGAAGCCTTTCTACTGATGAAAAGGCAATTCTTGATGAAGTGGGCGCCTGGGTAAATAAAAACAGTGCAGCAATTTATGCAAGTAAACCCTGGAAGGTATATGGAGATAATTTGAATTCGATTTTAAAACGTGCCAGTAATATTGCCAATGCCGATCTGGAAGCGCTGAAAAAGCAAAACGAATCTGAGCAATTTAATCAACGTACAGTTAAAAGTCCGCTTTATGGAAATGATGAAGTCAGATTTACAACTAAAGGCAATATTTTGTATGTTTTTGTATTGAATCCAACTGAAGGTGAGATTAGCCTTCCAACATTAGGTTTAAAATCAAACCAGTCGCCTAATAAGATCAGGTCGATAAAAATGATGGATGGCAAAAAAGTAGCTTTTAAGCAAACGGATGAAAAGCTGACATTTAAGGTTCCTGCGAATCGTCCTTCGAAATATGCAGCTGTTTTTGAAGTAAAAGGAATATTGTAACAGTACAGGTATAAAAAGGGAGTTTACATTGTAAATTCCCAAAATGCCTGCTATCTGATATCGCCAATTTAACAATCAATTCATCTCTCATATAATCAATAAGTATCTCATGAAAAAATTAATGATTTCTTCTCAAGAATCACTCAGGCTAGTCTCTTGTTCGGATATTATTTTCTGCAAATCTGATAATTGTTATACCAGTATCTTTCTGGATAATGGCGAAGAATTAGTGGTTTGCAAATCCTTGAAGAAAATCTCTCAGGAATTAGATTCTTTATTATTTATTCGGGTAAATCAATCGTATTTGATAAATAAAGATTTTATTAAAATAATTGATAAAAGAAATAAGTTTATAGAATTAGTAAGTAGTCAACGTATTCCATTTACAAAAACTATAGCAGAACTTCTTTCCTTAATTTTTGCAAATTTTGAAATATGATAATGCGTAATTACCAGGATCCGAAAAATTGCTTGAAAACTTTAGTGAATTCATTAAATAAATAAGCAATGAACAAAAATGAAGGGAAATATTCAAGAAAAGAACCTCTAAATTCTTACCCAAATGTACCATTTCCTTAATCTTTAAGTACATGGTTCTCTAGCTGATTTTAAAGGGCTATCTTAGTTTTAGTAAAACACTTAACCCTTTAACAATTGATAAAAAATACGCTCATTATTGCCTTGTTCCCTATCGTGGACAGAAAGCACAGTTTTCTGTGCTGACACGGGAGTCGACCAAAGCGGTGGTTCATCAGCAAGATAGTATGCAAGATTTTCAATGGCATCTGCATGGAAAATCTTGAGCTTGACTGCTACAATCTGTATGCATCTCCTAATCCATAAGAAAAGTGCAAGAGTTAAAAGTAATAGAAGCCAAGCGGCAAAAAAAAACAAACCAAAAAACAAACTATGAATAAATTTTTACACTCATTCTCAAGTCCAGACATAGAGACTTCCAAAGTCAGCTAAGTGTTTATCAAAATTGCACCAAATCTGGCTTGTATAGATTACACCAACTTAAGTATAGGAAGACAATTGTTAAGGTCATTCCACGAAGAAGTAAAATTGGTGTGTAGTGAATTATGGCAATAGTGACCAAACCACATATTGGAAGCCGGATTCTACTTATACCTCGCAAGTACATTATCGTTTACAGCCCCTGTGCTGTTTGAAATTTATCCTGACAAGGCACCTGGTATTGAGCTTCATGCAGGTGAAATATTGAGCTCGTTAAGGACTAGTGAGTTACTGGTTAACAATGAAGACAGGGGAAGTCGTCGGCTTGCGATAAGAAAAATGTATCGCACCATAGCGCCGTAGACATCAGCCCATCCAATATTTATGCACCTTGTTGCTAAAAATTCGGAGTAGGTTCATGCTGCTATAGATCAATGTGCGTCAATATAATAGTCAAATTATCTCCTATATAATCAATCAGCATCTCATGAAAAAATTAATGGTTTCTTCTCAAGAATCACTCAGGTTAGTTTCTTGTTCAGATATTCTTTACTGTAAATCTGATAATTGTTATACAAGTATCTTTCTAAATAATGGCGAAGAACTAGTGGTTTGCAAATCCTTGAAAAAAATCTCTCAGGAATTAAACCCTTTATTATTTATTCGGGTAAATCAATCGTATTTGATAAATAAAGATTTTATTAAAATAATTGATAAAAAAAATAAGTTTATAGAATTAGCAAGTAGTCAACGTATTCCATTTACAACTACTATTTCAGAACTTCTTTCCTTAATTTCTGCAAATTTTGAAATATGATAATTCGTAATTACCATGATCTGAAAAATTACTTGAAAACTTTAGTGAATTCATTAAATAAATAAGTAAAGAACAAAAATGAAGGACAAATATTCAAGAGGAGAACATCTGAATTCTGACTCGTGTATGCCATTTCCTTAATCGCTAAGTTCTTGGTTCTCTAGCTAGTTTTAAAGGGTTATCTTAGTTTTAGTAAAACATTTAACCCTTTAACAATTGATAAAAGATACGCTCATTATTGCCTTGTTCGCTATTGCGGACAATAACAACAATTTCCTGTGCTGATACAGGTGTCGACGAAAGCGGTGGTTCGTCAGCAAGATAGTATGCAAGATTTTCAATGGCATCTGCATGAAAAATCTTGAGCTTGACTGCTGCAATTTGTATGTATGCATCTCTTAATCCATAAGAAAGTGCAAGAGTTAAAACTCATATAAACCAACCGGCCAAACCAAAAAAAAACAAACCAAAAAACAAACCAAAAAACAAACAAACCATGAACAAATTTTTACACTCATTCTCAAGTCTAGAGATAGGGACTTCCAAAGTCAGCTAAGTATTCATCAAAATTCAACAGACTAATTCTATTAATTCAATACTATGTATATTAAATTACAACTATTGTTATGTGTATCGCTATGCGCTAGTTTTTCTCATGTGTATGCGCAAAATCCGGATAGAAGTCCCTTGAAGGAATCTGTAACTGATACCTCAAAGAATAGTGCGAGGAAAAAAGTTATAGCGCAAACAGGCACAACTGTATCCCCATCCAAACTCTCCAAGATCCCTGCTGTTTCACTGCAGCAGTATCTTAAGGGGCAGGCACCAGGGATTAATATTCAGGAACCTAGCGGGGAGCCTGGAACTGTTCAGAATATGTTTATCAGAGGGATTTCTGCCCTTTGTTATCTCCGGCTGATGTGATGAAACAACAGCCGCTTGTTGTACTGGATGGAATACCGCTTATCGGAGAACATCCTTTTGCTTACGATATCCAGTTAAACAATTACAACCGTATAGGTACGGCAACAAATCTGCTCAGCAATATTGATATGAACAATATTGCTGAAATCAAAGTACTGCGCGATCTTTCTGCTGTAGCCATTTACGGACCTAATGCCGCTAACGGTGCCATCGTTTTAACATCTAAAAAAGCGGGCCCTGTTAGACAAGTTAGCTTTAACAGTTATTTAGGTTTTGCCCCAAGTCCAAAGGTCACTACTTTAAACTCAGGCTATGAAAATGCATTCAGAAAGCAGTTTTATGACAGATTTACTTCAAATGGAAGATATTCGGATGAAGATATTTATCCTCAGTACCTGAGTGATTCATCGAGTAACTTATACAATGGCCCATCCAATTGGGTAGATGATTATTATCGGAATGCGCTGGTTCATAACATCACCGCAGATCTTTCCGGTGGAAACGAGTGGGCTAATTTTAGGTTTTCCGGAGGTAATATGCGGAATCAGGGAGTCGCCGATTCTACTAGTCTGAATCGATATAATGTGATGTTTAATGTAAACATGAAACCCATGAAGTGGCTTAATGTTTCATTAATGGTTAATGCTAATCGTTTGCAGCGCGATAGAAACCGAAGCTTAAGAGATCGATTTGCGCAAACAAATTATCTTCCCTCATTGGCAATGCCACTTTCGCCTAACAAGGAGGTATACCAGCAATACCTTGCCCAATTTGGTAAAGGGTATGATGATAACATCAATACGCTTCTGGATGGATACGGTAAGATATCTGTTAATTTTAAAAATGTAAAAATCTCTTCCGGAATATCCGTCGACTATAACGAGGGTACAAGGGATATCTTTTATGCAAGGCCATTGATGGAAGGAAATAGTTATGCCTCAAATTATTTTGGCTATAATCAAAGACTTATTTTTGAAAATGTGATCTCCTATAACAAGCATTTTGGATCAGACCATTTGCAAATAGTAGGAGGACAAGCCATCCAATGGGATCTTTCAAAATACAACTATGCTTATGCTTATAGAGGGGTAAATGATTTTATCAAGCTAAATCTTATTGATAATAACCTCAACCCAACGTCTTTTCCCGCCAATCTATTATTTAAGTTTTTAGATAAAACACGCCATAACCTGTTTTCAGTTTATGGTAAAACGTCGTATGATTTTAGTGATAAATACAGCGTTTCGCTACTGTTAAGGGGAGATGCTTCTTCAAATGCCCAGCCTACCAGCAGATGGTTCTTTTCGCCCGTGTTATCAGCAGGTTGGAACATCAAAAACGATTTGTTATCAGCGTCGGAAAATGTTTCATCATTAAGCTTGAGGCTGAGCGCTGGTCGTTTAGGTAAACTAAACACTTATGATAATTTTGGACAAGGTCCTCAGTACACAGCAGACATCGGATATACTGGGAATGTAACTATACCGGGCTTTAATGGCTTTGCAACACTTGCACGTCCTTACAATTTTGGCTGGGTAGGTTATGGCATACCCTGGGCTTACACTGATCAGTTGAATTTTGGAATTGATTTCGGTATAAATAACAATCGATTGCAGGGTAGTTTAGACTTATACACCAAAACAGATAAAAAACAGTTATTGGGAATACCGGCTCATGCTGAATATGGGTATAAAACATCCATTGAACCAGGCATGTCGGTGAATAATAAAGGCGCAGAACTATTATTAAGTTATGCCGCTTTTCAATCTGGTAGTGGTGGGTTTTCGTGGACACCTTCCCTTAACATCAGTTACAATGCCAATAAATTGCTGGCGCTTCCAGGTGGACTAAATGAAATCATAATTGGCAATAGTCTTTTAAGGGTTGGTGAGTCTGTAGATAGGTATTGGTTGCTTACTAATGAAGGTGTGTATAATTCTGTTACCGAAATACCATCTGTAAATGGTGTGCCTATGCAATATACAGGAACCACAATGCAGGCGGGAGATCCTAAATGGAAAGATCAGAATGGAGACAACAAGATAAATAATACTGATAAGACACTATATGGTCATAATCAACCTGTAGTGGTTGGTGGTCTTAATAATGATTTCAAATACGGAAAGTGGTCATTGAATATGAATCTCTACTTCAACCTGGGGCGCAGTTTGATGAATCAACAGATGGCCAACACTCTGGATTTTATCAATCGGGACGGAGAGCAAACTTTAGAGTCAGTAAAAGAGATCACATTTTGGGAAAAGAAGGGGGACAGAAATGATTATCCGCTTTACAACCCTTGGAGCAGCGTGATTCCGTATCGAATTGATCAAAACTTGTTTCTTGAAAATGCATCCTTTGTTAAAATGCGGACACTTTCATTAGGCTATGATCTCACATCTGCACTGGGCAAAGGAAAAATCAAAAGCCTTTATGTATATGCTATGGCGACTAATCTTTTTACCATAACTGGATATAAGGGACGGGATCCAGAACTGGTTCCCTACACCGGTTATGATACCGGATATGGATTACCTATTCCCAGAACTTATACCCTTGGATTAAAAATGAACTTATAATCATGAAAAGAAATTTAAATCATAAGAACTATAATCCTGTTAAAAGTGCGCTTGCAATAGGTGTGGCTATCATTTTAATGCTGATGGGCAGCTGCAAGAAGGTCGTAGATGTTAAATCTACCAGAGCAGTTGCTGAGGTCAATATGTGGAATAAACTGGAGGATACCCGGGCCGCATTATTAGGCATTTATGGATTAACACGTGCCGCGATGGTCGAGAATAATGCCCACTGGATTTATGGCGACGTTAGAGGAAAGCAATTCGTTAGTCCCACCAGACAAGACCTCAAGGCAGTTATTGATAATCGTCTTACTGCCTCGTATAAAACATTAGACCAGCTTTCCAACTGGCGCAGATGGTATGCGGTAATTAATGCAGCCAATATCTTCCTGGAAAGGGTGCGCGATGTAAAAAAGGCCGACTTACGCTACACGGCTAGTAATATGGAAATTGATATTGCTCAGGCGCGCGTTCTCAGAGCTTTTGCCTATTTCTATATGGTGCGCATATGGGGAAATGTACCACTTATCATTTCATCACACGATGGCAGTTTCGAAAACAGAGCACAAAATAGCGGTGCTGAGGTATTAGCCTGGGCAGAGAAAGAAATACTGGGAGTAGTGAATGTATTGCCAAATAAATATGGCGAAAATGATCCCAAACAACCGGGGCTTTATTATGGTGAAAACCATGGCCGATGGACAGGCTCATTGGTTCGACGCATCTCTGCTTATGCAGTTTTAGCACATATTGCTGCCTGGCAAGGCGATTACATCAAGGTGGCCAGTAATGCAACTAAAGTAATTAATGAGATTGGTAGTGCCGAAATTACCCTTACTGATGTGAACAGCTTAACCAGCTCCAACGGATTTTTTTCATCTAAAAGACAGGGCCATTTATTGGGTTTTAATTCTGTTTATGAACATGGAGAGGGTGGAATGTCGGGCCACATAGAAGAACTTACACTGGCCTTTCCATTCGTAAATAAAGCAATCCCTGATATCTATATGTCGAAGGATTCAATTCTTAACACTTTTAATGAAAAGAAGGATACACGTTTCGGCCTGGATACGCTTGGCCGGCCAACAACCGACCGTTACTTTTACAATTTCGATGGCAGGTATCCGATCTTTAGTAAGATCAAGGTGATTATGGCAGGCTCTGCCTCCACCTCAACTACCGATGCTAAATTCAGCTTCTTTTCTAGCATCGCGCTTTTTACACGACTAGAGGATATCTACCTGCTGCGTGCCGAGGCCAGTTCCGTATTAGGTGATCGACAAGGCGCCATAAACGATTTAAATACCATCAGGTCAAGTAGAGGGCTCCCTAATTATAGTGAAGTAACCAACGGACTGGTGATTGATGCCATTTTTAAGGAACGAAAAAGGGAACTGATAGGCGAGGGACATTACTGGTTTGATCAGGTACGCTACAATAAGATCAGGCAAAATAATAGTGTCTTTACTGAACTGATCAAAACAGGAGGTATATACTGGCCTGTGTCCGAAGAACTACTTCAACAAAATAAATTATTAACTCAAAATCAATATTGGAAATAATGGGAATTAATCATTTTAGAAAGCAACTTTTCCTGATTGGATTGACTGCAATCAGCATCATTGCCTGCCAAAGAGATGCTGGATTTTACGATCACGAGGCATTGAGTCAGACGGTTCCGGTAAATACTTATGATTACCTGAAAAGCAAGAAAGGCATATTTGACTCGATGGTTTTGGTTATTGATCGTTTGGGCCTAAAGCAAACACTCAATGATAGTAGTATCACTGTATTTGCCGTTACTAATAATAGTTTTCGTTTGGCGGTTAATAATCTAAATAATACCCGGAAAATCGCGGGGAAGTCTCCATTAAATTTATCCAACATGGATTATATCCAGTTGGATACCATTATTACACAATACATTATGCGTGGTAAATATCCAACTGATTCTATGCAGAATCAAGATGGATTGCTTTTAAGTGGGGTAAGGTATGGATACCAAATGAATGCGAGACTAACGACTGCCGCTACTTCTGGTTTTCAGAATGGGGGGCCTAAAACCATTAACTACAGCGATACCAAATGGAGTCAGTTCCAACGCAATTGGGCAACCACAAGCACAAGTTCTTCGAATATTCTGACCACAAATGGTGTTGTGCATACCATCAGTCAAGATCATATTGCAGGGTTTCAAGATTTTGTAAAGCGTTTCACCTTAACTTTTCCTCCTAAAAATTACATTCAAATGTATGGGGGTAAGCAAACTGTTTCAGCGGAAGCACCGGATAAACCCTACCCAGAAAAATCTTATTTTATGGTGGATGGATCGGTAACCACGAAATTCTTTAACCCTACTGCCTTACAGACAAAACCTTTTTGGTCAAATATTGAATTTTCAGTTCCTCGCATATGTAATGCATACGCATTGAGTTCAGCAAATGATAATCCCGGGAGGAATCCAAAAGCCTGGAACCTTCAAGGGTCACAGGATATGCTGAATTGGGAAATGCTAGATCAACAAAGCAATCAGAATTTTCCTGAGTTTTTTCTGCAGAAAGTTTACCGGTTTGAAAATACCAAAGCCTATAAGCATTATCGGTTGAACATTACAGAAAATAACGGAAGCGGAATAGAGCTACAAATAGCTGAATATGTCCTGGGCTTTAAACTATAAACAGATCAAAAATTCAATTTAAAGAAATGTGTTTCAATCATAATATTCATCGTGTTTTAAAAAGGAAAGGCAATTGGTTGCTAATTGCTGTGCCTTTTATTTTATCCTTATCAGGTTGCAAAAAGTTATTTGAGGTGCCTGCCGAAAAGGAATATATCAGTAATAATATCAGTTACGGTTCAAAATTCTATGAGCCTGTACTGGGCCGGACAGCATTAATGGGAACTTTAAATGCAGATAATTCTACCCAGCCTTTGACCTTCAGCATCGTGAATGCACGTTTTGGTGATGGTAGACCAATGACCGACCTGTTTAAAACAAAGGAAGTATGGGTTTGGACTGCCGCCTATGATGGAAAAGAAAAAAGCCTGGAAGAAATCAATAGTAAAAGAAAAAAAGAACTCAAGCCATTGTTTGAGGTTCGTACTTCCGGTCAGTTGATTTTATGGTCATCAGCTACTGATGATCTTGTCGAAGCAAGAAAAGCTGATAGCACTAATTTTCCACAGAACCGTCGCTATTTTGATGTGAAAGTTTCTAATGTCGGAGGCGAGGTGATCGTTAAAGATTTAGAGCTTAAACTATGGCGTGAACGACCTTATGAGCCTTCTTCAGACTTTAATCCCTACACAGGGAAAATAGCAAAGAACCCGGTTGATTTCCTGGATCCCTTTAATAAACTGGATTACATTCGTCCTTCGCGTTTATCTAATATCATCGGAAAAAGTATCAGAAAAGAATTATCATCCGGTGATGTGGCTGTATACATCAGGCCATTTTCTGGGGGTAATGGGCACTCGCTGCGCTTCAAGTTTTTGGATAAAGATGCAGTAGCTATTAATCCTGCAAAGTTCAACGAAACTAAATGGGATCAGTTGATACACGGATTTAATCGTGAAATGACTAAGGAGTATGTACAGTACGATGTTGCTTATCCTATCCCCTTAGTTAATATCGCTACTCCATATGCCAGTGGGGGAAAAGCTAATGTAAACTTTAGTTATTCCAGATTGGGCTTTGGAGGCGCCAGACAAGTAGGAACGATAGGCCTGGACTTTAATATTTATAGGGAAGGAGACTGGGAAATTGTTTTTCAATTCCGTAACGACAATCCAAAATTTGAAGATGAATAAATCTAATACCTGATATGTATATGAAAATAAAAATAATTTTAGGGGTATTAGTTTGTATAGGACTTATATCCCCAAACCTTAAAGCACAAACTAAGAACGTTAAGCTTAAGGGGATTGTAATTGATGAGGGAACAAAACAACCAGTTCCCTCAGTATCCCTGGTAACAGGAAATCCGTCCAAAACCGTTGGCTTTAGTGATGGAAAAGGGCATTTCAGCGTGGATCTCCCTGTAGGAATTACTGTTGAGTTTAGATATATTGGGTATCGTCCCCAAAAACTAAAAGTTAGTGTTGAGCAATTGAATCTTAGCATAAAACTTAAGGAACTAACTCAAAATATGGATGAGGTAGTGGTGCGAGGTTTCGTGGCACGATCTAAGGAGCTCACCACAGGTTCTTCTTTTACAGTGAAAGCAGAGGAACTGCAAGATGTTCCCGTTGCAAATATTGAACAACTTTTACAAGGAAAAGTACCCGGACTGAATATTCAAAATAATACTGGAGCTCCTGGATTTAGAGGAACTACACAGCTGCGGGGATTATCTACTTTACAAGTATCAAACTCAAATAATGAAACGTTTCTGCAGCCAACTTCTCCGCTTTATGTGATTGATGGGATCCCTATCGATGCGGATAAAGCTTCTGAGATGGGATTTGACCTTCAAGGGCCTGGTATTAGTCCCTTGTCACTTATTCCTCAGGAAGATGTTGAAAGTATTGAAATATTACGTGATGCACAAGCAACCGCTTTGTATGGTTCCAGGGCGGCCTATGGAGTAATTATCATTAACACTAAAAGAGGCCATTCCAAAATCCCACGTGTCAGGTACACCAATAACTTTTTTGTGAGTACACCTCCTGCATTAAGAAAAACGTTAGGTGGAAATGACGAACGGGCAGTAAAACTGCAGCAGATTTATGGCAATGCCTTAAGTTTTGATGATATCATTCGAATTTCAAAAACACCATTATTGTCTGACAGTTTGAATAATTACTATAACAATTCAACAAACTGGCAATCCATATTCTACCGTACTACTTATAACCAAACACACAACCTGGCCATTGATGGTGGTGATGAGAAATTCAATTACAAAGCAAATATGGGATACTTTGCCAATAAAGGTATTCTAAAGAACACTGGATTCAGCAGATACACCCTAAACATGAATGCAGAACTCAGACCTAATGATCGTTTCAGGTTTACTACATTTCTTTCTGGTGGGATAGGTAAGCAGCAAAAGGGTGATGGCCTTGGGTTTCTTCAGCGCGGAGTAGCCGATAATGCTCAGGCTTCGTCATTACTTCCCGGGCCGTCATTTTATCAGTCTTCTGGAGGAGTGGTTTCGGCTTTAGAAACCCTAAATGACAATGCCACCCGAAATATCAGGACCAGCATTGATGCGGAATACAGCATATTGCCAGGATTGAAGCTTGTATCAACCGTAAATTATAGTTTCTCTTCTGATATCGAAGATACCTTTACCCCCGCGGCAGCCAATAACCAATTTTCACAGGTATATGGATTTAATGGAAGAAGCACTTCATTGTATAATAGAAATATGCTTAACTATAATGTCACATTCAAAGAAAAACACAGCTTATATGTATCGGTGGCTAATGACATTAATGAACAGCGAGGGCAGACTTCAGCGATCAGACAAGCACGTACCCCTAATGATCAGTTTCAAGGACCTCTGGGCTTTGATGCTTACAGTTCAAGAGGGGGAGGTGTTTTAAGTTATAATCGTGCCAAATTAGCTTCTTTTTGGGCTTCAGCTTCCTATGACTTTATGCGAAAATACATACTTGATTTGGCATATCGTATTGATGGAACATCTTCAAGTGGCTTAGATAATCCATATTCCAAAAACCCATCTATTGGTTTACGTTGGAATTTTGGTAAGGAGAACTGGATGTCTAATCTGGATTGGTTAAATAGTGGATCAATCAGACTTAGTTGGGGAAAGAACATCACCCCAACAGGAAGCTTACAGAGCATTTATGGTAAATATAACATTGGTAGTAATTATAATAACCAGCAGAGTATAGGTGTTGATTTTGGATCAATACCCAATCCGGATCTTAAGCCGAAATCAAGGGAAATGTATAATTTGGGCTTAGATTTTAGCTTGTTTAAAGGTAAAGCTGATCTGAACTTTGACGCTTATTTCAGTGAAATAAAGAATGAATTGTATTCACGGAGTATGTCTAATACAATTGGATTCGGAAATTTACCAAGTAACGAAACTGGAATGGTTAATTATGGATACGAAATGTATTTTGCCATCAGACCATTATCCGATAAAAGTCCTTTTAAACTTAATCTTTCCTTTAATGGTGCCTGGAATAACAACATCCTTACCCGTTTGCCGGAAGGATATAATGGACAAAATATAGTCTTTGCAGATGGTGATGGACAACATACCATTTTACGTGTAGGAAGAAATACATTGTCTAATTATCTGCTCATTAATCAGGGCGTATTTTCTCAGGATTCGGATGTTCCTGTTGATCCGGTATCAGGATTGCGTTACCAAACTGGACAGAGATTCTATACGGCCGGAGATCCCAACATCAGAGATGTGAATGGCGATTATATCATGGATAGAAATGACTATCAGATTACTGGAAATTCTCAGCCCTTATTAACAGGAGGAATGTCAGCTAATCTTTCTTACAAGGGATTGGGGATCAATATTTACGCTTCCTATACAGCAAAAAGGACCATACTAAACAATGCACTAGCCAGTCGTCTAAGCATTATGAATAATCCATTTGGTACAAATGCGGTGGTTTCCCTTCCAGATGTAGATATGTGGCGTAAACCAGGCGACATTGCAAAATATCCGTATGCATTTGATTATAACCGTTACGGTACGATCCGTCCTTTTCGCTATGATCAGAATTTGTGGGAAGAAGATGGAACTTATCTAAAAATCAATAATGTGACCTTGTTTTATTCATTTCCAAAGGAATTTGCAAAACGATTGGGTATAAGTAACCTTAGGGTACAAATGAGTGCCAGCAACATTATTACATTTTCTGGATATTCCGGGCCAAACCCAGAGAATGTAACCGCCCTGGGAAGAGATCTTTCCGCCGGTTATCCGAATTCCAGAGATTATATTTTTGGTATTAACCTAGACTTTTAATTGATACAAACATGAAAGCGATCAAAATAAATATATCGGTAGTCATACTGCTGATCTGTTTTGTACTGCCCTTTGGCTGTAAAAACTACCTTGATATTAAGCCACTTACGGAGCTTACAGGTAATAATTTTTTTAAATCTAAAGAAGATGTTGAAGCCTATGTTGCCAGTATATATTTAAAATTCTTTTCGAAAATTAATGAAACCTGGGTGATTGGTGCTATAGGGGAAAGCCGCTCAGGAGAAGCTTTTGCCGTTACTAATGGCAATAACTTTTCAGCCCGGAAAGTGGTGGAGGCACTCGGCAAGAATAACATAAACAGCGCCATAAATGATCCGGCCTGGCAAGGTACCTATCATTTCGAACGCATCACAAATTGGACTGGTTATTATCAGACCATACAGAGTTGCAATATTTTGATTGATAAGTTGAATCAGGGAATTCCAGGGCTCTCGGAAAAGGATAAAAAGAGATATATCGGAGAGGCTGTTTTTATGCGCTGTTTCACTTACTTCTGGATGGTCAGATTATATGGAGATGTCGTTTATTACACTAAAGCATATCAATCTGAAGCTTTGCCACGTGAAAATATGGTGTCTGTAATGAAAAAATGTATTGCAGATATGGAGGTACATGTAGATGACCTACCCTGGACATATGATAATCCTGCATTACGTGGGGTAAGGGCAAGTAAAGGTGGGGCCGTGGCATTGATCATGCACATGAATATGTGGAATGCTGGATTTGATAATGCTGGTGCCAAAGGGTACTATGAAGAAACTGCCAAATTCGGAAAGGAACTATTAGCTCAAAATGGCAGCTCTTATGCATTATTACCAATGGAAAGATGGCCGGAGGTTATCAAAGGCCGATCCGAGGAAAGCCTGTTCGAATTTTATCAAAGCGTTAATTATGGGGATAACACGTCCACTATAGCCCCATTTGGAGACTCTTTTCTAAGATATCCTTATAAATTCCCAGCCACTACTTACCTCAATTCACCAATGGCATTCAGCGGAGCATATATGGAAAAACTGTTTCCTCCCGATGTAACAGATAGGCGAAAAGAAGTATGGTATGAAGATATATATGCAAATAGTGGCCGCTTTATGATACCGAAGTTTGCTGGCAATGTTTATGCTTCAAGTGGAGAAGATAAGAACCCGGACAATAGCTTTCTGATCTTTAGGCTGTCTGATGCGATTCTTTTGCAGGCAGAGGCTTTAGCTGAACTTGGTAGGGATGGAGAGGCAATTGCCAACGTAAATCTGGTACGAACAAGGGCAGGGGCCACACCATATGATGCCGGACAGGGAGCTTTGAAGGATTTTATATTTCTTGAACGCTGCAGAGAACTTCAGGGTGAAGGTCATACCTGGTTTGATCTGGTAAGAACGAAAAGGATTTTGAACCAGCGATGGGCGAATCATCCCCTGACACTTGACCAGTTTAACCGAGGTGCCTGGACCTGGCCAATTGATAAAAATTCTTTAAAAGATAACCCCCTAATGAGGTTGAACGATTATTGGACAAATAGTGAGGGAATTTAAACAAGATAAAGATGAATAAAACGAAGATTTCAATCAATATACTATTAGCTTTTGGACTGTTTTTTTGCTTTTCAAGTTGTAAACGTGACGAATATTACATGGATGGTGGTAAGGCTAAAGCTGATTTTAATGGCACCATGTTGGAGTACCTGCAAGCCAAACCAGTTCCATTTGATACCATTGCAAGCATTGTTAAACTGGCTGGTATGGAAGCTGTTTTTAATAAGGAGGACATTACCTTTTTTGCACCGACAGATTATGAAGTTAAACAGCTGATTGGTTCTGTTAATAAGCCCAACAGTTTAAATTCAAAGCTATACCTAAATGGTAAGGATACCGTTAAAACACTGGCGGATATTGAGGGAGCCATCTGGGCCAAATATTTGCAAAGGCATATTTTCAAGGGGGCGAAAAGATTGTCCGACTATCCTCAGTATGATCCCGATCTTCCGGCAGTTTATTCCGGACAGTACTATTATGCCTACAACAAGTCAGTATCAAAAATCGGAGTCGTTTACGGTGATGTGAATGGGGTTAAGTATATCGGCTACAGGCAACTTACCATTACCTATATCAGGGATGTATCCAAGCCTGATCAGTCATTTAGTATCTATAGGGTTGCTTCATCAGATATTAAACCTAAAAATGGTGTAGTTCACACACTACAGCTTTATGGTGATGCTTTTGGCTTGGGAGCCTACGATATGATTAATGACATTGTGATTCGATAGGTATATAATAAAATAAGGAAATGAACATACAACAAATAAATAGATCAATATTAAAGGGCTTGTTTTTACTGCTGGCTTTAAGTTCCTGCAAAAAAGCAGCCGATCAGTTCTCAGAACCTTATCCTGTAAGTACAGAGGATTTAGGAATTAAAATGGACCGTGTTAAGTCACCTCAACCTTCAGATGGTGGGGCTGGAACAGAGGTCACTGTAGAGGCTACCGGGATGATTCCTTATAAGGACCAGCTCTTATTCATGTTTAATGGAGAAAAGGCGGAAATATTAGAGATTACAGAAAGCCATATTAAAGTGAAAGTTCCGGAGTCTGCAAGTACCGGAGTTCTTTCTGTTGCGGTTGGCGATGTAATTGTTTTTGGCCCCACATTTAAGGTAAATGGATTGGTTAACCCTGACCCTACATTTAAAGTGCCCAATGGAACAAATGGGCCGGTTATGCAAATACTTGATCTTATAGACGGTAAACGATTGATCGTTGGTGGTTTTACCAATTATAATAACAAAGGCGCGATTAGACCAATCAATCGCATCGCCAGCATTTTTGGCGATTTTTCTTATGATCCTACTTTACGTAGTGGTAAAGGTGCAAATGGTGTGATCAATTCCATCATTGAATACAAAGGGAAATACCTGATCGCTGGCGGTTTTAGTGGTTATGATCAACGTAAGGAAAACATTAGTAACCTCACGATGCTGAATAAAAATGGCTCTATTGATACCATAGGGATACATCCCTTTAGGAGATCGGATCAAATGGATACAGTTAAATACGTTCCTAGATTGAACGCCGGAACAGATAGAGCTATTTACCAGGTCTATAAACAACCCGACGATAAGGTAGTGGCTACCGGAGGATTCGAGTTTTTTATCAGTCGCAGATACGATCAGCCAAATAGGCAAAGACAAAAAGATACTGTTCTTCTGGATAGCATCAGGATGCCTCAGATCCTAAGGCTTAATGCTGACGGTACACTGGATAAAACCTATCGGTTTAATGTGTCTGCCAATGAGGGGTTAAAAGCGGCAAATGGACCTACACGCAGTATAATTCATACCGATGCTAAAAATCTCGGTAAGGTAATGATATATGGAAGGTTCAATAGTTTTGATGGAAATTCAGCAGCTAATATCATTAGGCTAAATGCGGATGGAACTATTGACGAAACCTTCAAGCCGGGATTAGGACCAGACAATTCTGTGTACACTGCGACTTATAACAGTCTCCTTGACCGCTATGTGATTACCGGGCTGTTTAGAACTTATAATGGTAAACCATGTGAATATCTGGCATTGCTAAAATCAGATGGATCTTTAGATGAGAGTTTTGTTCCTAAGAAATTTAATGGGCCGGGAGTGAGTTTTGCAAAACAGCTTAATGATGGTTTAATCGTCGCATGCGGATACTTTAATACTTACAATGAGGTCGCCAGAAATGGGTTTATGATCTTAAACAGTAAAGGAGAATTGGCTCCGGGCTATAATGCGACAGGATTATTCCAGGGATCACTTAATGATGTCATTGAAACCAAATCTGATGACAATAAAAGGGCATTGTTGCTAATTGGATCTTTTGATCGATTCAATAATGAACCTGTCAATAATATTATTCGGGTAGTACTGGAGTAACCTGGTCAGTTGTATCTAAACGCTATAAAAGTATAAAAAATGAAAACAAGATATCATAATACTAAAATCATGAAGTTATCCTGGCTCTGCATAGGTCTTCTGAGTATACTGGGGGCCTGCAATTCTCCTTTCGACCGGATGATACCGGAAAGGGAATACACAGATTCTGCTAATGTTGCTTATAGTAAACCTAAAGTCCTCTACATTATTGTCGACGGAGCTAGGGGTATTTCCGTACGTAACGCACAGGCAGCAAACATTAATAGCTTATTGCCTACTTCCATTTATACCTGGAATGGGTTTTCTGATGTTGATGCAACTACCAATGCAGCTAGTTATACAACTATGCTAACGGGAGTGAAAGCGGCGAAACATGGCGTAAAGTCAGATGATTTTTCTGCCAATCACTTATCAGACTATCCTGTATTGTTCAAACGGATTAAAGAAATGGATCCTGCACTAAGAACTACTGTATATACCAGTTCTTTATTACTGAATTCAAAGCTTTCTGCTGATGCAACTTCTAGTTTACAGCTTAGCGATGATGCTGCTGTTAAATCAGCAGTGGTCAATGATTTGGAAAAAGATGAATCAAGCCTTATAGTTGCACAGTTTTCCGGCGTAGATGACGCTGGAAAAACCTCAGGCTACGATTTGTCTTTTCCTGCCTACAAAACAGCTATTCTGAAATTTGATGGTTATGTAGGCGAAATGCTTACGGCCTTAAAAAACCGGCCAAATTATAAATCGGAGAAATGGCTTGTTGTGATTTCATCAAATAAAGGCGGAATGTTCCATTTGCCGGATAGTGAAAATGATAATACAGTTTTTAGCAATACGGAAATAAACACCTTTACCATTTTCAATACCTCGGAATATACAACGAAGATTCTGACCAAGCCTTATTTAGGTAATAAATTCCCCGGAAACTTTGTGAAGTTCTCAGGGGATCTAAAGGCGCTAAATACTGCTGCTGACAACTCTCTTTATAATTTTGGTGATTCAGAATTTACAATAGAGTTAAAAGTGAGAAAGAATGTTCTTAATTTTTATTATCCAAGTATGATTGGGAAACGAAGAGACTGGACCCATGGCGATATTGGATGGAACATTTTTTTAGAGGGACCTTATTGGATGCTAAATGCAAGAGGTAGTAAAAATGTAACCCGACAAGTAAAAGGAGCCAATATACCTATGGGTACATGGAACTCTATTGCGCTGGTTTGTGTAAATAAAAATGGAAAACGTTACATCCGAACTTTTACCAATGGAAAGTTTAATACGGAATCAGAAATTACGGATTTAGGAAGCTTTGATAATAATTTTCCGCTAACCTTAGGGAAATTTTCTAGTAATGGATCTATGGATGGTAACATAAGCGATGTTAAAATCTGGAAAGCTGCCATTCCTGATGATAAGATTCAACAATTTGCCTGTGATACCTATGTTGACCCCGGGCATCCTTATTATGATTATCTGATTAGCTATTGGCCTATGATGGATGCTTCAGGAAACCATTTTAAAGATGAAGGTCTTGCAAAAAATGATCTTATCCTTCAGGACGGAACCGTAGCCTGGCAAAATCTTAGCGAACTGATTTGCTCGCCACCGGCTACAGATTTATCACAATTAGTACCTGGTACTGTTGATATCCCCGCTCAAATTTATACTTGGTTAAGGATACCAAGGCAGGAAAGCTGGTCATTAGACGGACGTATATGGCAGGATCAATAAATGAATGTAGGATATATTAAATGTAAGATAATGAAGAAACAAAACAGTAATATTTATAAATGCCTTGTTCTAATATTAATCATCTTTTTACAATCTTGTAAACAGGATGAACTGGAGAACTTTGCAAGTAAGAAAGGTGCTTCAACAAATGTTTCTATAAAGGGACAAACAGGACAAATAAAAAAAGATGTAGAGGTTGTGAGGATACCGGTTGAGATTCAGCTTTCCGGTAGCGCAACTCAGGCTTTTGATGCACATTTGGAGCTGGATGGGGATGCAATTACCAATGCAATTACTGGAGATTTACTGCCAAATACATTGGCCATGCCAGTAGAATCAATATTTATCCCGGAAACAGTGGTCATACCTTTCGGCTCAACTAATGCCGTATTTGATGTACTAGTAAGTGTCTCTGACTTGGAAAAATTTTATTTTACCAGTAAAAAAGTAGCTTTCGCATTGAAATTGAGCGAGGTTACCAAAGGCAATACCATCAACGAGGAAAAAAACATTGGGATCATTTCTATAGACCCAAGGGGAATTATATCAGCCACCGAAATGCATGCAATCTCAATTAAAAATGGAGGTGGGGGCAAATTGGAAGTTTCAGGAACAAGTAATTATTTGCCAAGCGTAGCTTCAATTGGTATCCCTCTAGATGTATCCCTATCGGGGGTACCCTCGAGATCCTTTACCGTTGATGTAGCTATTAATAGTGATACTGTTGCAGTCCTGAAATCAAAAGGGGTTATTCCTCAAAATGCAGTGATGATGAAGACAGGAGAGTTTGAAATGCCCGCTCAGGTAACAGTAGATCAAATCAGTAGTACAGGTAAATTAGACCTCACCATTCCTTCAGAAACATTGTTGAAATACAGAAATAATAAAATCGCATTGGTGGTTCAGTTAACTGGTAGTAGCAAGCATGTTGTGGATCCGGTTAACAGGACCGTTGTCTTGTTGATTGATCCCGCCAGTATCATTGCTGCAAATAAATATACAATATGGTTACCCTTACTTAATAAACCCCAGTTTAATGTACTAAATAGAAAATTCAACTCATGAGAAAGAAAAATAGTATGAACAAACTTTTTACGTTACTATTAAGCACAATTATTTTTACTTCTTGTGTTAAAAATATGGACATAGTACCTGGACCGACCGAAGGAAATCCACCACTTGTTGATTTTGAAGTCGTTCCAGGGGACGATGCATTCACCTTCGACTTCAAGAATAACTCGAAGAATTATAAGAGACTTGAATGGCGCTTTGGAGATGACGGTATTTCTACTGAAATTGCTCCAAGTCACGTATTTGCTAGGGCAGATACTTTTGACGTTAACCTATCAGCGATATCAGAGGATGGATCAATAGCGAAAAAGGTGATGCGTGTGATGATCGTCCCTGATAAGGCCATAAATTTTATAGCTGAAAGTCAAGGTAGTAACAAAGTTAAGTTTAGTGTGAAATCAGCAAATGTAAAGGTGAAAAGTTTATCCTGGAATTTTGGGGATGACTCAGATTCAACTACAGTAGCAGCTCCAATTAAAGAGTATGGCCCCGGTAAATTATATACCGCTAAGCTTACTGTAACAACAGAAAAAGGTTCGGTATTTACAGTGAAAAAATTGGTAACAAGTAATGGAACGGTGGTTGATGTAACATCTAAGTACTTGCTTAATGTCGGGCCTAAATTTGCTACTTCAGAACGATTCGGTAGCAGATGGGGTGTTGTTGCTAATTGGAGAGTGAATGCTGCAGTGAGACAACGTGATGGTGGCATGGGCAGCTGGGACGAATGGGAAGGAAATAGTATGTCTATGGAATCTTGGGGTGGGGAACCTGATATTGTAAATGGTAAGATACAACAGACTGCTTTACTTCCACTTCCCGTAGGTGAGTATTTTTATACGCTCTTTTTCCATGATTATCAATTCAAAGATCAGTTTTATACCGTTATTGCAAAAGGCAATGAAATACCGGATGTTGATAAGGTGGAGAGCAATCCAGATGTTTTAGGTTATACCAAATCTAACGGGAATGCTCCACTTAATTTTACTACCAATTTTAAAGTGGCCACACCATCTAATGTAACTTTTGGTTTTGTATCTACAATGATTCAGAGTGATCAAACTTTTAAGCTTACCTATATCAAGCTTTACGAATTGGATAAGTAGGATGCTATAAGGGTAAAAGATGACTGTTCTTTTACCCTTATTAAATTCAGAATTGATTGCTTAAAGGGCTATTGACCGCCTTTTAGTTTTAATAGCCTCTTTAATTTCTTTACTCCCTAAGTGCTGAGGTAAAAGGCTCCTCAAGCACTGATTAATTAAAAAAACAGTATTCATGTTGTTAACAGAAAATTATGCATAAAAATCTCTTTTTATTTGACACGAGCAGTTTCCTGAAGCCAGATTCTGCTGAATCATTATTGGCTTCAGGAAAAACCAGGTATGTAAGGGTTAAAACAGAACTGAGTCCGAAAAATTTACGCGGCCTTTGGGATATTACAGTTGGTGAAAAAGAGAAACCTATACCATCAAGGTTAAATGGTAAACTTTCAGTTGTCAAAGATCCAATAAAACAGTCCCGCGGTTGGCGCCACTTGTTTAATCATAAAAATCTTAATAGCTGGCATGCGTTGCCAGATGCTGAATGGAAGGTCGAGAATGGGACCATCCTGAATACAGAAACATTGCATGGCATTTTTGACACAAGTAAGTCCAGGCTCTGTCAATGTTGGTATTAATGATTATTGTGTGTATTTATAAAGTTTACCAATGGATAAGATTAGTTATGATGAATTTCTGGATGCTCTAGAAAAAGTCAATATTTTTCACCGACAAATTCGAAAGGAGGGACCGGATGAAAAAAATAGTTTAAACGCCCCAATCGCCAGTGATGTTAATAGCAGTATATTGGAATTGCTACGAAGGCATGCTACCAACAGGATAATTGATGCAGTTCGATTATTTTTGGAATCCGAAAAAAGTGATAGGAAATTACCATTTTCGTCTACTGAAGATGTCTCAATAGTGTTTTTTGTCGAAAGATATACTTTAAACCAATTGAAGATAATCAGAAGCATTGGCCCAGGCAGCCTTATTCTGTTGGATAGAATATTGACACAGGCCGGGTATAGATTGAGAGAACGGTGAAGAGCTGCCTCACAGATGACATACACTTTATAATAGGGTAATCAAGTAACCAAACAAATATTTTTTAATACTATTCCATAAAACTCTTTAAAGATAAATAAATGAAAAGAAGACAATTGATGGCCCCAATCGCCCTTAAAGGAACAAGGAAAAGCCTGAATTAAGGAAATCTCCACAACAGTATGCAAATAAGCTATACGAAGTAAATTCTAATTAACATTAATTAAAAATAGAATAACGAAACTATGAAGAGAAATGCCCTATTAGGTGTAATGCTGGTAGTAGTTACCTCATGTACCCAAACATCCAAGCAAAATGCACAGGGTGATGGACAATATGAAACAGAAAATAACAAGAACCTGTTAATAGGTTCATGGGTTGAGCCCAATCCCATTAACAAGAATGAAGTTCAAGGGGTTACAATTAGTAATGATGGAACAGCAAAATCCATTAATATGGCAACATTGGTCTATAAAAAATGGTGGAAAGAGGATGGTAAATTGATTTTGGTGGCTGAAAGTATTGGCAATGGTTCATCTAGTTTGGACACGACCAAATATGAAATTATCAAATTGACTGACAAAGAGTTGGAATTAAAAGATAGGGCGTTAACGATTTCTTATAAAAAACAGTAAAAGTTAGCTGCCAAGTAACCCACTAATGCAAAGTCAGCAATCTGCAAATGGAGAAAACTAGACTGATAATGGATTGACTTTAATTAAAAAGACAATCTTATTATTTCGGATTACGTATTTCATAGAAGAAATTGGTGGCCGAATTAATTTAGTTTTCAAATAAGGATGAAATGTAATAGATAAGAGTAAAGGAGAGGTCATCTTTTACTCTTATTAAATTCATAGTTGATTGCTTAAATTATAATTACTGCTGCCCTTTAGATTGAATACGATCCATGACTTCTTTACGAATAGGTAATTTGGCTATTTTGATTAAATCTTCTTTAAATTTTTTCGATCTCAATATGGCATAGAGTACTAAACTGGAGTTAGTTCTTTTACGAGAGCTAACTCCTTTTTTTTGGCTTGTAAGCTGTTGTTAATGTGATAGATAAGACGGAAGGTCAGGTTCATCGGGGCGGTTCGATTTATCGCTCCGTCAAAAACGAATTTTTTCAGGGAAAATCGAACCAACAATATATTGCCGTCCTTCAATATCGGCCTCTAAAAATAATTTGGATAGGTTTTAAGGCTTTCTAATGATTCGTCCACTGCGGCATAGATATCCCGGTCTAATTGTATTTTTTGATCCAATTCTTTAATCTCAGCTTCAGCTCTCAAAATGCCTTCTTCTGCTTCGTTTTTAAGTTGTTTATATTCATCTGAGGAGATCGTGTCGTTGAGCAGTAATTCACGTGCCCTGGTGATCCTAAGGTTGTAATCTGTGATTTTCTTAATGAAGGTAGACCTATCGTTTTCAAGGAAGCTGGCACTGTCATCATAGGTATCGCATACGACTTGCCTGAACAGTTGAGCCATACCCGGCCTGGGGACAAAATTTTTGAGAAAGCCTTCAAAATAATGGTTGACTGCATCACATCTGAATCTGACGTTACATGGTCTTTTGCAATGGTAGTAGTAATAAAGTTGATGCCTGCCCTGTGAAGCGCTTCCTGTTAAGATGCGGCCACATTTGTGGCAGATCAGGAAGCCCCTGAGTGAAAGGTCTTCTGGTGCCCGGACTTTTACATACTGATTTCTTTTCCTGCCATCCATGGCATCCTGTGCCTGATAGAATATTTTTTCTGATACCAATGGTTCATGCAATCCGGCTACCAAATGCATGTCTTCATCGCCAAACTTAGGTACGATGATTTTACCGCAGTAGCAGGGATTGCGAACGGCGTTCCAGAAGCTGACCCTGCTGCATTTTAATCCTTGGCGTTTAGCGAGCGCCCAGATGTGTTCAGTAGGGTAGATGTCTTTTGCGATGGACTCAAATACCCAGGTCATAAGTTTGGCTTGTAATCCGTCGGGTGCGATGTATTTCACCCCATTCTCTCTGACCTTGTTTTTATAGCCTGGTAGCGCTGGCCCCATCCAGCGGCCTCCTTTTCTGGCCCTTCTCATGCCATACTTTACATTTAGTCCTCGCCGGTCATTCTCGACTTCGGGCATGGGTAGGTAAACGGCCAGCATGAGTTTTTGTTCCGGTACTGTTAAGTCGAGTGGCTGTTCAATCGCAATGGGGATGATGCCATAGCCAGTTAGAAAGTTAATCATGTTGTATCCGTCCATGGTGTTCCTGCTGAACCGATCCCATTTGGTGAAGATGATGAAATTGAGATTTTTGCCTTTTGTTTTTTTGATCTCGTTGACCAGCTGGCTCCATTCGGGGCGCATGAAGGTTTTGGCGGAATAATCTTCATAGATGATTTTTCCGACGGTATTGATAAGCATGAGAATGTTTTGATTACTGGCCCCACCGGCATCGGTAAAAGTTATATTGCTTCAGCTTTGGGACATCAGGCCTGTGCGAACGAGTATAAGGTGCTGTATTGGAGTACCCCTAAGTTGTTCACCAGATTGAAGCAGGCGAAGGCCGATAACAGTTATACCAAGGAGATGTTGAAAATTGAGCGATCCGAATTGCTGATCTTGGATGATTTTGGTTTGCATCCTTTGGATGCCCCCTCCAGGGCGATGCTCATGGAGATCATTGAAGACAGGCATGAGCAGATGTCGCTGATTATTACTTCTCAGTTGCCGGTAAGCGCCTGGTTTGATATGATAGGTGATAAAACGATTGCGGATGCCATCTTAGACCGGATTGTGCACAATGCCCACCGCATTGATGCCATTGGTTATGACCACAATATGGTTATGGAAAGTCCATTGCAAGATATAAGGATAAATAATCTATTGCGTTATTACTTTACATTTAGACTTTCCATAATAATCACCTTTTACCGAACTCTTTCAGCCAAGTTATCAAGTTTCTGTTATCAACCCATTCTCCATTAGGTATAGAAGGAGTAAGACATTCTGATGCCCTTTCTATTGCCTCTCTTTTTTGTTTAGAATCTGCTCTGGCATAAACCTCTGTGGTCTGGATGGAAGTGTGGCCCAGCAAGTCCCTGATCCAAATAAGATTTACGCCGGATTGCAACAGATGCATCGCCCGGCTGTGCCTTAGCTGGTGACAACTAGTTACATCAGGTATAAGGTGAGGATTGTGTGCCCGGGCCATATCTGCATATTTTTTCAGGATATAAGTGATTCCCGCTCTGGTAAGTTTTTTACCGGCACTATTCCAGAAGATAGGTCTTTTCATATTTATCCCGCAATCAATATTGTACCGGTCCATATATTTCATGAGTATTTCAACTACATGTTCTGAGATAGGTACTATCCTCACTTTTCGTCCTTTCCCATACACCTTGATAGAGAATGGTGTATACTGTATCTGCAATGATTCTATTGTAAGGTCTGCCAATTCCTGTACCCGACAACCCGTGTCATACATCAGCGCAAGTATAGCCACGTGTCTCAGTTCCCTGTTGTTTGTATAATCCGGCTGCGCCAGTAGCAGTTTTACTCCTTCTTTTGTATAGTGTACTGGAGTTGGATGCATTTTTTTCAGATTTCTGATTGCCAAGATTCTTTGCCATTGATCCAGATACTCTATGCTGTCATATTGAAGATACGACACAAAGGAATGTATCGCTGCCAATCTGTTGTTACGGGTTGCAATGCTATTACCATTCTTCTCAACCAGCCATCGCAGATATTCCAGTACATTGTCTCTGTTAATGTCCGACAATGTCACCTTCTCGACCTTTAGTTGTTGCTCGTCCCTCAGGAATGAAAAGAAGGAGACAAAAGAATCACGGTATGCAGATATCGTATTTGGACTAACATTCCGTTCGTGGGGGAGATATTCTCCCAAGAATGCTGTAATATACTTTGCTATGTTATTCGTTGCCATCGTTTTTAGGATATATAAAGTCATTGAGAGTGGTGCACTGATCCAATAATTCGGGGTATTCTTGGCAGGTGAGTCTTACATACCCTTCAGTGGAATGAAGGGACCTGTGTCCAAGGCAAGCTGACAACAAAGGCAGGGCGGAATATATGTCCATACCACCCTTTACCATCTTCGCTAGAGAGTGTGTTGCCATGGTATGCCTAAGATCATGTACACGTGGGCCAAAGCGTTCACCCCTATATACAATTCCACATTTTGTATATATCTTTCTAAACCAGTTGTAGGCATTGGCAGATGATAGTGCCGTGCCGTTTAATTTCATGAGGAACGGGTGGTCAGGGGCAGATATGCCCTCTACCGGTACCATGCTCCGATAATGCAGGTATTTCAGGATATTTTCCTTTAGGCTGTCACATATCGGGACCAAACGTTCTTCACCATTTTTGGTACTGCTCCACGTTCCGACTTTTAGGATATTCCTGTCCAGGTCCACATCCTTGTTCCTCAATGAAATGGCTTCCGTGATCCTTATACCCGTACTGTACAAAAGCCTGATCAAGCAGGGCACCGATATGATCGGGTCATCCTTCCTGTGACTTTCACGCAATAGGCTATCAGATTCATGGAATATTGCCAGCATCTGCTCTTCCGTGAAGATATAGGGCGTAAAGCCACGGTCATTAACACATTTTGGCAAGGGCATTATATATGATTTAGCTCCCTGCTCATTCATATATCTGGCAAGTTGTGACAGTTTGGAACATTTTCCATAGAATGTCCTGCTACAGTCATTCATCCTGGACGTTGACCAAGCAACTATCAGATCTTTCGTAATGACAGGTTCCCTTAGACCGTAATGAACGGTGAACTCATCAAACTCTTTGTATGTCCACTTTGTGGATATCACATTGAACCCGCAGGATTCTTTTATGCGGATAAGGGCTTTCATATATGGAGAAAGAGGTCCTTGGTAGTTGAACGGGTTAGTCATAGAGCCATCCCCCTTTCTGCATATAAAAGTAATCCTTTGGTTCCGGCACTTCCAATACGCATTCCAGCATATGTGATAGGTCAATCCGTATATAGGTTCTGGTGGTATCTGCTTTCGAATGGCCCAAAGTTTCCGATATGATCGGTATAGGTGTTGATTTATCCAGCATCCTTTGGGCCAGACTGAACCTTAGGGCATGTCCTCCACGGTGTCTGTCCCCGAAATCTATTCCGGATGACATAAAAACAGTAAGGATTGCAGAATGGACGGCTCCACCATCAAGTTCCCTGTACGGTGGCCGACAGCTCAGGAACACCTTCTCGGACATGGACTTTGGACGGGCATACCGTAGATAGTCTATAATCGCATTGCCAACTACGGATAACAGCGGCAGGGTCAATGGATTTCCTGTTTTATATTGTACAAGGGCTATTTTATTGTTTTCCCAATCTATGTTATTGAAGCTCAAATTGGACACATCAGATACACGGAGCCCAAGCCGGGAACACAATAACACCATTGCATAATTACGTTTGCCGACATTGTTCGAAAGGGATATCGATTGCTCTATCTTCCGTACTTCATCCTGGGAATAAAACGAAGGAACTTTCGTGCGCTTGAACCTATTGCCTAGTGAGCTCAGCATACGTGAAAAGTCCCTGGAAAGAACCTTTTTCCGAAAAAGGAACGAAAGAAAGCGCCTTGTGTTATCGATATATTCCTTCCGTTGATGTTCGCGGCTCTCAACATACTGTGTTATTGCCTCTTCAGTTATGCCGGAAAGGTTGTTTATTCCATTCTCAAGCAGATATTCTATGAAGTTGCTAATAGACTTTTTGTAACGCTGGAGAGTTTTCTTCTCGTTAATACGCCGGGATTTCAAAAAATCGAGGTACTGATTCGCGGCCTCCCCAATTTCACCCCTTAATGGGAATTGTACCGCACAATGCATTCTTCCTCCGAGATTGTTGTTCAACAACACGCGGGTTAATACATCAACACTCTTGACAATGTCACGATGATGGAGTGTAACACTGAAACCATCATGGCACGTCAGCACGAAATCATTGCCGATGCTCTCCTCATAGTCCAACAGACCCCGTGATAACATATACGCGAGGATGCCTTTCTTCCACAACCAATTATAGGTGTAGATTCTGCTACTCGAATACCTTGCTTCTATTAAAAGCCGATTGGCTTGCTCAATAAGCTTTTGAATTTCCATAACTTTTACTTTTAATGTTGAAACTGCATTGTTTCACATTAAAGTTATGGAAAGGGGTTATGGATAGTGTTTTTGTAAACCGCTAAAGTTAAGTTCCCTAGACAAATCTCAGTCATCAAGTTTCCATAACCATATTGTGGTCATAACCCTCCTTATGGAAAGCTTTCCATAAGGAGGGCGAGTCGATGCGGAAAATACGTCCAAAAAAGATAGAGGAAAATGTTTATGATTAGGGGTTTTAAGCGTTGAAATGTACACCACCCTAAAGTAATAAGGTTTATGCAATTTTAGAAATCGTCTATGTCGTGATGATTTAAAATGAACCGCAGAATGATAAGTTTTTTTATTAAAGCATCCCGATTTGGAAAGCAAACCGGGATGTGTTGTTAAGCGCTTTATCTTTGCGGTGATCCTGAATACTTTTGTCGCAGGTCGTGTTTAAAGGCTATTTTTAGTAGCGCATCATTTGTGCGATCAATAGGATGATGATGAAAATCAGCAGCCATTGTAGCTGCTGATGTGTTTTTCTAGTCATTGGGCATATTGAATTTGATGAGTTTTCCGCTGTCTTTGATGTCGGAGATGATGGTTGGATTGCCGCTGTAGTAGATGTTTCCGCTGCCGGTTATTTTTGCTTTTAATTCTTCCAGTACGTTGATTTTAATGTTTCCGCTTCCGGGTAGGTCGAATTCTGCGATGTTTGTCCACATGGCTGAAAGGTCTGTGAAGCCGGTTCCGGAGTTGTAGAATTTGAAGCGGTTGTTGCGTATGGAGCCGATAAATGTATATTGGCGGAGCCGGTGTTGCGGATGTTGAAGGATTCCTGGTCGTTGAAGTTGCCCAGTATTTCTATGTTTCCGCTTCCTGAGGTACTGAGTTTTTCCAGGCTGGGTAGGGTCAACCAGATTTCCAGGTCGTTGGATAGGATGTTGCCTTGTTTGTAGCTCAGGACCAGTTCGTTGTTGACGATGTTGGTGTTGAAGTGTTGGATGAGGTTGTCTGATCCTTTGATGGACACCGAATGGGTATCGCCCTGGCTGATGTGGATGTTTACTGCGCTGTTGGTGCTGATGCTGTGGAATGTGCCCGGGTTTCTGGTTTCGGTGATCTGCTTGCCGCTGGGGCTGATCTCCTCTTTTTTGCAGCTGCTGATCAAAAGGAGCAACAGGGGCAGGATAAAGAGGTTTGATTTCCTGGGTTGGTGAATGCTGTTGGCGGTATTGCTGAAATATATCATGGTTTTATTGTTTGATGAATTCTACTCTTCTGTTTTTGGTATTGCCTGCTTCGCTGGTGTCCGAGGTAACGGGGGCGCTGGAGCCTTTGCCTTCGGTTTCTATGCGGCTTGCATCGATCTGGTAAGTTTTTGCCAGGACATTTTTAACGGATTCGGCGCGTTTGCTGGATAGGGTCTGGTTGGCCTCTGGTTTGCCGACTGCATCGGTATGTCCGATGATTTTGATAGTCAGGTCTGGGTTTTCAGTCATGGCTGCGGCTACTTCTTTGATGCTGCCTTCGTTATCAGATTTTACTTCAGCGGAGTTGCTGGCAAACAGGATGCCGCTGGTTTCCAGCTTTCCTGTAGTCAGAAGTTTAGAGCGCTTGTCTGAGCTTCCTTCTGCGAACCTGAAATTTGATACGTAATAACCCAATTGCTCATTGGTGTAATTGGAGGTGGACATGTCAATTTTGAGCTGATTCAAATTGCCGTTTAGTGGAGCTGCCTGTGGCAGGTCAAATACTTTTTCCTGATCTATCCAGATTCTTACTCTTTCCTTTTGAATGCTGATGGCGACATGGATTGGACTGCCAACCTTATTCTCGAAATTTGCCACTTTGTATTTGTCGCTTTCTAGTTTCTTTGCAACGTTCTCATAGGAGGTCAGTTGTATTGCAGCTTCTGATCTGTAGGGTGCGATGGTGAATTTCAGGCAATTTTTCAGGCGGTAGTCATAGGATAAAATTTCTCCTTTATTTCCCCGGTCGTAGAAGGCGAAACCAATTGCCGGTACCATATACCCACCCGCCTTCGGCCAGTTCATGATCAGGTCAAACTCAATAGTGGTATTCTCTCCGATGTTCACTACCGGGCTTACAAATGTACCTGGATATACGCGCAGCCAGTTACCTTTGGCATTATTCACAGTAACGATTTCGCCTTTACTTCTGGTGTACCATTTTAAGGGGAACTGGCCAATAGCATCCTGAGCGAAGTTGTCTGCCAGCAATACTTTAGATCCTGGAACGAAGTCGTAGACGGTGGTGCTGGTCAAAGCGGTGTTCTTGCTACCGGAGCTGTTTTCAGTTTTTATACCTGATTGGCTAGTATTGTTCGCTTCGGTATTCTTTTTGTCTTTTCCCTCTATGGCTTTGTCAAGGGTTTTAGAGGCCATGTCTTCTGCTTTTTGTTTCAGTTTGTTTAAAAAGCCCTGGGCCATTAAATTGCTTCCGGCCAGCAGTAAGGCCGAGATAAAGATTAATTTTTTCATGTCTATGCTGTGTTTGTTTAAAAAAGATTAGTGAACAGGGATATCTCCAGGCTGATTTTTCTGACCTGATATCCTGCTGCTGTGTGTTCATTTGTGGTACCTGCGCTAACTTTCAGTCTGGAAGGTTGATGTAGGATGTCGCTATGATGTGGGGTAAACCACACCAAAACGCAGGCGAGCAGGAAAAAAACGCCCGCAGCGAATTGGATAAGCCGGTTGTTAATTTTCATTTCCGTATATATATAAATTAATGGATTCCAGTCTTTCCGGTGCCAGGACCTTTTGAGCCAGGTCATATACCAGGTTAAACTGGGTGGATGTTCTATTTTGATTCATGCTGTTGAGCCAACCGGACATTTCCCTGTTGGTGTTATGGATCAGCATCCACTGCACCAGAACGTCTTCACTTTTGCTTGTAGACTGGTCCATATGCAGCAATTGTAACGCCCGGAGTTCACTGTCGCTGTGATTATTCCATAGCAAGGGGTTGATGAGCTGTTCTTCCATGTTCATGTGATTGAAGTTGTAAGCGGTGAATTCTACAAAGGAATTCAGGAGCTTATCACCCAGCAATTCTTTTTCCGGGCCTGATTTTGCTTCTTCAAAGCCGCAGATAAGGATGTCTAGCTCAAGGGTCAGGGAGTCGGTATGGTAGTGCTGATTGGTAAAAAAGCTGGACATGCTCTGGCTTTGGTTTCCAAGTTGCGGGAAAATATAATCCTCTTCCCATTTGGTATGCCTGTGCAGCTGTAATAAAACCAGTTTGATGCGTTCTATACCTTTATCGGCCTGCTGGGTGATTAAAAAATCGGTCTGCTGAAGTTGCAAAAGTGTATCGGCAAGCAATGCCCTTAATCCTTTATGTACGCTTTTAAACAGGTTAAATCTGATCTCTTCCATGGTATAGCTTAATTTTATTTTGCTTGATTTCGCTGCTGCTGATCGGCAGGTTTGAAATACAATTCAAAATTAAGCTGGAAATGGAGGCCAGGGAATAGGGAATACTATTCAAGTATCTGGGTAGTACTGCCTATTTTAAGGGGTAAGTGGGATGTTTACGGTAATTTGGGTAGCATTTTGTGTCTTTTGAACATGGATGCTGCCTTTGAGTAGTTCCAGTCTGTTCTCAATATCAGGAGAAGCATTCAGTATCTGCTGGCTGGTTTGTATTTCAAACTTAAAAGCGACACTGGAAGTGTGAAGGTTAATGGCATAGCGGATCTGTTTGCCGGGCTTGCTGGCCAAAATACTGTCTGTCAACAGCTGTAAGATCCTAAAGATGTGCATGGACTCGTCTGTATTGAAATACGCGTTGATTTCATCTGTATTTCCCTGCTCGATATCATAATTGGTAAAAGTATCTGTAATTAAGCCATGGATGCTCTGGGTTAATCCCAGCAGGTCCATTTGGTATGGTCTTAACCGGTGAAGTATGCCACGTACTTCAGCCATGGTAGCTGCGATGTGTTCAATGGGACGGCTAACCAGATTCTTTATAGGCTCATCGCTGAGCTGTTGCAGGCGCCAGGACCTGTTCTTAATCAAAATCAGCTGCTGGCCAATGTTGTCGTGCAGTTCCATGGCGATGCGTTTTTTTTCCTGTTCCTGCCGCTGAAGGAGTTCTTTCAAAAATGCTCTTTTTTCTTCAATCGTCTTCAGCTGAATCTGATCTTGCTGCTTCCTGTAAAAGTTGAGCCTGCTGGCCAGGGCGAAAGACAGGATTAATGCTTCCAGCAGTGTTCCCCAATGCATACTGGTACGGGTAATCAGATTGTCAGGCAGGATATCCAGGTCTTTTAAGTTGTACACAGCGTTGCCCAGCATGAGGGATCCGAATCCAAGTATAAAATAGATGGCTGGTTTGTAGCCCTTTCTTAAACTCTGAATGCCTGCTCCAAACCAATAGATGAAAAAGGGGTACATCAGGTATTGTACAAGCATAAAGGAATAGGCGCCTTTGTAGAAAATATCAGTCAGCAAAATCACTATAGAAAGCAGGCACATCAGCCCCCTGATTTTATAGAAAAACGGACTGTTTTTTTTGGTTTGCAAAAAAGAATTGGTAAAAATGACACTCAGGAGGCTGGCTATGGAAATGATCGTCCCTGCGCTGTTTAACCAGATGAGCTCAGTCAGGATATCGGGCAGGAAGCCATTGTAAAAAAACACGTTCAGACTCCAGAAAAATATATAGCCTAAATAATAAAGATAAGGCTGTTCATTAGTGATGATGTAAACAAAAAGGTTGTAAATGGCAAATGCGATCAGCATGCCAAAAACAATTCCATTCAATAGATCTGTCAGGTAGCTCTGTTCGAAGGCTTGCCTTAAGGTAGTGACTTTAATTGGCAGCCTGAGTATATTATTGCTGCTGGCTTTGATATAAAATTCTGAAGCTGTTTGGATTGGAATGGAAATAGGTATCAGCAGGTTGTTTACCCTTACCTCTCCTATGGTTTTGGGTTTGTTGGCGGTTCTTGCAAATATCTTAAACAAGCCACGGTCCTTTTTCTGATATACGCTAACCGATTCCAATACCGGCGGGCTGTCGATCTGGATGTGCCAGCCGGTTTGATTGCTTTGGTTTTGAATGCGGATTTTAACCCAAACCGATGCCGTTGTGGCTCCCAAGGACAGGGTGGGAAACTTTGAGGGCTTAAAGTTTTTTTCCGACAGTTGATCAGCGCTAATGGTATTGTCAGCATCAATCAGGAACAAGGGATGGCTAAGCGCATAGCTTTTTGTATTGTCTTTCAGCAGAATATCCTGGGCATAACTTTCTCTTATACCGGAAAGTACGAGAAACAATAGTAAAACTTTGAGTAACCCTTTGCTCATTTCTTAGCGTTGTTCGATGGCAAAACGCAGCAAGCTGTTTTTGCCATTTAAGTTTAGTTTTTTCAGGATATTCATCCGGTGGTTGGAAACCGTTTTTTCACTGATGAAGAGTTCATCGGCTATGGCTTTTGTACTTTTATAGCTGCCTACCAGTTTCAATATTTTCATTTCTGATGGCGTCAGTGTGCTGAGCAGCTCATTGGCGGTTGGATTATGGTTTGCCGCTCTGCGCTGGCTGAGTAAAAATGAACTCATCTCAGGGCTAATGTAGGAATTCCCCGTCATTACAGCCTCTATGGCCTGTATGATATCAACCACCGCATTTTCTTTTAACACATATCCGGCAACGCCAACATCGAGCGCGCGCAGGAAGGTGTCTTTTGCCTTGTGCATGGTCAGCAGGATGACGTTAGCCTCCGGCACGAGTTTAATCAGCTCTTCGGCTGCGACCAGTCCGTTCATTTCCGGCATGTCTATATCCAGTATGGTCACCATCGGGTGACGGGTCCGGGCAATGGCCAGCGCTTCCAGGCCATTTTTAGCTTCGAAAATAACCTCGTAACCGGGTTCAGATTCTATGACTTCTTTTAGGCCCTTTAGGAATATCGGGTGATCGTCTGCGATGAGTATGGTCGTCTTTGCGTTCATATGGCTATGGTTTTAATTGGAATTTTGATGGACACTTTAGTGCCTTCACTGAGTTTGCTGCTTATTTTTATCTCGGCATGCAGGAGTTTGCAGCGTTCCCTGATGCCTGAAAGTCCTAAACCTGTGGAGGGGTTTTGGGTGTGATATCCTTTTCCGTTGTCCTGGTAGTTCAATTGTAAATGTTTTGCAGCTGATTTGATTCGGATGCTGCAAAAGGTTGCACCTGCGTGTTTGATCAGGTTACTGAGTAGTTCCTGTACGATCCTGTACAGATTCATCTGAGCTTCTTTGTCAAGCAAATGATCTAAATCATCTATATTCAAATCTATCTTTGTACTTGCATTAGTGGACATATCTTCTGCCAGACGTTCTAAGGAGCGCTTCAGTCCTAGTGTATTCATTTGATAAGGTGTAAGCGAGAACGATACATTGCTGACTTCTTCAATGGCCTTTCCAATGTCCTGGGTTATGCTATAAAACAAGTCAGGGTTTCCACCATTGCTTTGCTTTTCCAATATATAGATTTCATTTTTGAGCTGTACCAGTTGCTGTCCGATGCGGCTACTGAGCTCAGTAGCGATGCTTTCTTTTTCGTTTTCCTGCGCAATGAGGAGTTCTTTGGAGAAACCTGCGGTCTGTTCCAGCATTTCGGTTTGCAAGCGCATGGTTTGCTTTTTTGAATCGTTCAGTTTTACCGCCAGGGAAAAGGAGAGTACAAGCGATTGCAGGCAGAGTCCCATCTGAATACTCATAGAGGAATGAAAGCCTTCATATAGTATATAGCTTAAGGGCACGCAGGCAAAGGCAGCCAGGTGAAAAAGCAAAGATTTGTAGCCTTTCTTTGAATTGACATAAACTGTGAGCAGCCAGATTGCGAGGGCCAGCAGCAGGATATTGAGTAATTGCCCCTGAATGTAACCATTCCAGATCAGCAAAAAGATCACGCTAAAAAACAGATACCCTAGATAAAATAGATAGGATTTATCCCTGATGGCAATGTAGATATAGAGGTTGTAAATCATCAGGGCCAGTAAAGCCCCAAACATAAATCCGTTGACAACATTTTTGAAATGCTCTTCTTCGTAGATCGCTTCCAGCGTGCCCGCATATACCGGGATTTTGAGCTTATAGGTGTTTTTGATGCGCAGGTAATAATGCCGGCTTTCCCCTTTCTGCAATTTCAAAGGGAGGATAAATCCATTCACCTTTACCGGGCGGTTGGTGTACGGTGTTTTGCTGTTCAGTCTCAGGTGTTGGAAGCCTCCGTCTTTTAGCTTCCTATATAAATCTACTTCGCTAACGGGCGGTGGCACCTGGATGTACCAGTCATTGGAGCTGGAATTGTTGGTTAGGGTGACGCTGATCCAAAGGGCATTTTGATTGAGGCGGGCAGCTTTGATTTTATAAAAGGCTTCTGTATTGCGCAGCACTATCCGTTTTGGCGCAGCCTTTAAGCCAGATGCCAATAGGATAAGTATACAAATAATCCACCTAACAATCATGTTCAAATATAAATAAGATCAATGGATTGAAAATGGGTAGTAGTACCTATAAATATGATTAATGTCGCTTATTTATCTCTTACCGTACCCGGGCTAATTTTGACCTCAGATTATTTTCAAAAATTACCAGAGCAATTAAAATTAGAACATGAAAAAATTAAATGTGTACTTGATGGGTATGCTGTGTGCAATTAGCATACTCGCCTGTAAAAAGGATAAAGTAAAAGTAGTGGAGGAGGAAAATCCCGAGGTCGTGGCCCTGGTTAGGCCCAAGGGAGTTTCAACGGGAGCAGCGGTTACCCGGCGTATTGGGCCTGCAGGCGGAGTGATCGCTTCTTCGGAATGCGGCCTGAGTATCAATATACCTGCTGGTGCGTTGAAAGCGGAAACAACCATTGGTATTGAACCCATTACCAGAACGAATATTGCGGGTGCGGGAAAATCCTTCAGACTTAGCCCGCATGATGTTCAGTTTGAAAAACCGGTTTCACTGACTTATGCATTTTCTGTTGAAACAGACTCAATAGCCATGATGGAAACCTTTGGATTTTCTTATCAGCTGGCAAGCGGAGCCTGGAAGTATGTAGGGGCCAGCAGTTACGATCTTCAGGGAAAGACTGTAACGTTTAAAACGACGCATTTTAGTGATTGGTCTATGATGAACCGGGTGTCGCTTTCGCCGCTTCATGCCAGTCTGGAGCCGGGAGATAAACAGGAAATTAAAGCGCTGATTTATACTCAGTCGAAATACGAGGATTTGCTGGTGCCGCTTACCGGTGATGGGGGAGTTGAACCTGGTTATCCGGTAGGAACGCCAGTGCCTTTGCCTGCCAAATACATCAAGTCCTGGGATTTAACCGGACCAGGTAACATCATCAGTTCCAATGGGAATAAGATTACCTATCAGGCTCCTGCTACAGTGAATGGCTCTGCAAATGCAACGGTGAGCCTGAACCTGAATGCGCCGGTGACCGGTACGTTTATGTTATTATCCAATATCGAGATTTTGGGTGATGGTTGGGCTGAGTTAAATGTGAGTAATGGGAGATTCCCGGTTACACCGGCGGTAAAGTCAGGGCAAAGGTTTCTTTTGTCTAATCCGGGGGCTGAGGGTGGCGGTGAATTCCTGCTGACCTGGAATGGTGGCGTCGGCACCTATGCTTATGATCTGACTGCTACAGGAAATAAGTTTCATTTTCTGATCGGTCATGGAGGATACACCAGCGCCTACGTAGATCAGCTGTTGGGTGATCTGGTACCAAGTGGTGGCAGCATCAACATTACCAAAATGGATAACAAATGGGTGGAGGGCAATTTTACGGTGCCTAATGCCGGAATCGGACCCCTTCTGATAAATACCGCCAGTATTACCGGCCGGTTCAAAGCCAGGGTATATATCCCATAAACATTAGAAAAATATTTATCCAATTTTAATAGTAAACAAATGAAAACTAACAAAGCAAAAATCTACAGTGGACCAGTCCGCTCATTTTTACCAGTCATTTTATTAACCATAGCGATTATGACCGGCACGGCATACGGTTGTAAAGAAACCGAGGCAGCCTCGCCGGCTATTGAAGAGGGGTATGGAAATCATCCCAGATCTGCGGTGCCCGATGAACTGGTAGGCTACTGGATAGCTGGAGTTAGCTCGATCAGCAACTTTTGGGGATATAATGGAAGTTACCAGGGGCCGGCCAACGAGATTGCCGTAGGGTATATGTTATATAAGGACGGCCGTGTAAAGGAGTATTTCTATTATACCAGTACTTCTACCTATTGCCGTACTCAGGTGCTGGGTTATAAGCAAGGAACTGTGAAGATTGACAAAGAAGCGAAAACTTTTGAGGTATACTATGCCAGTGGTCATTACAGGTCTTTTAATACCTGCGGATCGGCTAACCCTCCGGGATTTGGGGAAACAAAACAATACACGGCTGCGGAACTTTCTCCCGCGAAGAAATCAAATCTGAACAACTGGACTATTCAGCAGGTAAATGGCAAACAGACACTTGTAGTTCCCATTGGAGATGGAGAAGTACAGTACTATGTAAAGTCAACAGAACCTCAGAAATAAATTTTAAGGTTATGTTAAGCAATTCAAAAATAATGCAGCTGCTGGGATATGGGAGGGCGCTGCTTTTACTGCTCATCGTGTCGGCCTGCAGTCGGGACAGGGATATCCCCAGGCCGGCTGCGGTGAAGCAGATCGAGTTTAAGGAAAAACAATTGAGCGTAGCTGTTGGTCAATCAGTCGAGCTGAAGGTTCTCCATTCTCCATCTGAGTTGAATGCGCCGGAATATGAGTGGTTTGTGCTGAATCCTGATGTGGCAAGGGTAGAGAATGGTAGACTCCGTGGATTAAGTGTGGGAGAAACGGTATTGTCGGTTACTGCAAAAGGATTGAATCTGACCGCCCGGATGAGGATCAGCGTGCTGCCTGTGCTGCCGAATGCGCTGCAACTGTCTGCGGAGAAGACCTCTTTGGTTCCAGGGGAGGAAACCCTGGTTACTTATACGATCGATCCGCAGGACGTAACTGATTCGGATCAGCTGGAAATAGAATGGTCGAGTTCGGATGAGACTATTTGCAAGGTTTCCGGAGGTAAGGTTCTGGCCATTGGTGCGGGAGCAGCGAATGTCATTGCGAAGATCAAAGGGACAGCTGTTACAGGGACACTTCGAATTCAGGTGGCTCCGGTACCGGTTGAATCGGTTTCTCTGATTGTTCAGCAAACGACGGTAACTGTTGGGAAAGGAATGCGTTTAGTCCCACGGATATTGCCGGCGAATGCGACTGATCATCGGTTAATCTGGTCTTGCGACGATCCTCAGGTGGCCAGTGTAATTGATGGAACTGTTTTGGGTATTAAAGCGGGAACGACTACGATCCGGGTAATGAGTGTAGATGGCGGGAAGGGTGCTTCATGCGAGGTTACCGTGAGGCCTGTACAGGTGCAGCGCATTGTTTTGTCGGTGACTGACTTACCGCTTGTGGTGGGGCAGGAATATACAGTGGGCGCGGTTGTGCTGCCCGTGGAAGCGAGCGATAAATCGTTGAAATGGAATTCGTCCAATGTCAGTGTCGCCACTGTAAGTCCGCAAGGCCAGGTTGTCGCTAAGGGGAAAGGTACTGCGATGATCTGGGCCATTTCGATCAGTAATCCCAGGGTACAGACGGCCATTCAGGTCTCAGTAGGCAGTCCGGAGGACTTGGTTTTTACGCAGGTAACGGCCAGTTCCAAGGTATCGATCGACGGGTATGTGTCAGCAAACCTTTCAGCTTTGTTTGAAAACGGATATTCCAGTCCGGTCAGGTTAATCTCCTTTGAAGTGATGTCGCATTCCGGGGAGGTAGTTCTGGGTAATTATCTGTCGCCCGTTGTCTCGCCGAGTATGCAGTACAGACACTCCTGTACGATAAAAAATATCTACAGGCCGTATATCCGTTATATGTTCGAGTTGAATGGCCGGCGTTATGAACGTAGGGTGGAGATTTTATAGTTTAAGATACGCTGTTGTAGCTAAAAACCTGTTTTGATGATGTCAAAGCAGGTTTTTTTATTGAAAAGAATTAGCTGTGCTCGGTTTCTAGAACATTTTGGGAATGGCATAACTTTCATCGTGACCACTGATTTTAGTCCAAGTGATATTTAAGTAGCAGGTGTTGTCATGGATGCGTTCCACTGACCCCCCTTAGAAAACCACCCTCTATTTTTCGTATCTTTATGTTATTCAATTGAGGTCAACTCAGAAATTAATTTTAGATTTTTTATGGGAATATTTAAAGCGAATGATGTCCTGTCACATGGGCAACAATGGTACATTTATGTGCAAAATTACGGAATGAGGATGCTTAAAGCTGGAGATGTTATCAAGTTTCTTCGCGCATCAAACGAGAAATATGCGAATCCTATAGAGGACAAAAAGTTTCAGCAGCATTTCAATGCTTTTTTGAGTTTAATGAGGGTAGTGTATGCATTCAAGGTTTTAAGTTTTAGAAAAGATGGTTAGGGGGAGAAGTGCTTATTACAGCAATTCGTTAAAAGACAACACGAGGCCGTATCATTAATCAAAGATGATACGGCTTCTTTATTTGCTGGTTGTGTGATCCGTTCTGAGTGTTTTCTTACTATGTCTTTTTTCTTTGAATATCTATTGAAGTATACAAAAAACAGCTTTTCTAAGCTGCTTTTTTCCTTATATTTTGTGCAATTGCCAATAATCCCATTCAATTTCCACTTTTTGCTTACCTCTGAGCATGAAGCGGCGGAACCCGTGGTTCTGTTTGATATTAGCGAAAACAGGCTCTACGTCGTAACATCGTTTCTTTCTGTGACTGATGCCCTGTTCTGTATTGAGTAGATAAGGTGCCTTCTGCTTATGCCTTTGTAGGTTTTCGTTGATTTCGATCAGACGGTTGCCTTTGGATTTGTGACAAGCGCCATTTAGTGGGCAATTGCTGCAGTTCTTAGCTTGATATCCCCTGATCTGCTGCTCGAACCCACTTGCAGTGTCAGAAAGAAATGCTGCTCATTATAGCCGGAAAATGAGCAGTAAATAATATCAAAATGAGCCACAAATTAAAATGTCTAACTGGAGAAAAAAGCAATATGCATTTTTTGCACATTGCTTTTTTCTCCAGTTCTTTTCCCGGAAATGTATTGTTGCAATTCCATAGCTTACTTCTCAAGCTAAAACCAAAATTATATTAATAACCGAATTTTCGGTTCAAAAGTAGAGTGCTAAGGGTATTACATTAAAAGTTTATTTATGCTTGGCTATTAATTTTTCTCTTATTTTATGAAACCCTTTACTTTTAAATCTTCAATAATAGGCTCAATAAGCCTTAAAAAACGATCTAAATGTTCAAAGTAATCCGAAGACACGGTACAGAAATCTTTCCCATATGGGAAAGATTATTAAAAACTAAAAAAGCCTTTAGATATCTGAAGGCTTTTTTAGTTTTTAACTGTTGCATTTTTTGCAACAGCTGTTCCGATCTCTAAAAAATTACTAAAAATAGGTTTTAACAGCAAATTCAAACTGATTCTTGAAAATTTCCTTAAAAGGATTAATGTTGTTTTGCTCATAAAATATCAGCATTGCCTTTTTGTATTCGATTGAATCTACTGTTCTAAATGACAAGGGGCAATGTTCATGAGCGATCAATAAAGCATTGCTGACTATTCGCGCGGTACGTTTATTACCGTCATTAAAAGCCTGTATATAGGATAGTAGTACTAAAGCCAGTAACGCTTTTTCAAAGATGTTTTCTTTCTCGTTAATCAATGTGCACATCTCATTGAGGGCATCACGTATCTGATGCTCATTATCTAATGGCTTGTAATTGGTTCCGGAGATACCGACGCGTCTGTGACGGATGTTCCTGTCTACACCCAGATCTTTAATCAACAGACTTTGTAGCCTTGGACTTTCCTTCAGAAACAACGATGCCTTGAGCGGAAAGATTCGATAAAATGCGTTTTACCGTTGCATAGGCAACTTTTTCGCTCATCGCATCATGAATCGCTTTGGATGAACTTAATGGATGATCCTTTAAGTAATCAAGGATTAGGCTAGCATTTTTTCCTTGCATAATATTTAAATGATAAAATGGAGCTCACTGTTTATACAAATGTAGCTCATTTATAATTAAAAATGAGCTGCAAATAATGGTGTAATGAGCTGCAAAATTATAATCACAGAAATGAAGATCATTTCAGTAAGAAATTCGGCTCAATATAGGCGAAAAATGAGCTGTAAATAATATCAAAATGAGCCGAAAATTAAAATGTTTATCTGGATTGGCAATATGCATTTTTTGCACATTGCTTTTTTCTCCAGTTCTTTTCCCGGAAATGTATTGTTGCAATGGCGGCTAATATTTTCCTCTATTTTATAAAATTCTTTCTTTTTAAACCTTCAATAATAGGTTCTATAAGCCTTAAAAAACGATCTAAATGTTCAAAGTAATCCGGAGTAACGGTACATTGACTAAAGCCTTCGATGAAAATCGAAGGCTTTTTTAATTTATCAAAATAATTCTATCTTCATTTGACTAATATTAGTGTGATATTTGTTATATTTGATATATGGAAGCGCTAAGTATTCAGGGAAAGAGAGTAGTCGTTGTTTTTTGGAAAAATAATACAGAGAATCCTTTTGAAGTGTTCTCTAATCTAAAGAACTTTTGCCTGAGCTATCCGAAGTTCAATTATAACACCATAAGTAATTATTTGAGTAAGGCTAAAATTGCTTATGAAAATCATGAAATCAGAATCGAGCGTAAAAATATTATTTTAAAGCCTAAACTCAGTCGTGAACCTCGGATAAGAAAAATAGCACCAGTATTAAGGAGGGTTATGATGAAAGATGCAGATGATGAGCAACATGATCTGGAATATTGGTTGAGCAGACCAGTAAAAGAGCGTGCTGCAGCTGTCACATCAATCATTTCACAATCTTTAAAGAAGGGGCAAAGAATGGATAAAACTAAGCTGATAAAGAAAAGAATGTACGCATGACCTTGGCCGAAGATTTTGAAGATTTCGTTAAGTTGCTGAATCAGCACGATGTAGAGTATATGGTTGTGGGAGGCTATGCATTGGCATTTCATGGCAAGCCTCGTCACACAGGTGATCTTGATATTTGGATCAATGTATCCGAAGAAAATGCAGTTCGAATGCTTAAGGTTGTTAGTGATTTTGGGTTACAATCTCTAGGCTTTCAAAAGGAAGATTTTCTAACTGAAGGATTAATTAGCCAAATAGGATACCCACCATTGCGAATTGATGTACTGAATCTAATTGATGGAGTTGAATTTAGTGAGGCGAAGTTAAATATGGAAAGGATAGAACTAGAGAATGATCTTGTGATCAACTATATAGGGCTTAATGATCTTGTAAAGAATAAACAGGCTTCTGGTCGCAGACAAGACATTACCGATGTCAAAACATTACAGAAGTTAATGAAATCAAAAAAAACTAATTAAGAGCGATTGCTATAAGTTAGATTCATTTAGTTTTTCACATAAATCCCATACGGGAAATTTCACTCGTGCAAATTCCCACATGGGAAAGGGTATCCTTATAAGGGGGGCAGCTAAAGATCTGACGACAATCAGCTTCGATTACCCAGAAATCTCGTATTTCTCATATGCTCAATATATTTCCTCATGTCCGCAACCACTTTTAAATCAACAAAAAACCGGTGTGTTCGAAAGAAATCGTCGGGTACCGATCCGGAAAGATAGTTTTTTAAAACATTCTTTCCGGATTTTTTTATGCTCTAAATCCTTGTTTATCAGGTATATTTTTCTTCGCATTCACCTTTCATGATTTTATAATCCCGCCTGATCCAGATCTTCTGATAAAAACATTCCGCGGATTTTGGTCAGCATGTTATTCTGATGCGCTAGATCAGATGCTTACGCTCTTTCTCAAAGCCCTGCTTGTCATCTTCACTCAAATCACAGATGATCTTTTTATATACTTCTGCTCTTCCCGGAAGTGGCTGGAACTTTTCCAGTATCAGGTTAAAACATACCGCCAATGTACAGGATAGGTTAAAAGTAGTACATCAGCTTTTAGGGTTAAGTAACCGTTTAGCCGATGAAATGGAGAATATCTTTAATCATTGGGCTTTAGTACGGATAAGATAACGAGGTTAAACGCTTAATTCAAATGGCAATAGCACCAAATAAGGAAAACACCGAAGCCCTGCGAAGTGGTAAACTGGATGAAATTTCCAGTATCTATAAAAACACTGTTGAAGGTATATTTGATTATGCAACGACTAACCCAACACAACAGGAAGTAACCACAAAAGGAACTTTGTTTGGGGCTTACAATTCAATCACAGATTTTTACCAAAATATAAAAGGGTATAAAGACGAAGAAAGCAGATTCAAATCTATTATGTACGGTACGGGATTGCAAAAAGGACAAAAGGCTTTTGACCTCTGCAAGGACTTTGCTCAATTAGGCAAAGAAGCGCTTAATTAGCTGATTTATAAAATATAGTTTTTTGCCCATTAGGACAGCCCAAAATTTATGGGTGGCCCTAACGGGCCTTTGAGTGTTTTCTAAGCGTTTTTAATATTCAGTTCCATCTAATTCTTCTTTGCGACATTGATTTAGCTAAAGAAATGTCAGACACTAAAATGATGTAATAAATTTCTCTCTGTCTTTGAGTTAATTACATTCATATCTCTCGATAGCAAACATAAAGAAGAATACACCCGAAATCAGGCTCTAATCTTGTTCCTTTTGAATACTGGCAATACTCTTCAGACGAAATCTGCTTTATCGATCAATTTCAAAAGAGACAGTTTGGTCATCTTGGTCCACTCAACAAATAAACTGACATGCTCAACAAAACAAATTGACATGCTCAACAAAACTCCCGGCTTCGCATCAACCTAAATTTGTTCTACAACATTTAAATAAAAAACAAAATGGAAAAGAACAATTATCAAGGTGCATTACAAAACCCACTAGGTTCGGGGTTTAATGCATCATCAACCGCTAATGAAGTAATCAAAGGTATCGACCTTACAGGAAAAATTGCAATCGTAACTGGTGGTAATGCTGGTATCGGTTTGGAAACAACAAAAGTACTTTCGGCAGCAGGCGCTACCGTTATCGTTCCGGCCAGGGATTTGGAAAAAGCTAAAAGGAATTTGGCAGGCATTGCTAATGTAGAACTGGAGGAAATGGACTTAATTGATCCTGCATCTATTGATGCCTTTGCAGAGAAATTTATGGCAACGGGAAGACCTGTTCATTTACTAATCAACAATGCAGGTATTATGTGGATACCATTGCAAAGAGACTCTCGTGGCATCGAATCGCAATTGGCTACCAATTACCTCGGGCAGTTTCAACTCGTATCCAGGTTATGGCCTGCCCTTAAAAAAGCAGACGGAGCAAGGGTGGTTAATGTATCTTCTTATGGCCACCAAATGGCACCATTCAATTTCGATGATCCGAACTTCGAACATAGGGAATACCAAACGCTTCAGGCCTACGGACAATCTAAAACAGCTAGCAACCTGTTCACGCTTGAACTGGATAATTTGGCAAGGATGTTTAATGTAAGAGCATATTCATTGCATCCAGGCTCTATTCATGGTACCGAACTGGCCAGAAGTGCAGATATAGAACTATTTAAACAAATGGGCTTTTTTGATGAGAATGGTGATATTAAGCCAGAGATCGTAGCCAGCCTTAAGACCATTCCACAGGGAGCAGCTACTACGGTATGGTGCGCAACCAGTCCAATGCTTGATCATATTGGAGGTGTTTATTGTGAAGATTGTGATATCGCAGCATTAGATCTTGGTCATTTCGAGAAAGATAATGGTCTTGGCACTAGAGGGGTACAACCCTATTCGCTTGATCAAGTGAATGCTAAAAAGCTTTGGGATTTAACCGAAAAAATGACAGGGATTATTTTCAAAGTTAACTAACCTGCAAATACGATGAAAAGTTTAAATGGAAAAGTCGCTGTTATTACTGGCGGCAATAGTGGAATTGGTTATTCTACCGCAAAAGAGTTGAAAGAAAATGGCGCTAAAGTTATTATCACAGGAAGAAGAAAAGAAGCGATTGAGCGAGCAGCACAGGAACTGAACGTAACCGGCCTTATAGCTGATCAGTCTAACCTAACGGATATCAATGCTTTGGTAAATGACGTTACGAGAAAATTTGGCAAGATAGATATCCTGCTGATAAATGCAGGAATTACAAAATTCTCGACAATTGAAACAATGCCAGAAACGATTTTCGATGAGGTGATGAACGTGAATTTCAAAGGAGCCTATTTTACGCTGAGCAAATTTATCCCAATTATGAATATAAATGCCTCTGTAATTCTATTATCGTCTACCTCTGCACATATCTCTCCTCCTCAGGCCTCGGTTTATGCGGCAAGCAAGGCTGCTTTAAACGCAGTTATGAAGATTGCCGCACTAGAACTGGCAGATCGCAAGATCAGGGTAAACGCAGTTAGCCCTGGTCCTGTTTCCACAGCAATCATGGATAAAATCGGTTTGGATCAAAAACTTGAAGACCAAATGACCAGCACCATTCCTTTATCCAGGTTTGGTAAACCAGCAGAAGTGGCCAAATTAATTGCCTTCCTTGCAAGTGATAATGCCGCTTTTATTAACGGATCAGAATATTTAATTGATGGCGGCCAATGTGTTTAATATAACGGCGGATTTCATTAAAGAAATTCGCCTAAAACAAATAACTTTATTCCGATGGAGCATTTATCCAAATATTTGACCAAAGACATTAAGCTTTCCAGCTTTGAAGACAAACTGTTCAAATCAGACCTGATGTTCGATGATCACATGCTGGTTTGGTTTATTTCTGGAGAAACAAAGATCATACAGGCAGACCGAACATTTTATTTCAAAACCGGAGATATTTTTCTGATCCCAAGAAATGAACTGGCAACGATCATCAATTATCCAAAAAATGGACTGCCGCATAAAACAGTGGTGATGCATCTATCAACCGATAGACTGAAGCAATTTTATGAAAAAATAGAGATCAGAAAAGATATACAGAATGAACAGAAAATATACAGTTTTAGTAACCATCCCTTATTAGAAAGCTGCCTGGCTTCGCTGATACCCTATTTCAATATGGAGGGAGAATTTCCCGAAAGCCTTGCTTCCTTAAAAATTATAGAAGCAATTAGCATTCTAAGAATAATAAACCCAGAGGTAGATAGTGTTTTGGCAAATTTTGATGCTCCCGGAAAGATTGACCTGGTGGATTTTATGCAACGGAATTTTATGTTCAATATGTCACTAGAAAAATTGGGGTACTTAACAGGCCGAAGTTTATCTACTTTCAATAGGGATTTCAAGAAGCTATTCCATACAAGCCCTCAAAAATGGTTGACTGAGAAAAGGCTTGAATTAGCTCACTATCACTTATCCGAAAAAAAGAAAAAACCAACTGAGGTTTACCTTGAAGTTGGCTTTGAAGATCTGTCTCATTTTTCCTTTATTTTTAAGAAGAAATACGGAGTCTCTCCTAATCAAATAGCATTAGTTAGATAAAAGCAAAAGCACGAGGTAAAAAAATGAAAACTAAATTTCCGATGCTTTTTCAGCAGCTTCTATAATCACAGAGGCAGCGATCTCAGGCTGCGACATAAAGATTACATGACTGCATAAAATGCTCTCTGTGAAGCATACATAAAAGCTGCTTCATCTGCATCGATATCGGCACATATCCCTTTTCCTTTGCTGCGTGCGTGGTAGATATGCGTTAATTCGCTTAACCACAAACCTGTTTCAAGGTTGCCGCTTGCATAAGCATTGACATTGGTCACAACGATTAAAATTTTCAACATACTCATATTGCGATTTTTTATTAATACAAAGCTCTGAATGAAAATTAAGACTGATGTACCCCAATTAAGGGACTTTGTAACCAAATCTCTGACTTCCCAAATGCTTCTCAGTAATATGGTGAAAACAGCTATATACAAAAATACCCGTCCGGATTATCGAACGGGTATTTTTGTAAAATCAAGTACTTACTGTTTTTATTACATCGGTTTTAAAAAATCTTGCGATTTCTTATAATATTTCAAAATGATTCTTGCATCGGTTCCAAATTGATTGGAATGTATGACAAATATTTCAGGTGCTGCACGAAGTTTTTAGATTTAACCGTATCTTTGAGTGCATAAAAGCCTTAACGATTTTATTGTTAAGGCTTTATTTTTATCTTTTGTGATGATTCAATATTCCATACTGTGATTAATATAAATAACATCTCCGTTTCATTTGGAGGAACCACCCTGTTTAGTGACGTAACCTTTTCAATAAACGAGAACGATAAGATTGCCCTGATGGGTAAGAATGGTGCAGGCAAGTCGACTATTTTAAAGATCATTGCTGATGTGGCCAAACCTACCAGTGGCAATGTGACCGGTCCGAAGGATGCGGTAATAGCATATTTGCCTCAGCATCTGCTTACCCAGGATAAGGTTACAGTCTTTGAAGAAACGATGAAAGCTTTTGAGGAGGTTAATCAGATGCAAAAAGAGCTTGATGCGCTTAATGAGCAGTTGACTATTCGGACGGATTACGAAAGCGATGACTACATGAAGCTGATCGAGCGCGTGTCGGAATTGAGTGAGAAATTTTATTCAATCGAGGAGGTCAATTATGATGCCGAGGTAGAAAAGGTGTTAAAAGGCTTAGGTTTCGAACGTAAGGATTTTACCCGCCAAACTTCTGAGTTTTCTGGTGGATGGCGCATGCGTATTGAATTGGCTAAAATTCTGTTGAAAAAACCTGATCTCATATTACTTGATGAGCCGACCAACCACATGGATATTGAGAGTATACAATGGTTGGAAGATTTTTTGATCAATTCGGCAAAGGCAGTTATGGTGATCTCGCATGATCGTACTTTTGTAGATAACATTGCTAATCGTACCATTGAGGTTACAATGGGTAGAATATATGATTACAAGGCCAAATATACCCATTATCTTCAGTTGCGTGCTGAACGTCGTGTGCATCAGTTGAAAGCTTACGAGGAACAACAACGTTTTATTGCTGACAACCAGGAATTTATAGACCGATTTAGGGGGACGTATTCAAAAACCTTGCAGGTTCAATCGCGTGTTAAGATGCTGGAAAAGCTTGATGTTATCGAGATCGATGAAGTCGATACTTCAGCATTGCGATTGAAATTTCCACCATCACCACGTTCAGGTCAATATCCTGTAGTAGTTGAAGAACTTACCAAAACGTATGGTGATCATGTGGTGTTCAAAAATGCATCTATGGTTATTGAAAGGGGTGAAAAAGTGGCTTTTGTGGGTAAAAATGGTGAAGGTAAGTCAACAATGATTAAAGCCATCATGAGCGAGATCGATTTTGAGGGGAATTTAAAAGTTGGCCACAATGCTAAAATTGGATACTTTGCTCAAAACCAGGCTGCCTTGTTGGATGAGAATTTAACAGTATTTGAAACGATTGATCAGATTCCAATAAGTGATGGCACAATAAAAATTAAAGATCTTTTAGGTGCTTTTATGTTCAGTGGAGATGATACTACAAAAAAAGTTAAGGTGCTTTCAGGAGGAGAAAAAACACGCCTGGCTATGATCAAGTTACTACTGGAACCTGTAAATGTTTTGATACTGGATGAGCCGACAAACCATTTGGATATGAAAACCAAAGATATTATCAAGGATGCCTTAAAGGATTTTGATGGAACACTGATTTTGGTATCACACGATCGGGATTTCCTGGATGGTTTGGCAAAAAAAGTATTTGAGTTTGGTAATAAACGCGTACGGGAGCATTTTGAGGACATTAAAGGATTCTTAGCTTACAAGAAAATGGATAGCTTAAAGGAAATCGAACAAAGTTAATGCGCCAAAAAAATAGATACTTATAATGCGGTAGAGGCCTAGATGGTCATCATTGGACTAACAGAGAACTACCAGGAATAACTTTGTTCTTCAATATCCAGACCTTTTATCGCATTGGGTTTGGGTGTTGAAGGGTAAACCGGTTGAACGCTTGGATTAGAAGGGTAGGTTTTACCATTATATTTAACCAGATGATCATTACCGTTACTATGCAATATTAAATCTTTCCATCCGCTAGTGGTAGTAGGGGTGATTAGAACCGGAGCTTCCGTAACAGTAAATTTATTGATTAGTTTTCCCTGCGAGTCCAATAATAAAATTGTACATCCACCTGATCCGCAAAAATAGGATCCAGATAAACCAACAAGAATTTCCTTTTTTTGATCATCGTTTAGATCATATTCAAAGAATTTAAATTTTCTGCTTTTTTCTTCAATCAGATTTTTAGAGACATCATCCTTAAACATAACATTTAATACTTGTTTAACAAGATTGACCGTGTTTTCATGATTTGGGTTTTTAGGAATGGCTTCAGAATCTGTTTGTGCTTTTTCGGTTGCTTGTTCTGTAGACACATTGACGCTGTCTTTGATAGAATTGTTAGCCTTGTTTTCTGAAGAAGAGCAGCTGAATAATATCAAACTGCCAATTAAAGCAAGAAATAAGACAGGTGTTTTCATTGGATTCTTTAGTATAAACAAAATTAATTATTTCCTCCAATCAGGATGTGCCATCCAACACTAAAAAGTTTTTTTATTTTTTTTGAATCATTTGGTTTACTCGAGGTACTTGATAATAAATGCCTGCCAGCAGGAATGTGAACTAACCCAATAGTATTGGCCAATATTGGGAAAGAACATCGGGCAGCAAGCAAACAATAATCACTAACCAACAAACAAACCAAATGTATGAAACTTAAAAAATTACTTTTTTGTAGGGCATCTGCTTTTCTGCTTGTATTATTGGGTGGAAGTGTAACATCATCGGAAGCATATGAATCAAATCGTCCGATTAATGCCAACTTAACACCCAACAGCAGCAGAGAATATGTTGCCAAAAGAGCAGTTATTCTAAACGAACTGTTAGACAAACGGCTAAAACAAAATACGGCTTTTTTTGCCACCATTACAGGGAAAGTGGTAGACGAAAAGGGAGAAGGCCTACCAGGTATTAGCGTTAAGGTTGAGCGCACCGGTGCTTCTGCACAAACGGATGGAAAGGGTAATTTCCAGATCGCAGCTAATACGGGAGATGTTATATCTTTCACCGCTATTGGCTTTCTGCCAAAAAAGCTCACTGTTGCAGATGAGAAAACAGTATTATCGATTACGCTGGAGGAGGATAATAAAAAATTAGATGAAATAGTTGTAGTGGGATATGGTACACAAAAAAAGGTAAGTGTAACAGGAGCTATTAGTACTATAAAGACAGGTGATATTGCCAGCATTCCGGTTAGTAACTTATCAAATGCATTAGCAGGAAGGCTACCTGGAGCCACAATTGTGGGTTCATCAGGCTTAGCTGGCGCTGCCTCAACCATTCGCATACGCGGTAGTTTTGTTGAACCACTGTATGTGATTAACGGAATCATAAAATCGAAAGCTGATTTTGATGCGTTAAATGCGAATGAGGTAGAAAATATCAGCATTTTAAAAGATGCGGCAACTGCCTCAATCTATGGTTCAAAAGCAGGTGATGGTGTAGTTTTAATTACTACAAAAAAAGGACTTGTTCAAAAACCAACTTTTGATTATTCGAACTCCTTTTCATTTTCCAATACCACTCAGAAGCAACAGGATTTTACCGCAACAGAAGAGTTAAGATATGATAATAATGTGGCAAGGGGAAAAGGTGTTGCTGAGCCTTATGGGCAGGATATTTTTGATTATTTTAAAGATAAAAACTATAGCATTAACGATTACATATGGCGTAATCCAACTGTTCAGGAACATAATTTAGGCTTACGTGGTGGATCAGAAATCATACAGTATAATATGAACTTATCTTATCATACAGAAAATGGTTCATATAATAATTTAGACTTTAATCGTTATAATTTTCGTTCAGATATTACGGCCAATGTATCAAAAAGAATAAAAATTAACTTAAACCTGAGTGGTAACCAACGTAATTACAACAGATGGTACTGGCCGTACGATGACCCATCAAGTACAACTGTTGGAGATTTTTACCGTGCTACTTTTAACTGGACCCGCTTGTATCCCTTTTATGTAGATGCCACTGGAAACCCATCTATGAACATCAGTGATTTTCCGGTAATTGCAGGCTCCTGGAGCCCTGTTTGGGCTGTTAACAATAGTCCGGCTTATATTCACAATAAGATACGTAATCTGGATGGGATTTTACGCTTCGACTTAGATTTAGCAGATTATGTGCCCGGCTTATCAACTGCCTTACAGGCGCAGTATAATGCAAATGACAATAATATTAAATCATTTGTTGTTTTCAATGAAGTTTATAAATTTCAATCAAATACCAATAGTCCCAATAATAAATTTGTTCCAGGACCAATTAATCCTACACAAATTAATATTCACACCATGAGCAATAATTATCCAAATATCCGACATGGATTTGGATTGGGAGACGCCTATACCTTAAACTGGTTTTTAAACTATGATAGAACTTTTGGAAAGCACGCTGTAAACGCTATGGCTGTTTACGAACAAGCTAGAACAAATAGTACCAGTTTGTCAGGTATGAGACAAAGGTTGCTTGTCAATAATATTGATCAGCTTTTTAATGCTTCAGATGATGCAGTGAATAGTACTTTTTCAGGAGGTGAAGGTATAGAGACACGTTCCTCAGTTATTGGTCGTTTAAATTACAGCTATGCAGACAAATATATAGCTGAGTTTTCGTTCCGTGAAGATGGGAATTTCAGGTTTGCGCCGGGAAAAAGGTGGGGCTTTTTTCCATCTGTGTCAGCAGCATGGCGTTTAGGAGAAGAAAATTTCATGAAAGATGTAAAATGGTTATCTGAATTAAAATTACGTGGATCCTATGGTACTTCAGGTAATGATTTATCTGGTACTTCATCTAATGCGATTGCTCCGTTTCAATGGAGCCAGAATTTTACAAAATCTACTGGTACTGTTTTTGGATCAAGTCTGGCTGATGGTCTTGCCCCAGGAACTTTACCAAATCCGGATATCACCTGGTCAACTACAAAAATGCTAAACATTGGTTTAGATTTTGGTTTTTTAAACAATAGGTTAACCGGTTCTGCAGAATATTTTAATAAAAAAACCACTAATATTTTAGGAGCAAGATTAGCATCAACACCCAATACTTTAGGTGCTACTTTACCGGCTGTAAATTATGCTGCAAGATCCTGGAAGGGTTTTGAATTTTCGGCCGCCTGGAGCGACACGAAAGGAGAGATCAACTATTCTGTTTTTGCGAACATGGGTTATTCCAAAGATCAATGGGATATTCTAGATCAAGCCGCTGCTTTAACGGATGGGACCTATTTAAACAACTGGCGGAGTGTGATCGGTCGCCCAAACAACAGAATATACGGGCTACAGTCATTAGGTATTATCCGCACTCAGCAACAATTAGATGCCCTGCCTTCGACTTACACGCAATATGGTCTTAAACCGAGGTTGGGGTATGTTTTATATAAAGATATCAGAGGTGCAAATTTCTCTGAGGGTCCAGATGGCAAAATTGATGATAATGATTTGAGTTACTTATCTGATAATGCAACACCTCGTATTAATTTTGGTTTTGGCTTTCGTTTAGTCTGGAGAGGGATTTCATTATCTACCCTTTTTCAAGGTGTAGCTGCGTATGACAAGATTGTGAACACCGGTAATACCGCATCAGGAGGTGTCTTCCAAACAGGAGATAGACCATATTTCGCAATATGGGCCAGAGATTACTGGACTCCTGAAACACCTAATGCTAAGTACCCAATGGCATCAGATTTATTTGGTGACCAAAATGTCGGTGGGGGACCTTCAACTTTCTGGATTCGCAATGGGTCTTACATACGCCTAAAAAATATAGACTTGGGTTATGAGCTGCCTGGAAAGTGGGTTAAACACCTTGGTTTACAAAAAGTCAGAGTCTTTGCTAATGGTACTAACCTATTTGTAACTACAGCCTTTAAAGAATATGATCCTGAGCAGGAACGCCTAGATTCCTATCCTTTAATGAAAACTTACACAGCAGGTTTAAATGTTACATTTTAATCTATAAAAAATATGAAAATTTTAAAATTCAATTTATATACATTGCTATGTGCATTTATGATAGCCATAGTTTTTAATAGTTGTTCAAAGGTATTGGATGAAGCTGAAAATTTAAGCCAGTATCCACCTGAGGGTGTCTTTAATGATCCATCACAATCCAATGCCTATTTGGCCAATCTATATAGTAGCTCATTGCCTAACTCCTGGCCTGTAAATGATGGGAACTCGGCAGACGAGAGTGGGGGTATTACCGGTGCAGATGCCATTACCCCAAATAGCTCTAGAATTTTTTGGCCATATCAAGCCATTAGAAAACTTAATATTTTTATAAATTCCATACCTACGGGTACCTTACCTGATGCGACCAAGAGTAATTTAGTTGCTCAAGCTAAATTTTTGAGGGCATTTTTATATTTTAAAACTGTAGTTTACTATGGTGGCGTTCCTATTATTAAAGAAGCACAGGGGTTAAATGATGAATTAAAAGTGCCAAGAAATTCAACAGCAGAGTGTTTTACATTTATTGAAAGTGACTTGAATGATGCGGAGGCTGGTTTACCTCCAAAATATAGTGGAAATGACAGGGGCCGAATAGATCAGGCAACGGTTAAAGCATTTAGAGGTAGGGTCTTGTTGTACAAAGCATCTCCACAATTTAATTCTGCTAATCCTTACGACAATCAGTACTGGGCTACAGCTTATCAGGCAAATAGTGAAGCCAAAGCTTTTTTAGACGCAAACGGCTATGGTCTATTAGATAAGTATAGTGATATTTTTACTGTAAAGGGTAATAAAGAATGTGTGCTGTCTATAATTGGCCTTAATCCAGGTAAAACAAATTTACGTGGAGATGATGCCGTTCGTCCCCTTTCTGAATCGAAAAATGCAACAGGTGGTGATCAGCCTATTTGGGCTTTGGTACAGGCTTATCCCATGTTGGATGGGAAAAAAATAACCGATCCAACATCTGCTTATACTTACAATGAGCAAAGTTTCTGGTTAAACAGGGATCCGCGTTTTGCTCAGACCATTGTCTATAATGGAGCTCCTTTTGCTTTAAGCGGCAAAGCAGGGCGTCGTCAATACACTATGAAGAATATAGCCTCATCGCTTGATGCATTCGGTTTTGCAATTCAGGGAGAGAACAGCTACCGTACAGGTTTTTTTACAAGCAAAGGTTTAAATTTAGCTTTACCTGCGCCACCTACAACCAGTGATTATGACTGGAACGAAATGAGGTATGCAGAAGTGCTATTTAACCTAGCCGAAAGTGCAAATGAAACAGGGAACAGTAATGAATCTTTGGCAGCATTGATCGCAATAAGAAAGCGTGCTGGTATTTTGCCGGGAGCAGATAACTTGTATGGCTTAAAGGCAGGTATGAACCGTACGGAGATGCGGACAGCCATTTTAGATGAAAAGTACCTGGAATTTGCTTTTGAAGGAAAGCGCTATTGGGATTTACGCCGCCATCGTCTGTTTGCCACTAAATTAAATGGGATACATAAGTATGGTATGATGGCTACTACAGTTAATGGTCGTACTGCAGATCAGCTAACTCCAGCTGACATAAATGGTGCTGCGGCTTACTCATTGTTGCCGGAAAATTTTGGTTATACAGTTACAGAACTGATAACCTCAGGAGCCAAGGCTATGGTAGTGCCTGATACTTACTATTTCTTCCCAATTCCGTTAGATTATATTAATCAAAATCCTAACCTAAAGCAGAATGTCGCCTGGGGTGGTACATTTAATCCTGAATTATAGAGTGTAATTTTTTATTAATGTTGGTTGTAAACGGGGTAATGTGAATTACCCCGTTTTTTATTAAAAGACATAATTGTAAACGTTTGCCAAATTCACTTAATATTTTGATGAAAATTCTTAATAAAAGTGTTCCTGTAATTTATATTTTCGTTAATAACCCTCTTATATTTATGAAATAGCAAAAATCAAATGCTTAATTTTATATAGAACATTAACTATAATTTATTAATTTAATAAAAATCTTTTTTGGGACAGGGGATTTATTATAAAGTAGTCTGATCAAGGGTTAATTATTATGAAGGTATATCCTGATTTTACTGATTCAGAGTTGATCACATTAATTTGTGAAGGTAATGAAAATGCGTTTGCAGAAATCTACAACCGGTATTGGAAGCAGGTATTGTATTATGCAGCTCAAAAAACTGGTGACATGATTGCTGCTGAAGATATTGTACAGGATGTATTTGTCTCTTTATGGAAAAGAAGAGATCAGCTGGAGATCAAGTCAGAGTTTAAAAACTACTTAATTGTTTCCATAAAATACAGAGTACTTAAATTTTTAAGCAGAGAAAGGATTAAAAGATTAGCTGAAGAAAGCAATGCACCTGCTTATGATCTGCTGGATGATTCAACTCAGCAATACCTCGATTTTGATGAACTTCGTACTGCACTTGAAGAGATGGTTGGCAAACTTCCGGAAAAGAGCGCTCTTATTTATCGTATGAATAAGGAAGAAGGGCTAAGTCATAGGGAAATTGCCTATGAAATGGGGATGTCAGAAAAGGCAGTCAATTCGAATCTGGTCAGAACAAAGAAAATACTTCGCGCAGGACTGCACACTTTCCTTTTTAGTTTCCTGCTCTAAAATGATTATTTTTTGTATCATTTAGTTAAGTTAGGGTACTTATCAATATATATCTACATAGAAAGATGACAAAAACAACGGATAAGATCAAGCTTCAGGAGCTTGCCCATAAATATCTTCAGGGTAATCTTACCAAGAAAGAAAAAGATGAGTTTGAGAATTGGTTTAATCAAACTACAGATGACCCAATAGAAGTTTCTGCTTTGCTTGCAAGCAATGAAGAAGTACACAGACAAGCTATTTTTAATAACATAAAGAAAGAGTTAGGGCCTAAGCGCCCAGCCATATTTAAATTTTGGGGAGGTATTGCTGCGGCTGTTATCTTCATCTGCGCTATAGGTGCAGGAGTATTGTATTTAAAACGTGATCAAAAATCTCTACAACAGACTGCAAAAGTTAGTAAAAGTGATATCCCACCAGGTCATAGTCAGGCAACACTAACCCTTGCAAATGGGAAAAAGATTCTGCTATCATCTGCGGTCAATAGCGGGTTGTTGAAAGAGGCCGGAGTCGAGGTACAGAAAGATTCAAAAGGAGAACTGATTTATAAACAGGTTGCTGGTGGGAAGTCCACGGAATTGGAATATCATACATTAACAACGGCTAAAGGTGAACAATACCAGGTGATTTTGCCAGATAACTCCCATGTTTGGCTAAATTCAGCGTCTTCAATTAAATTCCCCATTAATTTTGCCCAATCAAAGGAGCGTAAAGTGTTTATAACTGGGGAGGTTTATTTTGAGGTTGCTAAAGATAAAACGAAACCTTTTAGGGTAGTGTCATATAACCAGTTGGTTACGGTGTATGGGACTCATTTTGATGTTAATAGTTATAAGGATGAATTAGGAACGAGAACGACTCTTCTTGAAGGAAGTGTTGATGTAAATGGTACTTTATTAAAACCAAAACAACAGGCCATCAACGAAAATGGAGTGATGAAAATTATGACTGTTGATGTAGAAAATATAATAGCCTGGAAAAACGGCTATTTCAGATTTAGGACAGAAACTCTTGAAAGTATTATGAGGAAAGTTTCAAGATGGTATGATGTTGATGTAGAGTTCCAGTCTTCTTCACTTAAAACTATTGAATTTGGGGGAGTAATGACAAAGTATGTAAGTGTTTCTAAGGTTTTGGAAATGCTTGAACTTACAGGAGAAGCATCGTTTGAACTTAAAGGAAGAACCATCATTATTAAGAATAAACAATGAAAAATTAATTAGCTACATGCTTAAAATATTGTTGACAATGAGGTTAAATGTTATTCTTTTAATCATTGGTATGTTGCTCATTTCTGCGACAGGCTTTTCTCAACGTATTACGTATGTAAAAAAAAACACATCATTATCTGAACTCTTCGATGAGATCTACAAACAAACAGGGTATGGAACTATCTGGTCAGAGAAAAAATTAAAGAATATAACTCCTTTTGATGCAGATTTTCATGATACCCCACTTGAAAATGTGCTTAAAATAAGCTTAAAAAATCAACAATTAACTTATACCATTAAAGATAAAACTATTGTTCTTCGGGAACAGGACGTAATGACATTTGGTCCTAAATCTACGTCAACCTCCATTGATGTAAGGGGAATTGTTCTTGATGAAAAAGAGAGGCCATTAGCTGGTGCAACCATTCAGGTAAAAGGAACACAAAAAAAAACAATTTCTGACTCAGCTGGAAATTTTTCTATCGAAGTGCTTGATCAAGAAAAAGAGCTCTTCATCTCATTTGTGGGTTACAATACAAAACAGGTTAATGTTGCCGAGGATATGCAAGTTAGCTTGTCCTTGAAACCAAATGATCTTGAGGCTGTTGAAGTTGCAGTAGGCTATGGGACGCAAAAAAAAACAAGTATTACCGGTGCAGTTTCAACTTTAGATGCAAAAGATATTCAAACCATTCCAACTTCAAGTCTATCTAATTTACTTGCAGGCCGATTGCCTGGGGCACAGATTGTTAACAATTCAGGGTTTGTAGGCGCAAACTCGAATATATTGGTTCGTGGAGTTGGTTCAGGAACCGGGGGAACCTATCCTCTGGTGGTAATTGACAATGTTATTGCTTCCAGAACTGATTTTGATGTTTTAGATCCAAATGAGGTGGAATCTATTGCCTTGTTAAAAGATGCAGGGACAGCCGCAATTTATGGCTCAAGAGCGGCAAATGGCGTGTTGTTAGTGAAAACAAGGTCAGGAGGAGTTAATCAAAAAGCTGAATTTACAGTGAAGACTTATTTTACTACAGATCGTACAACCAAACCTATTCCGGGATATAGCGCAACAGATGAATTGATCTATAAAAACAATCAGTATATACATCAGCAAGAAATTGCTGGACAATCAATTGGTACTTTACCTTATGGTCAAGCAGCTTTTGATTATTATAAAGATAAATCATATGAACTAATGGATTATATATGGCGAAATCCCACCTCCCAGCAGCACGATCTAACTGTCTCTGGGGGAAGTGAGGAGATTCAATATTTTATGCTGGCTGGTTTTAACAAGGCAAATGGTTCTTTTGAAAATACCGATTATAACAGATACAATTTTAGAAGCAAGGTAGATGCTGTCATTTCCAGAAATTTAAAAATAGGGTTGAATCTGAATGGTTACAGGCGAGCCCTTGATCGGTTTTACTGGCCTTACGATCTAGAGGAAAGTCAAACGGTCCAAGATTTTTATCGGACTACTTTCAATTGGTCCAGGCTTTTTCCTTTTTATGCTACGCTTGATGGTACTACCACTGATAGGTTAGATCCGAAAGGATTCCCCGCAATAGGCAGTGGAGGATGGAATCCGGTAGAAACAATTTATAATGCTGGCTATCGTAAAACAATATATAATAACCTGAATGGTATTTTGAATATCGATTTAAAAATACCCTTCGTTCCCGGTTTAAGTACCAGAGTTATGGGTAACTATAATGTTAAAACCCGAAATAATAAGTCTTTTATCAAATTCAATAAATCCTATCCTATTAAGTTTAAAACTGATGGGGTAAGTGCAAGGAATTATTTGCCCGTTGGCCTGGATATGGAGAATCCAAACATTCATAATTTAAGTAATGCGTTAGAATCAATAGTTGAAAATGTAAACTTTGCGAATTCATACCAATTAAACTGGTTTTTGAATTATAGCAGGACCTTTGGTCAAAATGCTATTTCAGCGAACTTAATATATGAGCAAAGTGAAGGAAATTCAAAAATATTGTCGGGCTCTGCAGGTCGACTGATTTCAAGCGATATAGATCAGATACTTGTGGCCTCACCTGATGCTACTGACAGATACTTTAGTGGTAGTGAGGGCGCAAATTCAAGGTTAGGGTGGGTTGGTAGAATACACTATGAATATGATTCCAAATATATTACTGAGTTTTCCTTTAGAGAAGATGGATCTTATTTATTTGAACCAGGCCATCGTTTCGGATTTTTTCCCTCAGCATCTGCCGCCTGGCGCATTTCAAAAGAAATGTTCTTTAATGTGGATTTTATTAGTGAACTAAAATTAAGAGCTTCTTATGGTACAACAGGTAATGACGGTACTACTGATGGAAGTATAGCCGCTTATCAATGGCAAAACAATTATTATCCAGGGTCGTCATATATGTTTGGTGACAATTACGAGCTTGGGATAGCACAAGGAAGATTTCCAAATCCTGATATAACCTGGGAAAAAACAAGTTCATATGATCTAGGTCTCGAATTTGCCTTGTTTAATGGACAACTATATGGGGTATTTGATTATTTTAAGCGTAGGATATCAGATATTTTCCAAACAAGAGTGCAGACATTGCCCGGTACCTTAGGGGCTGTTTTACCGCAGGTAAACTATGCTAAAAAAGATGTTAATGGTTTTGATTTTAGTTTGCAATATCACACCAAGGCTGGAGGAATTTCATATTTAATAGGAGCAAATATAGGTTATGCCAAAGATAAATGGGTAGTTTATGATGAGCCCGCAATAGTACAAGGAACATGGCGCAGCCAGGTTGGCCAACCAACCAATAGATTGAATGGGTATATCTCTGAAGGGATCATCAGAGATCAAAGTATTGTAGATGAGCTAAAAGCTAAAGGCTTTAAACAATTTGGAAGAGACCCTATGATTGGGGCTTTACTATTTAAAGATATTCGAGGAGTAAATTATTCTGAAGGACCTGATGGAAAAATTGATGCGAATGACAGAACATATCTTTCAAATAACCAAATACCCCGCGTCAATTATGGCATAAATTTATCAGCGGAATGGAGAGCCATTAAAGTAGATATACTGTTACAGGGGGTAAGTGCTTACGATAAGATTGTTACTACTGCAAATACACCTGACGGTGGCGTATTTCAGTTTGATAGACCTTATTTTGGATTATGGACAGATGCCTGGTCGAGGGAAAATCCCAATGGAAAATACCCTAAAATTATTGACTGGGGGTATGAAGAGTTAGGATTTGCTCCTTCATCTTTTTGGATTGGTAATGGTGCCTATCTGAGATTGAAAAATGTTAATATTTCTTATAGCTTGCCTCAAAAATGGATAAATAAAATTGGAATCAAACAAGCTCAAGCATTTTTTACCGCCACTAATCTACTCACATTAAGTGCTTTTAAAACGTATGATCCAGAGCAATTAGCCCTTGACTCATATCCTATTATGAAAGGATTTACTGGAGGATTAAATATTGTTTTTTAGCACATTTAACATGAAAAAAATAATCTATATAATGTGTTTCCTATCTTTTCTTATTTCCTTTTCAGGATGTAAGAAAATTCTAGATGTGGAAAATACGGGTGCAATTGATCCGGATAAAGTATGGAATGATACACAACTTTCGCAGGCTTATTTAACAAATATATATCCTAATGTGTTTGGCGGATGGCCAGTCGATAATGGTGGTAATGCTGACGAATCATTTGGGAATCTTGGCGTGGATGCTGTGACTTCCAATGGGACTTTATTTAAAAGATGGCCATATGTAACAATAAGAAATATAAACGTTTTGCTTACTGAAATAGATAAGGGTAGCTTATCGGCATCAGCCAAAAATCCTATTAAAGGGCAGGCATATTTTATGAGAGCATTTTTGTATTTTAATACAGTTATCTATCATGGGGGAGTACCTATTATTGATAGACCGCAAGGGATTAATGATAACCTTATGGTTAAAAGAAATTCGACCAAAGAGTGTTTTGATTTTATAGAGTCGGACCTTCAAAAGGCTGCTACCTTGTTGCCCAATAAGTACACTGGGAATAATAGAGGCAAAGTTGATAAAGCTACTGTAATAGCATATTTGGGCAGAGTTCTCCTTTATAAAGCTAGTCCACAATTTCACCCGGCTAATCCATATAGCAATGACGACTGGATAAAGGCCTATGAGGCAAATAAAGAGGCAAAGGATCAGTTAGCTGTACTAGGGTACGACTTAAATTCTGACTATTCCGGAATTTGGGATAAAAATAATAAAGGAAACAAGGAAGCAATATTTAGCATTATATTTAAGAAACCAAATAAAACTAATGGACGACAAGAAGATCATTGTAGGCCTTTAAGTGAATCAAAAAATAGTACAGGAGGAGATCAGCCAGTATGGGAAATGATCCAGGCTTATCCAATGAAGGATGGCTTTCAGCCTGGGCTTTCTTCAAAATACATTTACAACCTGCAAACTTATTGGACGAATCGTGATCCGAGATTTTATGCTTCTGTAGTATATAATGGGGCTTCTTATGAACTGAGCGATAAAACTGGTCGTAAACAATACACTGCTGCTGGTATAGCACATCAGGATGATGTGTTTGGTCCCGGGCAGAATTACCCTAGAACTGGTTTTTATCCGCTAAAGGGGATGGATCCTACTTTAACACAGTCAGACGTAACAAACAATGAAACAGATTGGATAGAACTTCGTTATGCTGAAGTTTTATTAAATTTTGCGGAAGCCGCAAATGAAACTGGTAAGGTGGATGAAGCATTAGATGTATTGATTCGCATTCGTAAGCGTGCAGGTATTGAGCCAGGAGAAAATAACCTTTATGGACTTGGAGCAAGTTTAGGTAAGGATGAAATGAGAAAGGCAATATATCGGGAGCGTAGAATTGAATTTATCTTTGAAGGTAAGCGTTTCAATGATTTGCGAAGGACCAGGAGTTTAAATGAGACGAACGGATTGGTTAAAAATGGGTTGTTGGCAATATTGAAAGATGGCAGGAATCCCGCAGATGGTGCTGTTTATTTGCTTAAACCAGAGGATTTTACTTACAGTGTTATGCCCCTTTTGGGGAATGGAACTAATGTGATGTCAACGCCAAATTCCTATTACTTTTTCCCAATTAGTAAAGGTGAGATTGATAAAAACCCAAATTTGATTCAGAATAGTGGTTGGGATGGAGGTACATTTAACCCAACACTGGAATAGTAGCAATTAAGAATAAAATATTCAATTTTTTTTGAGTCATATTCATGCGATGGGGTACTTGTTAATAAAGAAAAAGTATATGATTAAAAAAGTTGCCAGTACTGCTTCAATACTTCTGTTATTTTGCACCCTCCTCATTCAAACAGCTTCTGCTTTACAGAAAAGAAGTTCAAATTTACAGATAGGGAAAGTAGATGACCAAAGGTTAAAAGCCACAAAAGAATTATTAAAAAGAGTACTTCCCAATCACTTTAATCAAATTGATTTTGATTTTATTAATGCTGATAACGGGAATGATGTTTTTGAACTGGAAAATAAGAATGGGAAGGTAGTATTAAGAGGAAACAATCCGGTATCAATTGGATCGGCACTTAATTGGTATATGAAATATTATTGTCACATGCAGCAAAGTTGGTGTGGAGACAATATGGACTTACCTGCAAGATTACCTTCAATCAAGAAGAAAATAAGAATTTCATCTCCATATCGTGACAGGGCTTATCTTAATTATTGCACATTTAATTATTCTATGACCTGGTGGGATTGGGAGCGCTGGGAAAAGGAAATAGATTGGATGGCTTTACATGGCGTGAATATGCCGCTAGCAATTGTTGGACAGGAAGCCGTATGGCAACAGACTTTACGGCAATATGGTATGAATGATAATGAAATTCGATCTTTTTTAGTAGGACCTGCTTATCAAGCCTGGCAATGGATGACAAATATAGAAGGGATTTATGGACCATTACCCCAGAAATGGATTGGACGAAGTATTGTGCTGGGAAACAAGATCTTGCAGCGTGAGCGCGAACTTGGCATGAAACCAATTTTACAAGGTTTTACAGGTTATGTGCCAATTAAACTGATAGAGAAACAGCCAGAAGCAAAAATTCTAAAAAAACCGATCTGGTTTTATGTTGGAGAGGGAACAGCGCAGCTGGATCCACTGGATCCTTTATTTGCCAGGATGTCAAAAACTTTTTTGGAAGAACAGACCAGGCTTTTTGGTACAGATCATTTCTACGCCGCTGATCCTTTTCATGAGGGAGAACCACCCGTAAAAGGTGATCATTACCTTTCGTCAGTCGGCAAGGCTATTTATCAGGCAACAACATCTGTAGATCCAAAAGCTGTTATTGCAATGCAAACCTGGAGTATGCGCAAACCAATAGTAGAGGCTATACCAGAAGATAAAATCTTAATGTTAGATCTTAATACACAACGATGGAAAGGGAGCGATGCATTTTGGGGTAGGCCTTGGATAGCGGGAATTATTCACAATTTTGGAGGTAATACAGCGATGGGAGGTGACCTGGATGCCGTATTGGGCCGCTACCCGGCATTACTTAATAAACCCGAACAAAGTAAATCTTTTAAGGGCATTGGTATGTTTCCCGAAGCCATAGAGCATAATCCTATAATCTATGAGGCTGCAAGTGAAATGGCATGGTATATGGAAAAGCCTGATACAAAGATCTGGTTACATAATTACTTAAAGTCCAGATACGGAAAAATAGATCAAGCTACCATTGTAGCATGGGATACTTTGTTAAATACTATATATGGTAAACATGGAGTGGAAACCTTTATGGAATCGGCAATATGTGCAAGACCTGCATTAAAAATTAATGGAGCATCTCCAAATGGGGCACTTAACAGTGAAAAGAAATATCATTTTGCCAGTTTGTGGCAGGCAGCTTCTATGTTATTGAAAACATCGCTCGTAATTCAACAAAGAGATACTTACAAATATGATCTGGTAGATTTGATGCGCCAATGCTTAGCAGATCTTGCAATTCCGCTTCAAAAAAAGATGGCAGAGGCTTATCTGGTAGGTAATGCTAGTGATTTTAATAAGTATAGTACACAATTTATGGGCTTAATGCATGATTTTGATAAGTTGTTAGGAACCAGAAAGGAATTCTTATTAGGTAAGTGGATTTCTGATGCCAGGTCCATTGGGAGCAATAATGAAGAAAAGAATCTTTACGAGAAGAATGCGAGAGGTATTCTTACCATATGGGGGCCTTATGATGCTAATGCGATCCAATATGATTATTCTGCTCGTCAATGGAATGGATTAGTTAGCAGTTTCTATCAACCTCGATGGAAAATGTTTATTGATTTTTTAAGTAAAGAAATAAAAAAGGACTCTGCATCCAGATATAAAGAGATCAATATTAACCATCGGTTTAACAGGCCTGCAAATGAAGTAAATGATTTTTATAAGATGATTTCTAAATGGGAGGCCGATTGGGTTAATACTCCTGGCAAGTTATCTGCCGTTAAACCATCCGGAAATGAGGGAGTTGTTGTTAAGTCGCTCTATCAAAAATGGAAATCTGTTGCGAAAGATTTTTATGAATAAATTTTAGGCGATGAGTTATTAAGGGAACAATTGAAATGTCAATTGGCCTATTTTAAACTAATATTGGTTAAAATCCAATAACAGGTATACCATTTTCCAGCCTAGCTTTGAATATCGTAAATAATTAAAAGAAGATTGCAATGGGTATACAATGGAAAGGGGTTTTCCCTGCTGTAACTACAAAATTTACAGCTAACGATGAACTGGATTTTGAAACTTTCGATCTGAACATTTCTGCGCAGCTAGAGGCAGGGGCAGAAGGCATTATTCTAGGTGGATCTCTCGGAGAAGCAAGTGTGCTTACTGATGATGAAAAATATGAACTATTGGTTCACACCATTAATTTTGTTGATGGGAAAGTTCCTGTATTACTTAATATTGCTGAATCTACCACAAAAAAAGCCATTGAAGTAGCTAATAGAGCAGAATCATTAGGTGCTAGCGGTTTAATGTTATTGCCGCCAATGCGTTACAATGCAGCCAAGGAGGAGACCCTGGCCTATTTTGGTGCTATTGCTGAGTCAACCAAGCTGCCGATTATGATTTACAATAATCCTGTCGATTATAAAATCGAGGTTACCTTAGACATGTTTGAGGTATTGACAAAATACGATAATATCCAGGCTATTAAGGAGTCAACCAGAGACGTTTCAAATGTAACAAGGTTAATTAACCGCTTTGGTGATCGTTTCAAGATTTTTACCGGTGTTGATCCACTCGCTATGGAAAGTATTGTAATGGGTGCCCATGGCTGGGTAGCTGGCTTGGTTGATGCATTTCCAAAAGAAACAGTAGCAATTTTTAGGTTAATTAAAGCTAACCGAATTACTGAGGCACTGACCATTTATCGCTGGTTTTTACCAGTTTTAGAGTTAGATATTCATCCTAAGTTAGTTCAATATATTAAATTGGCAGAAGTAGCAACAGGACTTGGAACCGAAACTGTTCGTGCGCCAAGATTACTTATAGCTGGCGATGAAAGAGCCAGAGTGCTTAAAATTATTGATGATGCTCTGGCTAACCGTCCGGAATTACCAGTTGGATCTTGGGGTGCATTAGCTCACCAGGAATTATGAATGGAAAAAATATCATAGGTTCGCTTTACCAGACAGGTGATCGAGAATTCCTTAAAGCTGCAGATCCCAGTACCGGACTGTTACTGGAAGGAGAGTTTTCAAGAGCCAACGAAAGCCTTGTAGAAAGTGCATTGGCATTGGCTGTCGATGCTTTCCAAACTTATCGTTTTATTGATAAAGATATCAAAGCTGCCTTTCTTAATGCTATTGCAGATGAGTTGAATAAGGTAGGGGAAATTCTTGTGAATCGGGCTGCAAAGGAAAGCGGTTTGCCTTTACCACGTTTACAGGGCGAGTTAGGAAGAACTACAGGGCAACTCAGAATGTTTGCAAGCTTAGTGAGTGAAGGTTCGTGGGTAGATGCCATTATAGATACCGCATTGCCAGACCGTCAACCTCAACCAAAACCTGATATCAGAAGAATGCTAGTTCCAATAGGGCCCGTTGTTATTTTTGGAGCCAGTAATTTTCCACTTGCGTTCTCTGTTGCTGGCGGCGACACTGCATCTGCTTTCGCATCAGGATGCCCCGTAATAGTAAAGGCTCATCCTGCCCATTTGGGGACTAGTGCAATAGTAGGGCAGGCAATTGTAAAGGCAGTTGAATTGTGCGGAATTCCCAAAGGTGTTTTTTCTTTGCTTTATGATGATGGTTATGCTGTTGGTGCAGGTTTAGTGAAGCACCCTCTGACCAAAGCGGTTGCTTTTACAGGATCATTTAAAGGAGGAATGGGTTTAGTGCAACTGGCAAATGAAAGGGAACATCCAATTCCAGTATTTGCTGAAATGGGTAGCATAAATCCAGTAGTGTTTCTCCCGGATGCATTAGAAACTTCTACCTCAGAACTAGCTAAAAAATATGCAGCTTCTATTACCTTAGGGGCAGGCCAGTTTTGTACAAATCCAGGTCTGTTATTAACCATTAAATCGGCAGCATTAGAAACTTTTAAAGCTGCATTGGCTGAAGCAATAAATGTAATTCCTTCCTCAACCATGCTCACCGAAGGCATTGCTAATAACTATAATAAGGTTTCATCTGAAATCGAAGAGGAGATAGGCGTTTCAATATTGGCTTCTTCAACCTCAGAAAATAAAGAGTTGCAAAATCAATCAAAAGCCATAATTGCAGAGGTTAACGCTGTTGATTTCATAAATAATCCGAAACTCCAAGAAGAAATTTTCGGCCCATATTCTTTGCTTGTAGTTGCAGAAGATATTAATGAATTAGAAAATGTGATTAATGTACTGAAAGGACAGCTTACCATCACATTGATGGCTGAACAGGAAGAACTTCTTCTCTTTAATACTTTAATAGCTAAACTGATAGACAAAACGGGCAGGATTATTTTGAACGGAGTGCCAACAGGTGTTGAGGTTTGTGCTGCAATGCAGCACGGTGGGCCATTCCCGGCAACCAACGATAGCCGGTTTACTTCGGTAGGCACAACTGCCATTAAACGATTTGTAAGGCCTTTGGCCTATCAGGATTGGGTGCAGGACTTATTGCCACCTGAACTGAAAAACGGAAATCCATTAGGTATTCTTAGAACAGTAAATCAGAAAATGACACATGAGTAAGACTTTTTTTTGTATTGATGCACATACCTGCGGAAATCCGGTAAGATTGGTTGCAGGAGGCGGCCCTCAGCTTCTGGGAGCTAATATGAGCGAAAAACGGCAACATTTTTTGAAAGAATTTGATTGGATCAGAACCGGATTGATGTTTGAACCCCGTGGTCATGATATGATGTCGGGAAGTATACTTTATCAACCACACAATCCTGATAATGATGTGGCGGTTCTTTTTATAGAAACAAGTGGATGCCTGCCAATGTGTGGCCATGGAACAATTGGTACCATTACCATAGCAATAGAGGAAGGATTAATTCAGCCAAAAGTGCCAGGATTGATTAGAATGGAAGCACCTGCGGGCTTGGTATTGATAGAATACAAACAAGAAGGTAAGAAAGTTAAATCAGTAAAACTTAGAAATGTAGCGTCTTATCTAGCCGCAGAAAACCTGGAGATTGAATGCCCGGACTTGGGATTGCTAACTTTTGATGTTGCCTATGGCGGAAATTTTTATGCTATCATAGATCCTCAGGCTCACTTTCCGGGGCTCGAAAATTATACAGCTTCACAACTCATAACCTGGAGCCAGGCAATACGCAAAAGAATAAATGAAAAATACACGTTTGTGCATCCTTTGGATGAAACAATTAATGGCTGTAGCCATGTTTTGTGGACAGGCCAAACATTAGACCCCTCTTCTACTGCCAGAAATGCAGTTTTTTATGGAGATAAAGCAATTGATAGGTCGCCCTGTGGAACTGGAACTTCTGCGCGTATGGCACAATTATATGCAAAAGGCAAGTTGAAACAAGGGGAAACTTTTATTCACGAAAGTTTTATTGGAAGCAAGTTTATAGGCAGGGTTGAGGATGTAGTTGAGCTTAATGGTGTAAAGGCCATTATACCCAGTGTTGAGGGATGGGCAAAAGTGTATGGTTACAATACCATCAAAATTGATGCAGAAGATGATCCCTATGCATACGGATTTCAAGTGATTTAGTGAATTATCGATTAAATAAAAAGAATGTCGAAGGTTATAATTATCGGAGCTGGAATAGTGGGGTTAAGTTCAGCCTATTATTTGCAAAAAAAAGGACATAAGGTAACTATACTGGATAAGGAAGATGCACTTGATAATTGCTCTTATGGTAACGCAGGTATGATTGTGCCAAGCCATTTTGTGCCATTAGCGGCACCAGGAATGATTAAGCAAGGAATTCGCTGGATGTTTAATAGTAAGAGCCCATTTTATGTGCGACCCTCATTAGACTCAAATTTAATTAATTGGGGACTGAAATTCGTTAGACATGCCACTACAAAACACTTGGATAAATCTGCAATACCCTTGCGAGATCTGTCTCTGTTAAGCAAATCGCTGTATGATGAACTAGCTAAGGAGCTTGATTATTTTGAACTCAATCATAAAGGGATTCTTGCATTTTACAAAACTGAAAAGGCGGCAGAAGAAGAAGCTCATTTGGTTGATAAAGCCCTTGAACTTGGTTTGGAGATGACTATATTGGATGCTGATGAATGCAAGAAATTACAACCAGATTTAAAGTTAGATGTTTTAGGTGCAGTACATTATCGTTGCGATGCTCATTTGTATCCCAGTAAATTAATGAATGCTTTATATAAATATTTGCTTCAGGTGGGGGTTGAAATTGTAAAGGGGCCAGAAGTTGACCGAATTGAAACGGATAATAAACGCATATTAAAGGTGTTTACAGGAAATCAGGTTTGGGAAGCAGATCATTATGTAATCGCTACAGGATCATGGTCACCAGCGGTAGCTAAAATGGCTGGAGAAAAGGTATTATTAATGCCAGGGAAAGGATATTCTTTTATGGAGCCCGAGCCTCAGCAACGTTTGACAGTACCGGCTTTGCTATGTGAGGCCAGGGTAGCCATTACACCTATGAATGACAGCATCAGATATGGGGGGACAATGGAATTGGATAAGATTAATACTAAAGTAAATATGAATAGGGTTAAAGGAATTGTAGATGCTGTACCCAATTACTTTCCTGATTTAAAACCATCAATGCCTTTGCTAAAAGATATTTGGTACGGATTCCGTCCGGCATCTCCAGATGGGCTACCATATATTGGTAAAAGTGTAAAAAAGAATAATCTTGTTATAGCAACCGGTCATGGTATGATGGGTTTGAGCCTGGGGCCAGCTACCGGTTTATTGGTTAGTCAAATCATTTCTGATGAGCAGCCGGAAATAGGTATTTTACCTTTTGTAGTGTCAAGATAAACTAAAGACTTTGCTAATATTTTATCGATAAGTAACCGTATTTTAACCCATTTTGTTATAAGTGTAAATTATGTGGGTTAATATTATTAAATTGGATCATTAAATAAATTGATGCAAAGCCTATGAAAGTTTTACCATTCACAATATTGGTGCCCGATGATAGGAGTGTAATTTCAGAATATATTGAAATGGCTCATTTTTATCCGCACCTGCATCGCCACGATGAATGGCAAATCACTTTTATTGAAAGGGGGGAAGGGACACTAATAACCGGAAGCGAAATGCACGCTTTTAAGGCAGGAGATATTTTTGTCATTGGCTCAAAAATGCCTCATCTTTTTAAAAGTAATCCTGACTATTTTAAAGGCAATCCTGAGTTAAGTATAAAGGCCTGCTCTATATATTTCAACCCTGAGGGTATTTTGGCATCTTTGTTTAATTTACCAGAGATGAAGACATTAAAAACCTTCTTTAAAAAGCACAAAGAGGGCTTTAAAGTGCCTTTTAAGGTATCAAAAAACATTGCATCCCATATTCTGGATATCCAGTATGCCACTGGGAGTAGCGTAATGTTTGGGTTTTTAAAATTAATGGATAGGCTGCAAGAGATGGATGATCAGGTAAAGCCTTTATGCTCCAAAACTTACTCCTTAAATGTAAGTGAAAGCGAAGGCAGGCGTTTAAGTAAGATCATCAATTACATCATGGGAAAATACAATACCCAGCTATCTTTAGAGGAGATTGCAGATATCGCCTTTATGACACCCCAGGCTTTTTGCCGATATTTTAAAAAACATACTGGCCACACCTTTGTTTCATTTTTAAATGAGGTTAGGGTAAACGATGCCTGTAAAAACCTTATTTTTCGTGAGCATGCCGGGTGTATCTCCGAGGTTGCCTACAATGCTGGTTTTAATAGTATTACCAATTTCAATAGGGTATTTAGAACTGTAACAGGCCATTCGCCTAGGGGCTATATAGATAGTTATACCAATGTTGGGAAAATAGCGTAAGAAAAAACTCTTTTATACCAAAACAACTTTTTTGCTTTTTTTACTTTTTTTTCCTCTATTGTACCAGATTAAAAAACCTGTTATAGGCATAGTAGCGCAGATTAAAGAAACAAAGAAAGCAACTAGTTTAGTAGGTATTCCTGTAAAAGCCCCAGTATGTAAGTCGTAATTCATGGTTCTAAACTTCTCTCCTCCCTTTACATCCTGATCGCCATATCTCATTAGGACTTTACCATTGTTACGATCAAAATAATACCATTCAAAGAGATGCGTACGATTCTTGGCTAGTCGTACCTGAACATCAAAGGGATCTGTATTCTTCTCTCTAAAACGAATAGAGAGCGCATCAGCCTGAGGGTGCAGTTTAAAAATTTGGGCAATCGCACTATCGGTGGGTTGGGGGTTATAGGTTTCATTGGGTGTAGATAATGGGATAATTCTCTTTTCGGCAACTTTCCCTCCGTTAGCCAGAAACTGAACGGATTGGTCAGCCCACGAAAAGGCGAAAACCAGGCCAGTTATGCTGATAAGCATAGCCGGTATTAATGCATAAAAGCCCAATATATTGTGCAAATCATAGTTCATTCGCTTTTTCCCTGCATCTGGCTTAAATACAAGGCCTTTTTTAAAGGCTTTGTATTTCCATTTCTTTGGAAACCAAAGCACAAAGCCAGATAACAGAAGAATAAAAAAACATAGCACCGAAATTCCTGTTACCATGGTACCAATAGTGTCACCCAACAGCAGGTTCATGTGCAGATTCAGTACCACTTGAAAGAACTCATTTCGTGTATTTTCCATGTGCACAACTTTTCCATTGTATGGGTTTATGTAAACCCTGTAATAATACTTGTAGTGATTCCAGTAGCCAAAACCTTTTTTGTCTGTTAATGAAGCCCTAAATACCCATGTACGACCATTGGTTGGATAAATCTCACAGCGGGAAATTTTAATTTCAGGACCAAGAGCTTTCTGTGCCTGGTTATGAAGTTGACTAAAGTTTAAAAAGTTGCCATCCCTTTCAGGTTCAACATAATATCTTTCATGATAAAAGTATTCTTTCAGTTCGTCCGAAAAAACGGTTATACAGCCAGTTAAACTAACAATTAGAACTACAAGGCCTGTTGCCAGGCCCAGCCATTTATGCAGCCAGAAAAATATTTTGCGCAGCATTACTAAAAGTTTTTATGAGGATTGGGTTCTTGCATGAGTTTTGATTTAAAACTGCGGGCAAAGGTATTCTTATTTAGATTTAATACAAATGAATTTTATTTAAAAAGTATTCCTAAGAATTAGTTTTCAAATTCTATAATGTTAAGTTTATGTCTAATGAGTCGTAAAAGTTAAACCTGCTTTCTTTTTGCGGTTAAGTATTTTCGAACAGGAATATCATAAAGAACCATAAAAAGATATGCAACTGCAAGCAATAGCATTGTACCAATAACAACGATAAATGACAGTTGAGTCGTATCCGGTTTGTTAGCGGTGTAATAATTTAAGAACATCCATATTACGGCATAATGAGTCATGTAAAGTGGATAAGATATTTTTCCCGAAAAAACGCAAAGCTTTCTAAGCCTGTCTGTTAATTCAGCTCCTGCCCCAAGTGCAATTATCAATGGGAAATAGAACAGAACAACCAATGGTTCTGTAAGCCATGTTAATTCATTGAAAGGCATAATAAATGCCAGGAATAGTAGTATCGATAAGCTTATGAAGCCTAGCTTATTTTTAATAATCCAATTGGATCGATAAATCACTAAGCCAGCCAAAAAAGAATACAATATGCGGATGCTTCCATCCCAAAATGTTGATTGACCCCAACCACCCATAAGGTTACCGGAGCGGTAACTCACAAAGCAAAGTGCTACAGCCGAAATTGCGGTTAATACCAATAAAACTCGACGGCTAAGTCTGCAAAGAATAAAAGCATATACAATATTGGCAATGTACTCCCAGAATAATGACCAGGCTGGGGCATTAAAGCTGAACAGATTAAAAGAACGTTCAGTCATTGAGGGGAATGGAATGAGTAAAATGGAGCTAAGAAATATCAGAATAATTTTGCCTGCACTGTAAGCTTCAGGATTCCCACCATAAGGGGCAAAAAGAAAGGTTAATAAGCCTAATATTGAACCCAAAATAACTAAAGGATGCAATCTGATGAGTCTTGATTTGAAGAACTCTTTTACGCCCATTTTTCCAATACGATCATCATAAGCATATCCAATTACAAATCCTGATAAACAGAAAAAGAAATCGACAGCTAAAAAACCATGAGCAATAAAGTTCTTGCTATAATCTGTAATGGCCATTTCCATAAAATGAAAGATGACTACGGATATTGCGGCAATTCCTCTTAATCCATCAAGAATATCAAAGTGCTGTTTAGTTTTTAATGTGTCGGAGCTTAATTGGGTCGTACTCATTTATTTATGGTAACGTTGGCTTGTTAAATAGTTTACGGCGTATATACGCGGCACCAAGATTACCAAATAATAAGGAGTCTATCAAATTTTAGAGATAGTGTAATAGAAAAGAGACCAAGTTTAATGGCTTACTGATTTAGAAAATACATTGATAACTACAACACCACAAACAATCAGAACAATGCCAATTACAGCCGGCAGATCCAGTTTTTGCTTAAACAGAAATAGCCCTACCACGGAGATCATAATAATGCCAACTCCCGACCATATTGCATAAGCAATACCGAGATTGAGTTTGTTTAGGCTAAGGCTCAAAAAATAAAAAGCTGTTGCATATCCTATAACGGTTAAAAGCGATGGCCATGGTTTGCTGAATTGCTCAGATGCTTTTAAGGCCGATGTGGCAATAATTTCAAAAGCAATAGCAATGAATAAAAGAAGATAGGTTTTAAACATATTCCATTTTAATGAGGATAATGAGGTTGCAATTTTGCTTTAATAAATGAAGTGTCTTCAAAATTAAAAATATTAAAATTAAATCACTCTTTTAGGTAAAAGTGAATCTATTATTAATATTTTGCTTAGAAAAATAGAACCAGTCTTTCCTAAGAAGAACCAAGATTAGTTATGTTTTTGGATATTACCGTTTTATCGGCTTTTGATTTAGCTAATTTTAATGCTGTCCGGAAATGGGAAAGCGCCTCTGAATTATCCACTCCTGTATATAAGTTTCCCAAAAGCGCATGGTATAAATGATTGTCATGCAGATTAAGCTTCTCTGCTGCTGTAATTGCCTCTTTTTTACCGTTGGCTTTTGATAAAGCGTAAGTTCTGTTTAATGCAGCAATTGGCGAATACTCCAATTGAAGCAACTTATTGTAAAGCTGTAAAATATTTTCCCACTTTTCGTTTGTGTCTTGTTTAAGTGTGTGCCAATAAGCAATACCTGCTTCCAGGTGGTATTTTGAAAGTTTATCACCTACAGAAGCCCGATTTAAAAAGCATTCTCCCTGTATGATTAGTTCGTCATTCCAAAGGCTTTCATTCTGATCCTGATAAAGTATGGTTTCTCCATTTATATTCACTCTTGCCTCAAAACGGGATGCATGAAAGCACATTAGGGAGATTAAAGCATTTACGGCTGGTTGATTTGTTGACTTATTTTCAAGCAGCAGGTTGGTTAAACGCATGGCCTCCAAACAAACCTCTTTTCTTAAGGTTATATCCTTTCCGGCTGAATAATAACCTTCATTAAAAAGAAGATATAATGTTCTTAGAACCATTTCAAGCCTTCCTTCAATTGCATTTTGATTCGGGAACTCAATTTTAACCTGTTCTGATCTAAGCTTTTCTTTAGCCCGAAATAGCCTCTTGTTAATCACTTCTTTATTGGTTAAAAAAGCATTTGCTATTTCATCAATTCCAAAACCACATAACACACGCAGTGACAGACTTATTTGGGCTTCAGAAGGAATAGATGGGTGACAAACGGCAAACATCATTTGCAACTGGCAATCTGTAATGTTCTGATCTGACAGGTCTATTTCAAATTCCTCAATTTCTGAAGTACTACTTTGAATATGAGGCACAATCTTCTGGTCAAAAAGCGTGTTTCTTTTTAAATAATCTTTAGCCTTATTTTTTGCAACAGTATAGATCCAGGCAACTGGATTTTCAGGTAAGCCTTTTATTCCCCAGGTTTCAGAAGCCATCAGAAAGGTGTCGCTTGAAATATCTTCAGCAATTTCAATATGCTCCAAGCCAAATATTTTAGTTAGAACAGCAGTAAGCTTTCTGTATTCTGTTCTAAACAAATGTGGTATTAATTCTTCTGTTTGTTCCATGTCGAAACTGCACTTACTTGCTTTCCCAAAATTGAAAAAGCCTTTGCAAAATACAAAGGCTTTTTGGCTTTTTTAAACTAATCTGGCTATTATGGCCTACAATGGGTTAATTGCTCTAACCTCAACACTTCCACCAAATTGAAAGATAGGGCAACCTTTAGCAATTTCGGTAGCATCTTCTAATGATTCTGCTCTGATCAGAGTATACCCTCCAATAGCTTCTTTAATTTCCATAAACGGACCATCTGTAATTACATTACCCGGTTTTAAGGTATTACCTTCAGAAGCTAAACGGTTACCTCTATCAACCAGTTTGTTTTGTGCAGCAATACCACCAATCCAATCCATCCATTTTTTAGTTTCTGCCTGCATTTCTTCAGGAGATCCTTTAGGAACAGCTTGATAATCATTTCTAAATACAAATAAGAACTCTTTCATTTTGCTTAAATTTTAATGGTTAAAAACAGATGACGATTGTAATTTCTGAAATTGGACATTACCATGCAAAAATACTCATGTTACTTTGTATTATTTAATAGGTAACCTTTTTGTGAATTAATATCATCTTTAAATAACTTAGTATAAATTTAGTACAAAAAATCGCCTCCTGCCAAGGAGCACACACAACCATGAACCTAATGCTATGAATAAAATTAAAATTCCAAATTTAACGGATCGAAGATCATTTTTAAAGAAATCAGGCCTGGTACTGGTAGGTAGTACTTTAGCTTACCAATCTGGCTTTTCTTCTCCGCTGTTTTCATCAGTAAAATCTAAACTAAAGGTGGGGTTAATAGGTTGTGGTGGCAGGGGTACAGGTGCAGCGGCCCAAGCATTGCAGGCAGATCCTGACGTTATAATTACAGCAATGGCCGACGTTTTTGAGGATAGGCTGGAAGGTGCTTATTCAGCCCTGTTTGAAATTGGAGGAGATAGGGTAAAGGTAAATAAAAAGAACAAGTTCATCGGTTTTGATGCTTATCAAAAACTGATAGATTCAGGGGTAGATGTAGTATTGCTTACCACGCCACCTGCTTTCAGACCTGATCACTTAACCGCGGCAATTAATGCAGATAAGCATGTTTTTTGCGAAAAACCCGTTGCTGTTGATGTGCCCGGAATACGTAAGGTTTTAGATGCTGCAAAAAAAGCAAGAGAGAAAAATCTTTCCTTGGTGTCTGGGTTTTGTTTTAGATATGATCTGCCTAGCAGAGCTACTTTTGAAAGGGTATTAAAAGGAGATGTTGGAGAGATCAGAACCGTTTCTACCTTTAGAAACGGAGCCGGAAATTGGTCTAATCCCCGTCAGCCAGATTGGACTGATCTGACCTACAAAATGCGCAACTGGCATTATCATAGTTGGCTATCTGGCGATTTTATAACAGAACAAGCCGTTCACAGTCTGGACATGATGTCCTGGGCAATGGGAGGAAAGATGCCTTTAAGTGCAACAGGTACAGGTGGTCGGCAGGTGCGTGTAGACGAGATTTTTGGTAATATATACGACCATTTTGCCATTGAGTATGCCTATGCAGATGGAGTTAAAGGTTATCATTTCTGCAGACAACAGGAGGGAACTTCGCATCGCAATAGCGTAGATGTATTAGGATCAGATGGTAGCGCAATTATCAATGTAGGAAGCAGATATGAAATAACCGGAAAAAATAAATGGCAGTATAATGGTGAAAAGAATAATATGTATCAAACTCAGCATAATGAGTTTTTTGCCGGTATAAGAAGCGGAAACCTTATAAATCAGGGAGAGGAGATGGCTAATAGTACCATGCTGGCTATTTGGGGGCGCATGGTTGCCTATAGCGGGCAAACGCTTACATTGGAGCAAGCAATGAAGTCTACTGAAACATTAGGCCCAAAAATAGAGGATTATAATTGGGATCTTAAATGGCAAGATCATCCGGTTGCTTTGCCTGGCATAACCAAAGTAATTTAACCTTCCTTAAGCTATAGATATGAGAATATTACGTGGGATAGGTATGGCCTTTCTTTTTATGTTGCCTTGTAATTCGTCACTATTTGCGCAGTCAAAACCTATTAAATTTGGAACAGAGTTGAAATTTGAGCAAACAACAAGAGGTAATAAAGCTAAGGGACAGCCTATTAACTGGATCAATGTAAACACAGATCCTGATACCTGGAGGGTAGACAAAGATCTGCTCATTTGCAAAGGTAAGCCCATTGGAGTCATGCGTTCAGAAAAACTGTATGAAAACTTTATCCTTCAGGTTGAATGGAAACACATGGAAGCCGGTGGAAATTCAGGAGTATTTGTATGGAGTGACGCAAAGCCAGGTGCAGAAAATCGCTTGCCAGGTGGGGTAGAGGTTCAGATGCTTGAACTTGATTGGGTAAATCAAAACATTACTAATGGGGAGAAGCCGCCTATTGCTTATGTTCATGGTGAACTTTTTGGAGTTGGAGGCGTACAAACAGTTCCGGATAACCCTAGAGGTGAACGCAGCAAATCTGTAGAGAACCGTTGCAAAGGAAAGGGTGAATGGAATAGCTATATCGTGGTTTGTGTCGACGGGACTATTAAGCTATCTGTAAACGGTAAGTTTGTAAACGGGATAAGTAAGTCAACCGTAAAAAAGGGCTACCTGTGTTTAGAATCTGAGGGGGCTGAGATTTATTTTCGTAACTTAAAAATAACTGAATTATAATCGGCATTGGGTTATAGTATTGAAAAAAAATCCCAATTTCGTAAATTGAAATGAAGAATTCAGATACCGAAGTCCCTAAACAGAAAACAAAGCAAAGCCCAAGCATTTTTAGCTTGCTTAAGCCATATTCAGGACTTATTTTTCTGTTGATTCTGTTTGCTTTACTTAGTAACGGGCTGAATCTTTGGATACCAAAACTTATTGGTAGTGGTATTGATGCCTATAGCGCAGGCAAGTTTTCTTATAGAATAATTGCTGCTGAGTTTATCACCATAGTTATCATTATTTTCTTATTCAGTTTCCTTCAAAGTTTAATGCAAACTTACGCTTCAGAGAAGGTTGCAAGGGATTTAAGAACCCGTCTGGCCGATAAAATATCCAGACAAAGTTTTGCTTACATACAAACTACCAACCCTTCACGGTTACTTACCAATCTAACGTCTGATGTCGATTCTATAAAGCTGTTCGTATCACAGGCTATTGTTTCCATTGTATCCTCGCTGTTTATAATTATTGGAGCAAGTATTTTATTGTTAAGCATTAACTGGAGGCTGGGCCTAATTGTAATGGCTATTATACCAATTATTGGAGGTGCTTTTTTTGTAGTGCTAGGTAAAGTACGAGTCCTGTTTAAAAAAAGTAGGGAAGTAATTGATTGGCTAAATAAGGTTATTAACGAAAGTATTCTGGGGCTATGCTGATCCGTGTAATTAATTCACAACACTTGGAATACAATAAATTCTTTGAAGCTAGCACTAAGGCTAAAGATATTGGGCTTTCCATACTAAGGCTATTTGCCTGGCTAATCCCCATAATTGTATTCACAGCAAATATGGCTGGTTTAATGATTCTTGTACTGGGCGGGCATTACGTAATTAATGGCAAAATGAGTTTAGGTGATTTTGCTGCTTTTAACAGCTACCTGGCGCTACTTATCTTTCCAATTCTGATAATAGGCTTTATGAGTAACGTAATTGCTCAGGCCACTGCTTCGTATGGTAGAATAAGTGGAATGCTTGAAAGACCAGATGTCCTGGAGGCAGGTGAGCTTAACGCTGATTTAACAGGAACGATCGAGGTGAGAGGTATAAATGTTTGCTATGGCGAAAAACCAGTATTAAAACATATTAATATCGCAGTACGCCCTGGATCACGCACAGCTGTTATTGGGCCAACAGCGGCAGGTAAAACCCAGCTGCTCTATTTACTTAGCGGCTTAATTAAACCGGATAGTGGTACGCTTACATTTGATGGGCATCAGATTGATGAATATAAAAGTGAATCCTTTTACCAAAAATTAGGCTTTGTTTTTCAGGATAGTATTCTGTTTAATATGAGCATTCGCGAGAATATTACCTTTAGTGAAACGGTAACAGACGAATCTTTGCAAAAAGCAATTGAAACTGCCGAATTGAAGGATTTTATAGAATTATTGCCAAAGGGCTTAGATACCAGTGTTTCAGAACGTGGGTTGAGCCTTTCGGGTGGGCAAAAGCAGCGGATTATGTTGGCACGCGCATTAGCAATAAATCCAAATGTGTTACTGCTTGATGATTTTACGGCTAGGGTAGACAATCAGACCGAAACCCGAATACTTGAAAATATTCAACGTAATTATCCAAATTTAACGCTTATATCAGTAACCCAGAAAATAGCTGCTGTTGAGCATTATGAACAAATCATTTTGCTTATGCAGGGCGAAATATTGGCTGCAGGAACACACAATGAGCTTATGGCGACAAGTCCAGAATATGTACAGATTTTTAATTCACAAAAAAGCACAAGCAATTATGAATTATAATTTGAACACAATTGCAGAGCAGGAGAAAAAAAGTTCATCATGGGTAGGTCTTAAAAATCTATTGAATCTGGTTGCGGAAGAGAGAAAGCGTATTTTTCTATCCTTATCAGCAATTCTTATCAGTGCATCACTTAACCTCCTTGGTCCATTTTTAATAGGGTATACTATCGATCATTATGTGCAAACAGGAAAGTACCATGGTGTTTTGGTATTTGCAGGTATTTTGCTTGCCATGTATTCTGTCGCTTTTGTTAGCAGTTATCTACAAACACAATGGATGGGAGGGGTAGCCCAACGTGCTATATTCAAATTAAGAAATGTAATTTTTAATAAAATACAGCAATTGCCGGTAGCCTTCTTTAATGAAAACAAAGCAGGCGATCTTATCTCAAGGGTTAATAATGATACCGATAAATTAAGCCAATTCTTTTCACAGGCTTTAATGCAGTTCATTAGCAGCATCATGACCATGGTTGGTTCTGGAGTATTTTTATTATCCATTAACATTAAACTTGGGCTTGCCACTCTGGTGCCAGCCTTAATTATTCTTGTGTTTACAAGAGGCGTCTCGCCCTGGGTAAGAAAAAGGAATGCCTTAAGTTTAAAAAGTTCCGGAGCGCTAAGTGCCGAAATACAGGAAAGCCTGAATAATTTTAAGGTAATAATAGCCTTTAACAGAAGAGATTATTTCAGGAAAAAGTTCGATGTAGCCAATCAGCATAATTATAAAACTGCTATGGGTACCGGAATGGCAAACAACATGTTCTTACCTGTATTCGGTTTATTCTCCGCCTTAGCACAATTAATTGTGTTAAGCTACGGCATTTACCTCATCACAGAATCAGAATTTAGCGTTGGATTGCTGGTTAGTTATTTAGCCTACTCTACTAACTTTTATAACCCTTTAAGACAGTTAGCTGCATTGTGGACAAGTTTCCAGGTAGCACTTGCAGGCTGGGATAGAATCTCTCGTATGCTATCTCTGCAGAGTAATTTAGATATTATTAACAGCACGGCAGTAAAAGCGTCAGATTCGTTACTTGAATTTAAAAATGTACATTTCGGGTATACCGCAAGTAATGAAATCCTTCACAATGTGAATTTTAAACTCGAAAAAGGAAAAACATACGCATTGGTAGGCCCAACAGGTGGTGGTAAAACTACTACAGCATCCATCATGGCGAGGCTGTACGATCCTGTAAGCGGATTAATCCTTTTAAATGGAAAAGACATTAAATCTTATACTCCCGAAGAAAGGAGTAAGAAAATTGGATTCATACTTCAGGAGCCATTTTTGTTTACAGGAACTGTTAGAGAAAATATTTTATACGGCAATGAGCAATATCATGAATATGATCAGCAAGGTTTCATAGATTTAATTCAGAGCACTGGATTGGAAAGCTTACTTTCTGTATTTGATAATGCAGGAGAAACAAAAGTTCTATCTTCTGCTGACAGTTTAAGCCTGGGGCAAAAGCAATTGATTGCTTTTATGCGTGCAGTGCTCAGAAAACCTGATTTACTAATTCTTGACGAGGCAACTGCTAATATTGATACCATAACAGAGAAACTACTGGGCGAGATATTAGACAAGTTACCAAAAGAAACTACGCTGGTAATCATAGCTCATCGTTTAAATACTATTGAGAATGCTGATGAGATCTTTTTTGTAAATAGTGGTGAAGTAACCAGAGCCGGATCATTTAGGGAGGCAATGGATAAGCTTATCCATCATAAAAGAAAAAGTTAATTTATACACGCTGACAGTTTCTACAGATTTTCTCCAAAGTCTGATTTTACTTTTATACCATATTCATACAGTGAAATTCTGGTAGTAAATGATAAAAAAAGTAAGGCAAATTCGGTTGGTCTTTCTATTAACACTTTTAAGTTATGGCGGAAGTATGTCCTTGTGTCGGGCTCAGAACTATAAGGTTGACGATTACATCCAAAAAGCATTAATTAATAGCCCTCTACTTAAAGATTTTAAGAATCAGCTGCTCCTCAATAAGATGGATAGTGCGATCCTCAAAGCAGGATATAAACCACAGATTACAGCCAGTTCCACTGGGACGTATGCTCCTGTTATAAATAACTATGGATATGATAATGCACTTAGCAATGGCAAAACATTCGACGCACTTATAACAGCTAATCAAAATATTATCGGTAAAAGTAGGCGCGATATTCAGTTAGAAGGAATTGCTTTGCATGCAGATTCAATAAATGCAGCCTCAAAGATCTCTGAGCAGGACATTAAAAAAAGCATTACAGAACAATACATAACAACTTATATCGATCAGCAGCAAAGAGATTTTTATGTCGAAGTCTACCAGCTTTTAAAAAAAGAAGAAAACATACTCAAAGTATTAGCCCAGAAAAGTGTGTATAAACAGGCAGATTATCTTGCCTTTCTGGTAACCTTTCAGCAGCAGGAACTGCAGCTCAGCCAGACAACCATTCAATTGAAGAATGATTTCGCACGTTTAAACTATTTAACTGGCATTGTAGATACCAATGTTGTGGTACTCCAAGAACCCTTGCTAACAACAACAGCTCCTGCGCGATTAAGCAATAGTATTTTTATACAAGGGTATAAAATAGATAGCTTAAAGTTACTTAATAGTAAAAAGCAAATAGATCTGAATTATAAACCTCTCGCAAGTATTTATGTAAATGGGGGTTATAATTCTTCTTTCATCCTACAGCCATATAAAAATTTCGGAACAAGTGTAGGCTTTACTATGTCTGTTCCTATTTACGATGGTGGCCAGCGTAAAATGAAGTATACCCAACTTCAAATACAGGAAAACACAAGGCAAGGTTATCAACGTTTTTTTGTCAGGCAGTATCAACAGCAGGTTAATCAGCTTATTCAACAACTGCAGGCTACTCAAGAATTGCAAACTAAAATTACGCGGCAGATTAAATTTACTGAAGGACTTATCAATGTAGATAGCAAATTGTTGCAAACAGGCGATATCACAATAGCAGATTATGTAATTGCCATAAATAATTACCTAAATACTCAATATATGCTTCGGCAGGTTAATGTATCCAGGCTTCAGCTAACTAATCAACTAAACTATTGGAACAATTAGTAAATATAAAGATGAGCAGTAAACTAACACTGGGTTTCGCTTTAATATGCTTAATTCTTAACGGATGTGGACCGGTATCTACTTCAGGTAATCAAGAATTGGATAAAAGTCCGGAGCCAAAAACTCCGGTAAGCATTACTCAAATCAGTAATGCCCCATTAAGTGATTATATTGAATTGAATGCAACAGCTACATTTCAGCAAAAAGGGATAATAAAGGCCAGCTCTAATGGTTATCTGCAAACTGTAAATGTAAAAAAGGGCGACTATATTAAAGGGGGACAAACGTTATTTACAATAATCACTAAAGAGGCTAAAAGTATAGGGAATGCCATTAATAACCTTGACCCAAGTTTTAAGTTTACAGGATTAACCCGTATTACGGCAAATACAGCTGGTTTCGCAGGAGAGGTAAGTCACCAAAAAGGCGACTATGTACAGGAAGGGGAGCAACTGGCAGTTATTACTAACCTCAACAGCTTTGTTTTTCTAATGGATCTTCCTTATGAACTAACGGGTATCATTAAAAACCAAAAAGCATTAGAAGTAACCCTGCCCAACGGAGAAAAGTTAATTGGGAACGTTGGATCTGCATTGCCTCTGGTCGATTCGGCCTCGCAAACTCAAAGAATAATCATTCAGGTAAAAACACAAAAAATAATTCCGGAAGGGCTTGTCGCAAAGGTTAAATTAATCCGATCAGAATCTTTAAACCCCATTGCTTTGCCTAAAGAATCAGTTCTTGCCAATGAAACACAGGATGAATTTTGGGTTATGAAGTTAATTAATGACACTACAGCAGTAAAAATAAATATCCAAAAGGGTCTGGAAACAAGAAGCTATATTGAAATAAAATCTCCCTTATTTAAACCCGATGATCGGTTTATTCTTACTGGTAATTACGGATTATCAGATACGGCCAAAATTACAATCAACCACAAATGAAGAATTTCTTTCTGACTCATAAAAACCCGATTATAATAATCCTGGCCATTATGATGTTCGGGGGTGTTATTGCTTATGAGAATCTAAAGACCTCACTTTTTCCTGAGATTACATTTCCTAAAATAAAGATCATTGCTGATGCAGGCCTTCAGCCTGTAGATAGGATGATGGTAACGGTAACAAGACCCCTCGAAAATGCGGTTAAACAGGTACCCGGACTAAAGCTGGTAAGGAGTACTACAAGTAGGGGGAGTTGTGAAATATCGGCTTTTATGAACTGGAACTCAGATATTGATTTGAGCCAGCAACGCATAGAATCCAGGATCAATCAAATCAGGAATGCATTGCCTCCTGATATCAATATATCGGTAGAGAAAATGAATCCTTCCATATTACCGGTAATGGGTTATACGCTCGAAAGTCATAGTAAATCTCCAATTGAACTTCGTCAAATAGCTACCTATACCATCAAACCTTTTCTTTCTCAGGTAGAAGGAGTTGCAGAAGTACGTGTTAGTGGTGGAAAAACCAAGGAATATTGGGTTGAGCTGGACAAAAATAAGATGAGTTCGCTTAATATTACCCCGCAACAGATAAATACTGCTTTAAGTCAAACCAATTTCATCCGTTCAAACGGATATCTTTCAGATTATAAGCTGTTGTATTTAACCATTACAGACGCGGCTTTAACAACAAAGTCAGATTTAGAAGATGTTGTTGTTAGTAATAACAGCCATAGGATTATTCAAATTAAAGACATTGCCAGAGTAAATATACAAGAGGGGGTGGAGTATACCAAAATCAATGCAAATGGTCATGATGCAGTGCTAATTGCAGTTGTTAAACAACCTGAAGCCAATTTGATTATCCTTACCCAGGAAATGGAGAAAAGGGTTAAACTTTTACCAAACATCTTGCCTCCGGGAGTAACTATTAAACCTTATTACATACAGGCTGATTTTGTTAATGATTCTGTAAAAAGCGTAACCGATAGTTTGTGGATAGGCTTAGGTCTTGCAATTATTGTTGCAATCATCTTTTTGAGGTCGTTAAAAGCAAGCACCACTATTCTTATTACCATTCCGCTAACACTTTGTTTAACTGTAATTGTATTGTACAGCATTGGCTATACTCTAAATATAATGACTCTTGGAGCTATTGCCGCTGCAATTGGTTTAATCATAGATGATGCGATTGTTGTTGTAGAGCAGATTCATCGGATGCATGAAGAACATCCTGATCTAAAGAGCTATGATCTGGTACATAAAGCCATCATCTATCTTTTTCAAGCGATGCTTGGTTCTTCACTTAGTACCGTAGTTATTTTTATTCCTTTCTTACTAATGACAGGCGTAGCTGGAGCCTATTTTAAAATAATGACCAATACCATGATCATTGCTTTGGTTTGTTCCTTTTTTGTTACCTGGATCTGTTTGCCTGTAGTATATCTGCTTTTAGGTAAAAGGAGCAAATCACCAAAAACTAATCAAACAGAAGTACATGCTGTAAAAAATCAGGCATGGGTAATCTGGTTTGTTAAGAAACCGATAATCAGTTTCGCCGCAATCATAATATTTATCCTACTTATAATACTCATATTGCCAAAACTCCAAACCGGATTTCTACCCGAAATGGATGAGGGTAGTATCGTACTAGATTATAAATCTCCACCGGGAACCTCTCTTCAGGAAACCGACAGGATGTTGAAAGAAGTAGAACAGATCATCATAAAAATCCCCGATGTAGAAACCTATTCCAGAAGAACAGGAACTCAAATGGGTTTCTTTATTACAGAACCAAATAATGGAGATTATCTCATTCAGCTTAAAAAACAACGTAGCAGAACAACTGAAGAAGTAATAAGCGAAATCCGTAATAAGATAACTGCAACTCAACCATCTCTTGAAATAGATTTCGGGCAGGTAATTGGTGATATGCTTGGTGATCTGATGAGTTCAACCCAGCCAATTGAAATCAAAATCTTTGGGGATAATCACTCCAAGCTTACAGCACTTTCTAAAGCGGTTGCTGCTAAAGTTTCTGAAGTTAAGGGAACTGCTGATGTATTTGATGGTATTGTCATAGCCGGGCCGTCCATTAATGTTAAACCCATATATAGTCAGCTTGCTCAATATGGTATTACCGTTGCCGATTTTCAGTATCAATTGCAAATGGCTTTAGAAGGAAATCCATCCGGAACTGTTCTCGAAAAAGAGCAACTCTCAACCATCAGGCTTGTTTATCCAAATAGTAGAAAATATAATGTAGAAGGGATTAAATCCATGCAGATATTCTTGCCCAATGGCAAACTGGTGCCAATCACTAATCTGGCTGTTGTTGATATCAATACTGGAGATGCAGAGATTGCCCGTGAAAATTTGCAGGCCATGGGTGTAATAACTGCTCGTTTAGAAAACAGGGATCTTGGGACCACAATTCAGGATATTCAACAACAAGTTGCAAGTAGTATTCATTTGCCTTCTGGTTATCATATAGAATATGGTGGGGCCTATGCAGAGCAACAACAGTCTTTTAAAGAACTGCTTATGATTCTGGTTTCTTCAAGTTTACTAGTATTTGCTGTTATTTTATTTCTGTTTAAAGATTTCAAAATTGCTACCCTAATATTATTTATAGCTGTTTTGGGTATTTCGGGCAGCTATCTTGCTTTGTTTTTAACAAATACACCATTAAACGTAGGCAGTTACACCGGCTTAATCATGATAATAGGTATTATAGGCGAAAATGCAATTTTTACCTTTCTGCAGTTTAAAGAGTCATGTAAAGAAAACAAAGTTCAGGAAGCCATTGTTTATGCCATTTCTACACGGCTACGCCCAAAATTAATGACAGCCCTGGGTGCAATAATTGCACTTATGCCCCTTGCATTAGGTATCGGTGCCGGAGCACAACTTCATCAACCCCTGGCAATTGCCGTTATTGGTGGCTTCATTGTTGCCATGCCATTACTACTTATTGTTTTGCCAAGCATAATAAACTTACTTTATAAAGACCAATAACTGCTCCAATTATTTACTAAATTTATTTTTTTAACATAGCCTGAATGAAGATCCTATTGATAGAAGATGAGAGCTCACTGCGCGAAAGTATTATCACTTATTTTACTGATGAAGGTAATATCTGTGAAACGGCTGTAGATTACAGGTCAGCAATAGAGAAGATTAATATCTATAGTTACGACTGTATACTTTTAGATCTTACCCTTCCCGGGGTGATGGAATGGAGATTTTGCGTGCCATCAAAAAAATCAATAAAAAAGATGGAGTACTTATTATTTCTGCAAGGCACTCGCTTGATGATAAGCTTGATGGACTGAATCTTGGAGCCGACGATTATCTTGTAAAACCTTTCCATCTGTCGGAACTTAAAGCGAGGGTTACTGCAATTGTGCGCAGAAAAAGTTATGACGGCAGTAATATTATTAATTTCAATGATATATATATTGATACACAGGCTATGTCTGTAAAAATTGCTGAAAATACACTAACGCTAACCCGTAAAGAATACGATCTGCTCGTTTATTTTATTGCAAACCACAGCAAAGTAATAACAAAAAGTGCAATAGCTGAGCATTTGTGGGGAGATGAGATTGATCTTTCTGACCATTTCGATTTTATTTATGCCCACATAAAAAACCTTCGGAAAAAGCTGATAGAAGCCGGTTGCAGAGATTACATTAAATCTATGTATGGCGTGGGTTACAAATTTGAAAATGTATGAAGCTGGCTGCAAAATATAACAGGGTCACCTTAATTGCCTCTATCATTGTGTTTTTATTTACAGGTGTAATCTATTATTCAGTAATACATTATATTTTAACAGGTCAGCTGGATAAAGACTTGGCCATCGAAGAAGATGAAATTGCTGCCTATGTGAAAACCTATGGCAAATTACCCCTGGCTGGTAGTTTTAAAGAACAGAAAGTAAGTTACCATCTGATAGATCCCAACCATGATTTTGAACGCAGGTATTTCTATAATGATTATTTTAATGAATCTGAACAAAGAATAGAACCTGGAAGAAGCCTCATAAGAACAATTGAAGTAAAAGGGAAACTATATTCAGTTACGGTAACAAAATCCAGATTAGAAGCAGAAGACCTGGTCAGAATTATATTTTTAATAACCCTTAGTGTAACCATTTTGCTTTTAATAACACTGCTGTTAATCAATAGGTTTATACTCAATAACATCTGGAGGCCTTTTTATGGAATATTGTTGCAGATGAAAGCCTTTAACCTGGCAGATAAAAATGATATCAGAATTGAACCAACTAAAATTGATGAGTTTGCAGAACTAAACGCCGCAGTAGCAACCATGTCTTTAAGGGTAAAACAAGACTACAGGGAACTAAAGAGTTTTACAGATAATGCTTCTCATGAAATGATGACTCCTTTGGCTGTAATCAATTCTAAGTTAGATACACTGATCCAAACTGAAACATTTAGTGATTCCCAAGGAGAACTGATAGAAGATATTTACGTTGCCGTGGGCAAATTATCCAGGCTTAATCAGTCTTTACTGATGCTTGCCAAGATAGAGAATAACCTGATTGGCGACCAGGAAACAATTAATCTGGATGAGCTGATCAGCCAAAAAACAAGGCAGTTTCAGGAATTACTTCAGTCGCAAAACTTAAATCTAAAAACGGAGCTAGCTACCAGGAAGATTGATATGAATAAGCACCTTGCTGATATGCTGATTAATAACTTGTTAAGCAATGCGATTAGACATAATTATAAAGGAGGAGAAATTTTTATTCAACTAAATGATAGTCAGCTTACAATAAGTAACACCGGGTTAGCTGCGGCATTAGTCGTTAATAAGGTTTTTGAAAGATTTTATAAAAATGCTGCTTCAGAAGGGATGGGTTTAGGCCTGGCCATATCCAATCAAATTTGTAATTTATATCGTTTTAAGTTAAATTATACTTATCAGGATACAAGACATACTTTTAAGGTTAGTTTTTAAAGAAATAATAGCTCCAGAATTACTCCAAAATTTGTAATTAATTTTGATGAACGGTTTAATGTATAAGAAGATGTTTAAGATGAAGTATGGCCTTTTGATTGCCCTTTGCTTTCCTTTTTGCGGTTTTGCGCAATATGCAAGTCAGGCAGATTCTCTGTCTCAAAAAAAGAATACCTTCAAAGTTGCTCCCTTCATTATTCCTGCTGTATTTCTGGCATATGGAGCAATGGGCGGAGGTAATAATTTTGTACATGATCTGGATGTAACTACCCGCAATGAACTACAGGAAGATTATCCTTTTTTTTCTGTACATGCCGATAATTTTATGCAATATGCTCCGGCAGCAGCAGTTTATGCTTTAAATTTATCGGGAGTAAAAGGCCGGCACAACCTTGCAGATGCTACAGGTATTTATGCCATCTCTTTTGGTTTGATGAAAGCATCTACACTCATTGTTAAATCTGCAACTCACAGGCTTCGCCCGGATGGCAGTACAAATAACTCATTTCCTTCTGGCCACACGGCAACATCATTTGCTGCAGCAGAGTTTTTAAAGCAGGAGTATAAAGACGTATCACCCTGGATAGGTTATGCAGGATATGCAGTAGCCGGGGCCACAGGGGTTTTCAGGTTATATAACAATAGGCATTGGGTTAGTGATGTGGTTGCTGGTGCAGGCTTTGGTATTCTATCAACCAAAATAAGTTATCTTGTATATCCACATTTAAAAAAGCTCATTATGGGTAAAAAAAACAATGATTTTACTGTGGCTCCTATGTATCAAAATAAGGCATTTGGTTTTTCCTTATCAGGTCAGTTTTAAGCAGATTAACAACAGAAGAGCCTAGGCTCTTCTGTCTAATATCCCTGTAACCAGGCCTTTAATTCCAAGTTTACGGTTAAAAAATACCGATACAATAACCATTAGTATTAGGCAAACTATGGTTAGTATATAACTAAAGCGAATCAATACTTTACACCAGCTCAGGTCCTTCATGAAAAACTCTTTGTAAAGCAGTAACAATACACTGCCCAGGTACCCGGCAGAATCGCAGATGTAAACAAAAAAGCCTGCATTAGCCTTTATCTTAAATAAAGCGATCATCCTATCGAAAAGCACCACCTGTATAGGTGTATAAGCCAAAAACATGCCCATTCCCACCAGTAGCATCCACCAAAAAGGGCTTATAAGGTGCATCTGGAAAAACAATGTGCTGCCACCGCTTAATAGCAGGCCAAGTGCAATAAGGTATTGGGTAGCCCAAAAACCGCGTATGTTGTTCCGGATCATTGACAGACTTCCTATTGCAATTAAGACGATAATGCCTGAAATGGTTTCTGTTAATGATAACACTCCTTTATCCCAATTGCTGTCAATTTCATTCCAGATTTCAACAGAGAAGTTGTCTCTAAAATCCCGCATGGTGGTTAGCATCATATAGATCAAACCAATGCCAAAAATCGCGAAGCCAAATTCCGCCATTACCGCGCGCTTATCTTCTGCGTTCATTGGCAAACGCTCAACACGCAATAGTTTGTCAGTTTCGGTAGGTTCCGGAATTACAGAAAGCATCCATACAAAAGTCAGAAAAAGTGGTAAAAAAAGTACACCCATCAACGCAGGCATCCAAAACTCCGAAACCATTGGAACCCATTCATTCACTGTAAAATAGATCGTTTTAATCATTCCCGAAGAAAAGATGAGGCTAATGCTCAATCCCATCGCCAATGTTTCTGTAAACCGCCTGCCTTCCAGGTAACTAAATACAATTCCCCAAACCATGCCCAAAGGAAGACCATTTAAAAACAGAAAAAAGAAGTTGTAAGGCTGTGGCACAGCTCCGAAAAGAAGCAATGCAGCCTCCGCAAAAAGAATAAGACAGATGATCAGCTTTTTTCTGCCCGAAGCCTTAAGTTCTGAAATTACCTTAATACCAACTACTTTGGAAAGCATGTAGCCCATAAGCTGTGCAATTATTAACACTGCTTTGTAATCGAGATCCCAAAGGGTTATTCCTGTATAGGTTCCATTGGTAAAGGGTTTTCTGAAGGCGTACATACAAAAGTAGGTGCCAAAAGCGGCAAGCATACACCAGATAATAAAGAAGAGTTTCGAGTTGGCCAGTAAATGGTTTATTCGCTTCATAAGGATTGATCGTAGAGTTTATCTGAGTCTGCCTAGTTGTAAATCTTTTTTATACTTGCTTCTGCGTATCCGGCCGAGGATGTCATGCCCTTGCCACCAATTGCAGTTCTGATATGTATGCGGTCTTCTATGTCATATTCCACAATGTGTTTACTGTTGTGTTGAGGATAAAAACCAGCCCAGGTTGACGCTATTTTGCGCACATCAAAGCTTACAATCTCTTGTGCTGCCGCTAGCATCAGTTCGTTAATGTGGCTGTTAATGCCAAAACCCAGATCATCGGTATGGTTCACATCCGCATACTCATGTGAGTCGCCGATGATAATAGATCCATCTACTGCTTTCTTAAACAAAATGTGGATACCCCATTTCTGGCATTCTTTGTAATGTTCAGGAGTAGATATTCCGGCATACGATGGGCATTCCTGGAACGACTCATATCTGCGGATGGACAATCCCGTCAAGATATTTCCTTCCAGCTGTACTTCGGGCATTGGTACAGTTTTCATCATTTGCAGTTTACTTAAAATGATTCCACTTTTGCTAAACAGATCTGCAAACAATAATTTGAATTCACCACCATTACAAATAATAGCCTTTTCTGCAGTAAATACCTGTTTTGCAGCAGTAGTAATTTCAATGTGATCACCAACGACAGTACAATCTAAAACTGCTGTCGAAGGCATGTAAGTAAGCTTTGGGTATTTAGCAACAGCATAGTCAATCAGTTGGTAAATTAGCTTGTTAGGTTCCACACTTACTTCTTGCGGAAAGAACAAGCCACCTTTACAGTATTCTTTTTTTAAAGAAGGCCATTTAGCCAGACAATCATCTGCAGATAACAAATTAGCCTCATAATCTATCGCATCCATCCGTTCCTTTAGCTCATGGAGTAACTGAGTTTCCTCATCATCAGAGGATAGGTAAACGGTGCCGTTATTGCGCACGCTGATGTCAGCATGCTGCTGAATTTCCTGATACAGCTCAGTTGACCTTCTGGCGTAATCAAACCAATCAGACGACATGCCTGATACTACTGCTTGTCCGAAATTCCTTACGGTGGCATTTATCGGGTATTGATCCTTCTCTGTAAGTAATACACTTTTACCTAACCTTAAAGCATGTAATGCGTGGAAAGTGCCCAGTATACCCGAGCCCACGACTATTAAATCATATTGAATGTTCTTTGTCATAATTACCAGGGCATTGAAAATGTTTTTACATAAGAGAAGCACTTAATGGCTTCAATTACTCCTTCTTTTATACCTAATCCCGAATCCTTAATTCCTCCGAACGGAGAGTTTTCTATGCGGTACCCGGGTACTTCATTAATATTAACAGTACCTACTTTTAATTCTTTTACAAAACGGATAGCGTGTTGCATATTAGTTGTAACCACTCCCGATGATAAACCGAAAGCAGTAGAATTCGAAAGTTCAATGGCATCGTCTATATCCTTAAATGTTAAAATAGGGGCTAATGGACCAAAAGATTCCTGTACCACCATTTGAGCATTGCGAGGCACATTTGTTATAACAGTAGGCTCCAGTAAAGCACCTGTGCGTTTGCCTCCAAGTAATATTTTGGCTCCTTGTGAAACAGCTTTTTGCACAACACCTTCAAGATAAATGGCAGATTGTTCGTCTATTACTGTTCCAACTTTGGTTGCCGGATTAGCAGGATCTCCACAGGTATATCCTTTAGCTTTTTCAATAAAACGCTTAGTGAATTCGTCAGCAATGTTTTCCTGTACAAGTATGCGTTTTACAGCAGTGCACCGCTGACCAGAGTTTCTGAATGATCCTTCAGCGGCAAGTTCAACAGCCAAATTGAGATCAGCATCTTCCAGAATAATCAACGGATCATTACCACCCAGTTCCAGAATTACTTTTTTGTAGCCGGCCGTTTTGGCTATCAGTTTGCCTACAGCAACGCTGCCGGTAAAGGAAACAACATCAATCCTTGGGTCTTGTACCAATATTTCAGAAACCACTTTGGTGTCTCCTAAAAGAACACTTAACATGTATGGGGGTAAACCTGCTTCGTACAAAAGTTCAACAAAGCGGATGGCTGTTAAAGGTGTTTTTTCCGATGGCTTTAAAATCACCGGTGTGCCCGCTGCAAGTGCAGGGGCAATTTTATGGGCTACCTGATTTAGGGGATGATTAAAAGGGGTTATGGCTACTGCAAGTTTTAGTGGTTCACTTGTAGTAAATATTTTTCGCTGTTTGCCATTTGGCGAAATGTCGCACGAAAAGATCTGTCCATTGTCTTTTAGACATTCCATAGCTGAAAAGAGAAGAACATCATGTGCTCTGCCAATTTCATAAGTGCTTTCAGAAATACAAAGTCCCGATTCGGCAGTAATTAGCTGAGCAAATTCTTCCTTTCTTTGTAAAAGCAGCAATCTCGCCCTTTCAAGTACAGTGTACCTTTCAAAACGGCTCATTAAAACACCACCCTTAAGCGCTGTTTCAATAGCGTTATTGGTGTCATTTAAATCTGCTGTTTCCACCGTTCCTACCAGTTCACCATTGTAAGGATTGTGTACAACCAATTGATTGCCTGATGAAACCGGTTTGCCGGCAATTAGTGATGAGAGCTTTATAATGTTTTGAGTGATGATATCTTCTTCTTTCATTTTCCTGATATAAATTGAAACCGTAAATGCAGATGTTAGTTAGTGCCATTAACAGTAAAATCGAACACATCGAAATTTCGGGGATCGCCCTGTGTTTTCATTTTATAAGTTGCATTCAACGGATGAGAAACAACTAAAGGAACCATTTCCTCATATCTGCCTCCGTGTGAGCGCAGGGTGCCGTCAAGTGCTTTTAAATCATGATGTGCTGCGGTTTTGCCAACTACTACATCGCGGGCCGACAGTACAAACAAATCACCCGTTCTATCTGCAGGTTGTTCAAGTATTCGGCAGCCGGTTTCTTTGTCATACACTTCGGTAACTCCAGGTTGTACTGCAAGCCAGTTTTTTACTTCATTTACTTTTGATACATCATCCATATGGACTGCTACATATGATCCTAAAGCACCATGGTGTTTTACATATGGGTCTGTAATAGGGCAAATTACTCTAAAACCGTTGCCAAATTTTTCGGTAAGCATGGTCTCAATAAACAATACATTAGGGGTGCCATCTTCCTTAACCTTAGCATTCATGCCATGATCTGCCGTTGCACCGATAATGGCTCCAAGTTCAAGCATTTTACCTAATTCAGCATCTTGGGCTTCGTAAAATGCAAGCGATTCTTCGGTGTCAGGTGCATAGGTATGCTGCATGTAATCGGTTAGCGATAGATATAAGAAATCGGCCATGCCATTTTCTATTAAAGCCACACCGGCACGTAATACGAATAAACTGGCTTCGGCACTATAAATCGCCGGAGTTTTATGACCAATTACCTGTTCGGCATTTTCAATACCATGAGTATCCAGTTTTGCCTGATCTGCTTTTTCTGCTGAAAAAGCAATCCCGTTTAGTTTGTAAGAAAGGATGTCGCGCAGTTTTTCCTTTGCAGTAACCACCGCAACCTTACGACCTGCATTTGCCGCTGCGGCAAGCAGTGTTTCTGCTCTAAGGTATTCTGATGAGTTCATCATCACTTCCTGATCCTTTGCCGTATCATAGAAGAAATTACCACAAATGCCATGAACAGCAGGGCTAACACCGGTCACTATAGATGAGTTATTTACATTGGTAAACGATGGTAATGCGCCGCGTACCATACCTCTGTAGCCTTGCAGAGCCATCTTTTTAAGGTTAGGCATACGGTCGTGAGCCATTGTGGTATCCAGATATTCATCTGCAGAACCATCCATACAAATTACCACTATGGGTTTTGCCGGAGGTGTATACGTTTTGCCATTAACAGAAAAGGGTTGAGTTGATATATTATTCATTATTACGTTGTTTTTATTGCTTTAAATTGTTTTTCAAGTATTTGTATTGCTTAGGTATTAGTAGGTTTATATAAAATTAGTGAAAAGAGCCACCGAAAAGTGGCCCTTAACCAAATAAACCAACCTTTATTTTATAAGCCACATAATATCATTTCTAGTATCGGAACCATTATACTGGCGCTTTAATGACGCTTTTAAATTCGATTCGTTGGTAGAATATTCTGTAGTAGGGTAAGCCCACCTTACCGGAATCTGATTGTTATTTCCATTTGCAGGTCCTATATCGAACTTCGGCACACCAGTTCTTCTGTTACTGTAAAAGGCTTGTCTGCCAGAGTTTTGAAAAAATGCAGCATATTTTTGCTTTAGTATCTGTTCCAATCCTGCTACTGTATTACCCAGATATTCATTGCCAGGTACCTTAAAATAATCACTAATTGCATCATCGCCAATTCCATAAAATTTCATAGAAGATGTAATTCCCTTTTTAAAATGATCAGCTGCATCTCCATTAATCCAGCCTCGGTTTATTGCTTCAGCAATTGAAAACTCAGTTTCGTAAGCACCAAACATTATAAAGGGTATTCCTGATGGCGACGACATCCAATAATCAAAATTAATGGTTGATAGTTTGCCGGCTACAGCCTGATCTTTTAGAGTGGTTTGTAACTCTCCGGTTTTTCCTCCTCTAAAAGAAGTGAACTTCTTTGCATAATTCACATCTCCGGTTGCTTTGGCAGAATCTGTTGGATTCGCAACTACAAACAACCTCGGGTCTTGCGTGCCTGTCATAATTTTTACATAAGTATCACCCAGATTATTACGAAGATCACTTTTAATAACTACTCCATCAGCCGGCCAAAGCGGATAATTATTATCTCTGGTAGTACTGTTATAAACCAATTGAAAATTATCGGCATTACTGGTTAGCAAGGGGTACTTGGTCAGGTTATTGGTAATGTCAGCAAATTGCTGTTTAATGTTAAGCTCTGGTGTATCATCTGCACGTTTGCTAAGGCTTATTAAAACACGTAAACGATATGCATTTATTAATCTTTGCCATTTATTCAGTTTGCCGCTATAATAGAAATCTCCGTTAACAGTGGCATTTGCTGCAACTAAAGGTGTTAATGCTGTATTTGCATCCTCTAACCATTGCAGGCATTGCTTATACACATCCTTCTGTGAATCGTATTCTGGCTGAAATATGCCATCGCTACGTCCTTTCATAGCCTGTAATAACGGGATGTCGCCAAACCTTTCGGTCATAGTTATTGCAAAGTATGCCTTAAAAAATTGTGCAAGTGCTATATAAGGTTTTCCCTCGTCAGCTTTTTTCTGAGCCTCAATCTCCAGCTGTTGTATATTGCGCAGCTGATCAAATCCGGAGAAGGAAAGAGCACCCCATGTATATGCCTGATTGCCATAATAACTCTCATTAATAACCATAAACTGGTTGTTAATCTGGTCGCCTCCCCACGGACTTTCACGCATGTCCAGTAGTATACCGGTTAGTATCAGTTGTGGATTAGGCTCATAAATGGCGGCAGGATTTTGCTGTAGATCGTCAATTTTTTTGCAAGAGCTGGATGCTATTATTGCAATAAAACACATCCAATAAATATATTTATGCTTCATGATTTTGTCGTTTAGAAAGTTAGGTTAAGATTAAGTCCAAAGCTCTTTACCGATGGGGTCTGGAAATCAGAATTGTTGCCCGTGTATTGATCAAGATCCATACTTTGTGTGCCTTTACCTGTAAAATAAAGTAAATTTCGGCCAACAAGCGAAATACTGGCACTTTGAAGGAATTTTGTTCTTTCTGTTAATTTAGCAGGAAGGTTATAAGTAAGCACTACCTCACGAAGTTTTACGTAGGTTCTGTTTCTGGCCAGTTGATATCCGGATTGATAATAGTTACGAGCCCAGGTTTGCCATAATACAGGTTTGTCATTTGGAGCAAAAACACGGGTATCAGATATTACGTTTCCATCCTGATCTGTACTTAATTGGCCAGATACAATTTTTTGCCCATTAGTCATTACAGAGCCTTTCCAGTTTGGATCATTTCGGTTTGTCCAGTCAAGATAGCGATACTCACTCGCCGATTCCGGATGCGTACCGGCACTCCACTGATACCCGTCTAAATAGTTATTTATCAGCCCGCCAAAGCGACCATCAACCTGAAAGGAAAGACTTAGAGTTTTATACCTGAAAGTGTTATTAATGCCCGCAATAAAATTGTTATCGGCATATCCAATTCGTGAGCTATAAGGATTATATGCCGGTAAACCATTTGTGCCAACAATCATATTGCCCTGAGCATCCCTTTGGAAATCTGTAATGTAATAGCCGTCAGCACGGTCGCCAAGGTGAATATTGCCGTCTCTGGTTAGCACTCCGTCAATATCTCTTAACCAACGGTGACTGGTAGACCAGTTTGCAAGAACATCCCACGAAAAATCCTGACCCTTTATCGGTGAACCATTTAAGGTAATCTCCCAACCTTTACGCAGATAGGTGTAGGCATTTTTTTGTATAGAGCTTACTCCTGAACTGTTTGAAACAGTAACATTTACAATGCCTGGGCCTTCAATGTTTCTAAAATAAGCCACATCAAAACCAACCCTGCTGTTTAGAAAACGTGCTTCTAAACCGGTTTCGATAGTTTTAACCCTGGACGGTCTTATATTAGGATTATAAAGCGTACCAGAATACCCAACACCAGGGTTATTATTCCAGCGAGTGCCGTATACCGAGTATACTGATAACAGATTGTATACATCATATGGGTTGGTAGAATCACCCAGATCCCCGGCAACATTAGCATATGAACCACGTGCTTTTAAAAATGAAATAGCTTTAGGCAGCGTAAACATTTCCGAAAACACAGTACTTAATGATGCCGATGGATAGAAATAAGTGTTGTGCGATTTAGGTAGAGTAGAAGACCTGTCGAAGCGACCGGTAAGGTTTAAGAATACATAGCTTTTGTAGTCAAGATCTACGAAACTATATGCGCTGGCCACCTGCTTAGATGCCAGTCTGTTTGTTGGTGAATTTGGTTCCTTTGAGTTGGTAAGTGTATATACACCTGGTACAACAAGGCCACCCTTTGTAGCACCTGTTATCTCTTTTGCAGATATAGTGCGTAAGTTGCCAAATAAGGCACCTTTAAAATTGAAATCCTTAAAAGTATCAGAATAATTTAAAGATGCCTCTGTGTTATTTTCCCATAGCTGGCTGTAAGATTGTTCATATCCGCCAACCTTGCTGTAAGGAGAATAGAAGGTTCCGCCAAAAGGATATCTTGTATCTCTGTTTAAATCGTATGTGCTTACGTTAGTTCTGGCACTAAATTTAAGTTTTTTGGAGATGGAGTAATCCATTTTAAAATAGCCATAAACATCATTTTTATAATACCCTCTCAGGTTTTCGTAGGCCACTAACCATGGGTTATTATATAAAGTATATTCACGATTGTAAACCTCTATTCCTTCTTTTCCCGGTTTCCAATAGTTTCTCAGATCTTTAATATCATAATCTGTACCGCCCCAAACAGTAATTAAATAGATTAAGCTTTGGGGTCCATAGCCAAGTGTAGGATAATTTTTTGTGTACTGTTTGTTGTAATTGATATTGGTCTCGAATCTAAGCTTAGTCCCTACATTAAGTCCGCCATTAACATTAAAGTTTGTTGAAGCGATCTGGGAGTTAGGTACAGTTCCTTTTTGATAGGTTTGCGACATTGATAAACGGATGTCGCCTTTATCATTATTTGCAGAAATGGCTAAGTTATTTGTGCTTAACAAACCATTGTTTAGGAAATCTTCAAGATTGTTCTTACCTCTTGCAAGCCACGGTAATGGCTGCAATTCTCCTGTAACCGGGTCTTTTGGGCTATTGTATTGGGTTATAGGCTGCCCTTCAAAACGAGGTCCCCAGATAAAGTAGTCATTATCGTTGATACCACTTCCCATACCATCTTTAAATGCATATTTAAACCCGTCGCCCGCCCCATATTCTGTTTGAAACTTAGGTATTGCATTATAACCGGTTTGCAGCTGTGTACTCGAGTTAAAATCTACCGCAAAACCGCGACTGTTTTTGGATCCCTTTTTAGTGGTGATCACAATTGCACCACTAATACCTAGTGCACCATATAAAGCAGCAGCATTCGGGCCTTTTAATACCGTGTAAGATTCAATATCATCAGGACTAAGATTCCATGAATCTGATTTAACTATAACGTTGTCTACAACGATAAGAACTCCAGACCGTCCGCGTAATTGAATTCCAGGGTCTCCGAATAAATTAGGGCTGGGAGAGATCGTTAAACCTGCAACTTTTCCGGTTAACGAACTAATGGCATTGGGTTCCCTTGCTTTTACAAGGTCTGCACCTTTTACCTCTTGTACCGAGTAACCAAGAGCCTTTCTCTCTTTTTTTACGCCAAGGGCGGTTACTACTACTTCATCTAAAGCACTCTGGTCAGGATCAAGCTTTATATTAAGTACTGTTTGTGAACCTATATTAAGTTCTTTTGGTGTGTAACCAATAAAGCTAATAATCAGAATGGCGTTTGCAGGTGCAGAAATACTGAACTTGCCTTCGGTGTTGGTTGTTGTTCCACTTTTGTTGCCTTTAATTTTAATGGAAGCTCCGGCCAGAGGCTGGTTGGTCTCATCAACTACAGATCCTGTAATGGTACTTTGGGCATAGGCAATGCCAAAAGTTAATAGCCACATCACTACTGTGAACAGGCTTGTCTTTTTTAATGAGTAACAGATTTTCATATTCTAAAAGTTTAGTTTGGCTATACTATTGTTTAGTATTTATACAAATGTAAGCACTTTATGTAAACAATATGTTAATAAATGCTAAACTTTTAAATTTATAATTTTAGGAAAAAAATTATATAATAGTTATCAAAAGTGTCTTTTGTTATGCTTTTAAGCTATTGTGTAAGAGAAATAGTTAATGTAGGCTTAAATTGGCTGACTTACTATTTAGTATTTGTAAACGTTTTTGGGTTGAGGCCTGGGGCAACTAGTCGTTTGTAATGAAATAATAAACAACCAGCATGAGGGCGTCAGAGTCGCCAATATTAGATAGGTTATGTCCTAATCTTCCATCAAAGAAGATAGAGTCTCCTTCTTCCAGTACGTAGTTCTTGTCTTCTATCAGGTAGTCAATTTTTCCTTTTATCAGATATTTGTATTCAAAGGCATCGGTACTTACCATTTTATTACGACGAGCACCTTTTTTTAATTCCAGCAGTACAAAATCTACAGGCCCCCATGAATATTGCGTGCAAGTATACGCTGATAATTAAATCCTTTTGCCGCTTCTTTTTTGAGTGGTTTATAATCGCTGGCACGTATTACAAAAACCTTTTCCTGATGATTGGCGGGAGAGATGTCTTTAAAGAATCCGGTTAAATCAAGGTTTAGCGAATGTACAATGTTCATTAATACAGGCAATGAGGGGATAGTACGGTTGTTTTCTATCTGCGATATTAAGCCTTTACTTACTCCGGCTCTGTCTGCCAGTTCCTGTATGGTAATGTTTTTTTCCTTACGTATTTCTTTTATTCTGTAGCTGATCTTTAGGATGATATCGTCTTCCATGGTTTTCGCATTTTATCCAAAAGTAAACAAAATTATAATACCGCCTGTGTCGGGCCAGGTATAAGTTATAATCGATTGATACTGTGTTAAAAATAAATAGATATAGAACACATATAAACAACATATAGAAAACATAATTGACGTACAAGGGTATTTCAATTATATTTTCTATATATTCTTATATGTTGCTTATATGTTTGAATATTAAACCGTATGCTAGTTGCCTGTAAAGCTATTCGCTACAGCTTTTCCTCTCCAGCTTTGAGGTGCTTTCAGTCCAAGTATCCAGGCAATAGTAGCACCAGTATCATAAGTAATAATTACGTCCTTAATCTCATGGTTCTTTTTAACCCCTACACCATTTATTACCCAGGGAATTAGTACTTCATCTAAAGATTTTCCACCATGGCCTTTGCCGGTTCCACCATGATCGGCAGATAAAATAATAATGGTTTCATTCTCGATGCCTGCGTCCTTTACAGCTTGTACAATCTTGCCAATTCTTATATCAACTTTTTGAAGTTGTTCGTAATAGGCAGGGGTTCTGTGTCCAATTCCATGGCCGGTACCGTCTGGCTCATCTAGATGTACAAAAGTGAAATAAGGTTTATCTCTTTTAATGATAGTGGCAGCTGTATCTGCACAAAAATCGTCATTATCATTACCGGGTACTACAATGCTGATCGCATCTTTCTCTACCAATGGTCCGATGCCTGGCCAGCTGTAAATTACTGCAGTTTTAGCAGCAGGTTTCTGATCTCTGATTACACTAAAGATAGAGGGAAATATGCCGTATTTTGTGGTAGTTGCGGATGGTATTTCAGGAGTTTTACTGCCCCATTCTGTGTAGCCATGTTCGGTTGGTCCGGCGCCCATAAGCATAGATGCCCAGTTAACGGCGCTTGAAGAAGGAAGGACAGATCTGGCTTTTAACGACCATGATCCGGTTTCCATTAGTTTTTTAAGGTTTGGCATTTTGGCATCAGGTACTGCATAGGCTCCAAATCCATCGCATCCAATTAAAACTACATGTTTTACCTTCTTTACCTGTGCGTTTAGCTGCATTGCAAAACAGCATATGCAGATGGCAATAATTGATTTTTTCATTTGCTTGTTATTTGTGGTTTAAAATTTTGCTAAAACAATGTGCGGTCTGTAGAAAGTTCGTCATCTCTCACATGCGTTCGAGATGATGTTTTCTTTCAAAAGTTAAATGTATGTAAAAAAAATGTTTAGTAAAACTAAACATTAGAAATATTACAAATTCTTAATAATAGAATAAAGTTAACTTAAGGAGGTTAAAGAGACTTTTTTCTGAATACCCAGTATTTTTGTAAAACGTAGTTAAAGCTCAGAGATACAATGATATCAACCATGATCCGGGTTATTTTGTAGTCTAATTTTAACCAGGTAGTAAATAGATAGGTGCCTGATGATTTTAATAAAATACTGCCTCCAACAACAAATATAAATTTAACCAGTTGCTGTCCAACCGGGGCTTTGTTTGCCTTTGCGGAGGTAAAAGTCCAGTAGCGGTTTACTGAGAAATTGACTATAGCGCCAACTATTCCGCCTATGGCAATAGAAATGGTATAATGAATGCCAAGTAATTCGGTACATAATATCATTACCAGATAGTCAACTATTCCTCCGGTAAAGGCAGAAAGCTGAGCTTTGGCAAAAATAAATACGGCATTTTTTTTACTCATTAAATAGTGTCTTTTTTGGCTAACCGAGTTTCCCGCTCTGCTTTGTCACGAATATCGCCAAGTTTTAAGAGTTTTCTGGTATCTAAAAAGTTAATAATAAACAAGGTAACACAGATTGCAGCAGCAAAATATTCTATTAAGTGACCAAAAATAACCTCGGCAACAAGTATTAAAGCCAGTATAATTCTGATTTCGGTTGGGCCTACAATCCCCGAATCAATACTGTAGATGTCTGTAATTTTATAGCGCAGTTGCGAAATGATCATTGCCCACCCGTATAAAACCACAAAAACGAAGGCAATAAGTTCGTATTCATTTCTCGCATATACCATATAGCCTAGTCCGATAAGCACAGTGCTTACCCAGTCCATTATGATATCTAAAGAGAAGCCATACCACTTTCTTGGAATATTCCGGTAATAGGCTATTCTACCATCAAGCGAGTCGCCAAGCCAGTTTATAGCAAGACCTAAAATACCTAGTAATAAAAATGTGCGGTTATCGTAAGTAGCTAAAATAAAGCCTATAAGCACGATCAGAGAGCCTATTGTACCAGTAAACGTTAGCATGTCTGAGGTTATGGATGAAGGAACCCGTTTTACCAGAAAAGAAATGGTGTTTTGTTCCGCATTTCTTAATATGTTAGTTCTTTTTCTGTCTTGAAATATCCTTTTCAGATCTTGTGTTTCTTCCATTTAGGGGTTGCAAGTATGCTTTATTATAACGAGGTACAAAAGTAGGTATTGTTAATTTATTTTGGGCGATCTTTTCAATTCTATTACAGTTATCTCTGGCCATATTCCAATTCTGCCCGAAAAGCCAAGGAAACCAAAGCCTCTGTTGATGTTTAAGAACCGTCCATTTTTACTTGTTATCCCTGCCCAATGTGCGTAGCGGTACTTTACAGGGCTCCATTTGATGCCAAATGCTTCAATGCCAAATTGCATACCGTGAGTGTGTCCGCTTAGGGTGAGGTGTACTTTTGAAGGGTGTTTTACTACCTCTGCTTCCCAGTGTGATGGATCATGTGAAAGTAATATTTTAAAATCATTGGTTTCGCTACCTGCCAAAGCTTTGTTTAAGTCTCCTCTTTCGCCAAAGCCTATTCCCCAGTTTTCTACTCCTGCAAGTATTATTTTTTGCTCGCCTTTATGTAAGGTTACCTCTTCGTCAAGTAGTAGTTTGTAGCCTAACTCTTTATGGTATTCTTTTAGCTGCTCCAGGTTTGCGCTTTTTTCTGCTTCGTTTTTCCAGGGGATGTAGTCGCCATAATCATGATTTCCCAGAACGGAGAACTGTCCGTATGGTGCTTTTACTTGTTTGAAATGATCTATCCAGGGTTTAATTTCTTCGGCTTTGTTGTTTACCAGGTCGCCCGTAAACACAAACAGATCAGAATTTTGTGCTTTAGTCAGGTTAATGCCTTTTTGTACTGCTGTCGGATTTTTAAAGCTTCCTGCATGTACATCAGAGATTTGTGTGATGGTGAAGCCATCAAAATTTGAGGGTAGATCATCAAAAAATAAAGTATGTTTAATTACTCTGTAGGCATATTTCCCTTTAACTATGCCGTAAATAAATATCAAAATCACCAGCAGGACAACCAAAAGAGCAAATTCTACCCAATGTATGTTTCTTGGCACTTGTGTTATTAGCCTGTATACATCACCTAAAAGAAGAAATGCAGAAAATATGACTTCGGTAACAAACAGGATCAGGAAAACGTGGGTGGTTACTTTAAAGAGTAAATCCATTCCATTGTCGCGCATTCTTATAATGGAATAAATAAGGGCGACTGTTGTAAGTGTAATAAAACCCCAGAAAAGTGGGGTAGTGAACGGAGTTGAGCTTATTGTTCTGATGCCCGAAAGCACATACCAGTTCAAAACAAAAAGCAGGATTGCTATAATAGCGAGTGGCAAAACACTGATTCTTCTCTTCATGTAATTTTATAAACGAATTAAAATTACAGCTTGGATGCCAAAGTGTTTGGTAAGTTACTCAATATGACATTACCATTAAACTTTAATTACCCTATCTGAGATATATGGTACATTAGGGTATCCGTTGTACTCGGGATCGTTTTGACTGGCTTCCTGTCCCATGTATTCAGATTTACGGCCTTTTATTTCGGCGGTGCCATTGGTGTGAATTGTTAAAAGCGCCCATAGGGGCTCTTTGGTGTGTGCAAAATCATATCCTTTAACCGGGTGGGTAAACTGATAGGAGATACTATTGATCTGCACATAATTAGTGCCGTTATAAATATTGTGGTAATCTTCGTGGTGGTGGCCGCTAAAAACAAACTGAACTTTGTGGAAGCCTGCTTTTTGGTTGACTCTTTCAAATATGAGCCGAATTAGTGCGCCTTCTTTTAAGCCATCCTGATCATTGTCTATACCCTGGTGGCAAAACACAATTGTAGGTAAGCTGGTTGCTTCCAGATCTTGTTTCATCCATTTTATCTGGGCTGCGTTTATCGATCTCGGGTATCCTTTAGAGGTGTCTCCCTCTGGTCTTTCATTGCCATTTAGCACAACAAAATGATAGCCATTGGTATCAAAAGAATAATATTTGCCTTTGGCGCTCCAAAAATCAACTACCTGATCATGTGTAAAACCGCCATCGGTATCATGGTTTCCTATTACGTGGTATTTTGGTCCGGTAAATTGGTTCCATATCTCCATTAGGTTTTTGTTCTTTTCCTTAGGGATGCAAAAATCTCCCATTTGAATAATGAAGTCAGGTTTTGCCTGGTTCATTTCGGTGATGAACGATTGTAGTCTTTTTTCGCCATCCTTTATCAGGTCTTGATGAAGGTCTGTGCAAATCCCTATACGCACTAACGGTTTTTTTTTCGGATAAATCTGCAGGGATTTCACTTTTTGCGTATAGGTTTTGTATTCCTGAAAGGCTGCCGGTGCCAATCAATGTGCTGATTAAAAAATTGCGTCTTTTCATAATTTCAGGTTGAAGTTCAGGAAGGGTTATTTGGAATGTAATTGTAAAATAAAAAAAACGAATTAACAAAGTTTATTTTTAATATTTGTAAACATATTGAAATAAACTTATGTTTGCTGTGTTATTGTTATATGGCTAATATAGTGTGTTTTAAGTATTTTTAATTAAAAACACTTAACTGTTAAATTATTGTTATTAAATCTTAAAGTTTATATATACTAAAAATTATGAAAACAAAATTACTTGTGTTTGTGTTGGTTTTTATGACTGCAATTGCCTCTTCGTTTGCCCAAAAGGGTAAGACAAAAAATGTGATCCTTATTTCTATTGATGGGTACAGATGGCAGGAAATTTTTAAGGGAGCTGACTCTTCTCTATTGTTCTCAAAAAAATACCGTAAGCAGGATTCAACAGAGCTGGTTAAAAAGTATTGGGCGGCTACTGCAAATGAGCGCAGGCAAAAGCTGATGCCTTTTTTCTGGAATACTATTGCTAAACAAGGACAGTTATATGGAAACCGCGACCTAAAAAACTACGTGAACGTAAAAAATAAATATTGGTTTTCTTATCCCGGCAGGAGCGAAACCCTGTGTGGTTACTATGATCCGGCAATTAATTCGAATAGTTACCCGGATAATCCTAATGAAAACGTACTTGAATTTATCAATAAACAAAAAGGTTATCAAAATAAGGTGGTGACTTTTGCCGGTTGGGATGCAGTGGCAAGCATAGTAAACCGTAATAGAAACAAAATGCCTTTAAATAATCCTTACGAAGTAGTGAAAGGGGCAAATTTAACAGAAGCTCAAAAACTTGCGAATGAAATTCAGGACTGTTTGCCGGATTATTTCGGTAAATCGGTGCGCTTTGATTTAACAACTTATGCTATTGCTAAAACCTATATTGCAGCGAATCATCCTAAATTAGTCTATATAGATTTTGTTGATCCTGATGATTTTGGACATTCAGGAGAATATGACTCTTTCCTGGATGCCGGTCATTATCTGGATAAAATGATTGCAAGTCTTTGGGCAAGTCTTCAGGCTGATCCATTCTATAAGGATAATACTACAATTATGATTTGTCCGGATCATGGTCGTGGTATTGATAAAGGCTGGGTAAGCCACGGATCTGGAACAGCTCACTCAAACGAAACATGGTTGGCTGTTATAGGTCCTGATACGCCGGCAAAAGGAGAAATGAATGCTGAGGGGCAGATTTATCAGGAGCAGTTTGCGCAAACATTAGCTCATTTTCTAGGCTTTAAGTTCACTGCCAATCATCCGGTAGGTGACAGAGTAGAAACAGTTACTTTGCTTAAATAAAGTGGCAGATTGTTTAATAACTGCCGTCATCTCGAGGGCATCGAGAGATCTCTTGGACAGTGTCTAAACAAGAGGTTTCTCAATGCGTTCGAAATGAGGAGATGAACACGATGCTGTCGTCTCTTCTTTGTATTTCTAATACTTAGGCCTCAGGCCGATATGGTGGCTTCAGTATGATGAAAAAGTCAGCGTTATTTTTTAACAGGTTCTTTTATTGCCGGTTTTTTAGCTTTAGCGGTAGCTGTAGTTTCTTTAACTGGAGCTTCAGCTTTTTTAGCAACTGAACTTGCTTCAATTAAATCAGAGCTGCTTACTTTAAGTTTTTTAGATAGTTTTTTAGCCAGTTTAACTGCTGCTTTATTGATTTCTTTTTTGGCATCTTTCGGATTGTAGTCTAATCCTGTAACTACTGCTTCAATTCCCGAAGCAATTTGAGTATTTAGAGATTTGCGGAGTTCTTTGATTGCAGATTTGATGGAGGATCCCTTTTTTTTATCTTTCATGACGTATCTTTTTAAGAATTACAAAACAACATAAAGATAGTGTAAAATTCATATTATCATTATGTTAACATTTGTTCGCTTGTTAACATAGAGCGGAGCTGAGTAGCACTAAGTTAGCTAATCTTGAATGGTTTTAAATAGCAAAATAACTGATTGATAATTAGTATATTAATATTTATTTTACAATTCCATGTACTACCAAACCTATATACTTTATATATTTGCTTTATGAAAACAGTGAATTGTAGTTTTAATTACGTGATCATGCAATGCATGAAAGGGTAGTACTACGGGCTGTTTGGAACAAAACTTTTAAAAGCTTCTTCAGTCTCCCCGACCAAGGAGCTTTTTTTAAATTAGACCTAACAAAAGATGCAGAGCTTTAGAACAGAGTTAGAAAATCCTATTGTCGAAAAAGATATAATCGATCTTGAAAAGAAGATCAGGGAATTCCGTGAGGGTAAAATCCATGATGAGAAATTTAGAAGCTTGCGTTTGGCGCGTGGTGTTTATGGCCAAAGACAGCCTGGCGTTCAAATGGTGCGTATTAAGCTACCATTTGGTAAAGTAACTTTTAGTCAGCTTTTGCGCATTGCAGATGTATCTGATGAGTATGCAAGCAGGAATCTACACCTTACAACTCGTCAGGATATTCAAATTCACTATGTGAGTTTAGATAGAACTCCTCAGCTTTGGGAAGAACTTCAACGTGACGATGTTACCATTCGCGAAGCCTGCGGAAACACTGTTCGTAACGTAACCTCATCTCCGGATGCAGGCATAAATCCAAATGAACCATTTGATGTGTCGCCTTATGCGCATGCATTCTTTAAATATTTTTTACGTAACCCAATTTGTCAGGAGATGGGCAGAAAGATCAAGTTTTCTTTCTCATCTGACGAAACTGATTCGGCATTTAGCTACATCCATGATCTTGGTTTTATTCCTAAAATTAATGAGCAGGGTGAACGTGGTTTTAAAGTGGTTTTAGGTGGTGGTTTAGGAGCTCAGCCATTTTTAGCTGAACCTGTTCACGATTTTCTGCACGAGGATCAGATCATTCCTTATGCTGAAGCAATGCTAAGAGTGTTTGATCGCTATGGGGAAAGAACCAATAGAAATAAAGCACGTCTAAAATACCTGGTTCAGAAATTAGGTTTAGAAGAGGTTGTAAGGCTTATTGAAGAAGAGCGTGTGGCGAATAAGTCAAAATCTTTTAAAATAGACCGTGATGCTGTACTTGATCCTCAGGTGCCTGAATTATTAGATTATCCTGCTTTGGAGGATGTGGTGAATTCGTTGGATTACAAACATTGGCGCGCTACCAACGTTGTTGCTCAAAAGCAAGAAGGTTTTTATGGGGTGTACATTAAAGTAACTAAAGGTGATATTCCAACCGATCTTGCACGTAAACTGGTTGATGCAATCAGCCCTTTTGCTGCTGATGAAATTCGTGTTACCCAGAACCAGGGTTTATTATTGAAATTTGTTAGAGAAGGCGCTTTACCTTCATTATATGTTGAACTTAAAGCTTTGGGCTTTGCTAAACCGGGCTTTGATAGTGTTGGCGATGTTACTACCTGCCCTGGTACTGATACTTGTAACCTGGGTATATCGAACAGTATGTCGCTTTCTGTTGCTTTAGAAGACGTGATCTACGAAGAATATCCAGAATTGATTTACGATAAAGATCTTAAAATAAAGATCAGTGGATGTATGAACTCATGCGGACAGCATGGTTTGGCTCATATTGGTTTTCATGGCAGCTCTGTAAAGGCTAGCGGCAAAGTTGTACCTGCGGTACAGGTAATGCTTGGTGGTGGTACGGTTGGTAATGGCGAAGGAAGGGTAGCAGAGCGCGTAATTAAAGCGCCATCTAAACGTGCTACTGATGTTTTAAGGACATTATTAAACGACTTTGGTGCTAAAGCTGAAACAGGAGAGGGCTTTAACCAATATTACGACAGAAATGGTAAGGATTATTTTTACCAGTTGTTGAAACCACTTGCTGATCTTACGAATCTTAAAGATGAAGAGTTTGTGGATTGGGGGCATGAAGAAACCTTTGAAACTGCTATTGGTGTTGGCGAATGTGCTGGTGTGGTGATAGATCTTGTTGCTACTTTGTTATTAGAATCTGAAGAAAAATTAGGTTGGGCAAAAGCCTCTTACGAAGCTGGCGCATGGTCTGATGCTATTTATCATACTTATGCAGTATTTGTTGGTTCTGCCAAAGCTTTATTGCTTGATAAAGGTGTGAATAGCAGTACCCAAATAGGAGTGATCAGAGAGTTTGATAAAAACTACGTTGAAACCGGAGAGATTGTACTTGAAGGTTCATTTAATGATCTGGTACTTCAAATTAACAAAAACGAGCCTACAGAAGCATTTGCAACAGCTTACTTAGCTGATGTTGAACGTTTTTATAACTCAATTAAAGGAACAAGAGGGGAGTAACCGAATGATCACTCATAAAAATATATATAACAGAGAACCTAGGATCACGCTTGTGGGCGCTGGTCCTGGTGATCCGGAACTAATCACCATGAAAGGGGCTAATGCGCTAAAAACTGCTGATGTAGTTTTGTATGATGCATTAGTTAATGAAGGGGTTTTAGATTATGCCAACCCTAATGCCATTAAGGTATATGTTGGTAAAAGATCCGGTGAACATTCATATGGACAGGATGCAATAAATAAGCTGATGATTGATTACGCCCTTAACTACGGCCACGTTGTTCGTTTAAAAGGCGGCGATCCGTTTGTTTTTGGCAGAGGGTATGAAGAATTGGATTTTGCTGCAGGTTACAGTGTGCCGGTAACGGTTGTGCCTGGCTTATCAAGCTCTATATCAGTACCTGGATTACAACAGATTCCGGTAACACACCGTGGACTTAGCGAGAGTTTTTGGGTGGTAACTGGTACCACTTCTTCAGGAAAAATATCTAATGATCTTTATGAAGCTGCCCGTTCAAAAGCTACTGTAGTGGTATTGATGGGTTTGGGTAAGCTTAAAGAGATTGTAAAACTGTTTCAGAATGAGGGTAAGAATTTATTGCCTGTGGCTGCTATTCAAAGCGGATCAACAGAGAATGAAAAACTAGCCGTGGGTACTGTAGATACTATTGTGGAACTGGTAGAGGAAAAAGGTATTGAAGCACCGGCTTTATTGATATTTGGTCAGGTTGTTTCTTTACATCCTTCTTTTCAGCCAATTAAGGATTTTTATCAGGCCTTAAAAGAAGAATTGTAGTTTTTATGGAAGGCAATCAGTTATTTCCTGTCTTCATAAAATTGAATACCATACACACCATACTTGTTGGCGCTGGCCCGGTTGGTTTGGAAAAGTTAACAGCAATATTAGGTAATAGTCCGGATGCCCGGGTTACTGTTATAGGGCTTGAGATTTTACCGGAACTGCAGGAACTTGCCGATAAGCATGAGGGGGTAACTGTAATTCAAAAAGAGTTTGCTGCTGCCGATCTTAATGGTGCAGATCTGGTAGTAGCAGCTACAAATAATGAATTATTGAATCAGGAAATCAGGATACAGGCTGATCAGCGTAATTTGCTGGTTAACTTTGCTGATAAACCTGACCTGTGTAACTTTTACCTGGGTTCAATTGTTAAAAAGGGCGACCTTAAAATAGCAATATCTACCAACGGTAAATCGCCAACCATTGCAAAACGGTTGAAAGAAGTGCTTAATGATAGTTTGCCTGACGAGTTAAACGATACACTGCAGCAAATGGAAGCACTTAGAAATACACTTAGTGGTGATTTTGCTTCGAAAGTTAAAAAACTAAATGAAGTAACTTTATCATTAGTTGAAGGAAATACATTAGTTGATGCTGAGCTTACAGAAGAATCTTCTTTAATTAAAGACAAAGAAGAGAAAAGCAAGAGGGGAAGGATGAAGTGGCTGATATGGCTTGCAATTGTGTTTTCTTTTGTAATTGTAGTTACTGCATTTTGGCATAAAGAACCGGAATTTCAGACTTATATTGAAAATCTGAACCCGATGTTCTATTGGTTCTTGCTGGGAGGTTTTGTTTTTGCAATGATTGATGGTGCGATTGGAATGTCGTACGGTGTTACTACTACCTCATTCTCTTTGGCAATGGGTGTTCCGCCGGCTTCGGCCAGTATGGGCGTTCACCTTTCAGAGATTTTGAGTAATGGTATAGCAGGCTGGATGCACTATCGCTTTGGTAATGTAAACTGGAAATTGTTCAGGTTGTTGCTACTTCCCGGAATTTTGGGAGCTGTAACCGGAGCATACTTGTTATCATCATTAGAGCATTACAGTAGTTATACCAAACCAGTTGTTTCTTTATATACTTTGATATTGGGATTTGTAATCCTTTCTAAAGCATATAAAGTAAATGCCAAAACAAAGGGCCCAAAGAAAAAGATAAAGAAGGTTTCTTTATTGGGGTTGTTTGGCGGTTTTATTGATGCTGTTGGCGGTGGAGGCTGGGGGTCTATCGTTTTGTCGAGCTTAATAGCTGGCGGAAGAAATGCCCGGTTTTCATTAGGAACAGTAAAAATAACGCGCTTTTTTATTGCGTTGATGAGTTCGCTAACCTTTATCACGATGTTAAATGGTGCACACTGGGAAGCGGTAGGAGGCTTAGTTATCGGCAGTGCACTTGCATCGCCAATTGCAGCAAGGGTATCTAACAAGATCTCTGCTAAAACTATTATGGTTGCGGTTGGTATTCTTGTAGTTCTGGTAAGTTTAAGAAGCATCATCAACTTTATCCTCAAATTAGTTTAGTTATGAAGGAAAAATTAGAAGAAATAGCAGAAAAAATAAAAGGACTTGATCCGGTTGATGCACTTAAATTCTTTGCAAGTGAATATCCGGGTAAGATTGTTTTTTCGACCAGTTTTGGTTGGGAAGATCAGGTGATTACGCACATGATCTTTGCAAACGATATTCCTATTGAGGTTTTTACATTAGAAACCGGAAGATTATTTCCTGAAACGTATTATGTTTGGAACCGTACTTTAGAAATTTATAAGAAACCGATTTTGGCTTATTTTCCGCAGGCTGAAGCTGTGCAGGAGATGGTGAATAAAAAGGGACCCAGCAGTTTTTATGAATCAGTAGAGAATAGAAAAGAGTGCTGCGGAATCCGTAAACTGGAACCATTAAGGCGCGCTTTAAACGGTAACAATCTATGGGTTACCGGTATCAGATCTGAGCAATCTGTTAACAGACATGATATGGCCAACCTTGAGTGGGATGAGCAAAATCAGTTGATTAAGTTTCATCCGATCTTTTTCTGGTCGCTTGATGAGGTAAAAGAATACATTAAAAAGAATAACATTGTTTATAATACATTACACGATAAGGGTTTTCCGAGTATAGGATGTGCTCCTTGTACAAGAGCGGTAAGAGAAGGTGAAGATTTTAGAGCTGGCCGCTGGTGGTGGGAAGATCAATCAAAAAAAGAGTGTGGTTTACATGCCACTTCGTAAATTGCAACAAAGAAAATGAGTAAGTATAATTTAGATTATTTAGACGAATTAGAGGCCGAGGCAATTCACATTTTACGTGAAGTTGCAGGGCAATTTGAAAAGCCGGCCCTGTTGTTTTCGGGAGGTAAGGATTCTATTACACTGGTACGTTTGGCTGAAAAGGCTTTCAGACCTGGTAAATTTCCTTTCCCTTTGGTGCATATTGACACTGGACACAACTTTGAGGAAACCATCACCTACAGAGATAAAATGATTGAACGCATTGGCGAAAAGCTAATTGTTGGTTCAGTTCAGGATTCTATAGATCAGGGCAAAGTGGTAGAGCAGAAAGGTAAAAATGCAAGTAGAAATTCTTTGCAAACGGTTACACTTTTGGATACTATTGCTGCTCACGGTTTTGATGCCTGTATTGGCGGTGCCCGCAGAGATGAAGAAAAAGCCCGTGCTAAAGAGCGTATCTTTTCGGTAAGGGATGAGTTTGGACAATGGGATCCAAAACGTCAGCGTCCGGAGTTGTGGAATATCTATAACGGAAAGATCCACAAAGGCGAAAACGTTCGTGTTTTCCCTATCAGTAACTGGACTGAGCTTGATGTTTGGAATTACATTCGTCGTGAGAATATTGAACTTCCTTCTATTTATTTTGCTCATGAAAGGGATGTAATTACGCGAAATGGTCAGTTAATGGCGGCTTCTCCATTCTTAAATATGGACGAAGAGGATATTGTTGAACACAAAAAAGTGCGTTTCCGTACAGTTGGAGATATGAGCTGTACTGCAGCAGTTGAGTCGGATGCCGATCAGCTGGACGATATCATTGCTGAAATCAGCGCATCAAAGATTAGTGAACGCGGAGCCCGCATGGACGATAAAGTGTCGGAAGCTGCAATGGAAGACCGCAAAAAAGGAGGATACTTTTAATGAACTTACTTAAATTTTTTACAGCCGGTAGTGTTGATGATGGTAAAAGCACACTTATTGGAAGGCTGTTATATGATACCGATTCCATTTTAGCCGATCAGCTAGAGGCTTTACAGCAATCTAACCGTAAAAACGATGATGGATCAATTGATCTTGCTATTTTAACAGACGGCTTAAGGGCCGAAAGAGAGCAGGGGATTACCATTGATGTGGCTTATAAATATTTTCAGACCGATAAACGTAAGTTTATCATAGCTGATACCCCGGGTCATATTCAGTATACCCGTAACATGATTACAGGTGCATCTACTGCCAAACTTGCCATCATTTTAATTGATGCACGTAATGGTGTGATTGAGCAGACCATCAGACATTCTTACCTGGTTTCTTTATTAGGTATTGAGCATGTTGTAGTGTGCTTAAACAAAATGGATATGGTAGATTTTAGTGAGGATGTATTTAATGCCATTACCGATAAGTATAAAGCTCTTGCCGCTAACTTAAGTTTAAAGGATGTTACTTTTATTCCTATTAGTGCCTTAAAAGGTGATAACGTAGTTAATGAATCGGAACATATGCCTTGGTATAAAGGCCAGAGCTTGCTTCATTTCCTGGAGAATGTTGATGTAGAGACTGGCCCTGATTATAATCTTGCCCGTATGCCTGTGCAGTGGGTGGTTAGGCCTCAAACAGATGAACTTCATGATTACAGAGGTTATGCTGGTCGTGTGCTTAGTGGTTCATTTAATGTAAACGATAAAGTAACTGTGTTGCCTTCTGGTACCAGCTCAGTTATTGAACGTATTGAAGTATTTGATCAAACTCCTTCTGAAGTACATGCAGGCCAGTCGGTAACCATTCACCTGAAAGATAATATAGATATTAGTCGCGGAGATGTATTGGTGAATTCCGATCACTTACCTCAACATTCTCAGCTGATTGAAGCTGATGTATGCTGGATGGATAAGCGCCCTCTTGATGAGAGTATTACTTATTTGTTGCAACACAATAGCAAGGTTACTAAGTGTAAAGTTCGTGAGATCATCCACAAAGTGGATATCAACACCCTTGAAAAACAGGAAGCTTACGACTTTAAATTAAACGACATAGGTCGTATAGTAATTAAAACGGCTGATGCGCTTGCGTTTGACTTTTACACGGATAATAAGGCTAATGGCGCTGCTATTTTAATAGACAGCAGAACTAATTTAACTGTAGCTGCTTTGATGTTCAGAGCTGTAGCAGATTAGATTTCTTGTTTGCTTTTGAAAAAAATCAACATACTACTCAGAGTCTGGAATCTTTTGCCCTGAAAAAGGGCAAAAGTTCCTAGGTCTCTTCGCAGTACAATTGATTTTTTCTAGACGCTTAACTTGGCAAATGTTACTTTCTAATCCAGATTCCCCTCAAATAAATTTGTCCTATCTCTATTTTACTCTCTCAATTTCCTTTCTCTACCCTCTCTTTCTCTCCTCTATCCCTTTATTTTTCCTCCCTATAAATTCAATAAAAATATTGGTGCGTAGTTTTGCACTTAGAAAAAAATGGATATGCTATGAAGAGCCCTAGGAATCATTTAAGCTTCTTCAGCGTAACTTATTCCAGACTCTGAATAGTATGCCATTTTTTTAAAAACTACCCGCCATCATTTTTATTAAATTTTTTTCCTTTAATTATTTGCTTTCCCTATTGGAATCGCTAATTTGAGAGTGATTTTTAAAACCTCAAATTATGGAAATTATACACCTTAGTGCCGAATGCTATCCTATTGCTAAAGTAGGTGGTTTGGGGGATGTTGTTGGTGCTTTACCTAAGTATCAAAATAAGCTTGGGCATGTAGCCAAGGTTGTTATGCCGGCCTACCAGACCCGATTTATGCAAGAAAATGAGTTTGAAGTGGTGTATGATGGCTGGAGTAAACTGGGCTTCCATAACTTTCCTGTAAGAATTTTTAGAGAGAAAACCAATAAACTTGGGTTTGATCTTTATCTGGTACACATTTCTGGCCTTATGGACCGGGAAAAAGTTTACGGTTATGACGACGATACAGAACGCTTTTTAGCCTACCAGATATCTGTTTTAGATTGGATTTCACAATGGGAGCATCGTCCTGATGTAGTACACTGTCATGATCACCATACCGGATTGGTGCCTTTTATGATGGCTTATTGCCAGCAGTTTAGGAATATAAGTAATGTACCAACCATATTAACCATTCACAATGCACAATATCAGGGGCAGTTTGGCTGGGATAAACTTCATTACATTCCACCTTTCGACTTATGGAAGTCAGGCCAGCTTGATTGGAGAGGTGCTATTAATCCTCTGGCATCAGCAATAAAATGTTCATGGAGGGTAACTACCGTATCTCCAAGTTATCTTGATGAAATAAGCTTCAGGGCAAACGGACTGGAAGATTTGCTGGCGCAAGAGAGAGGTAAATCTGTAGGTATACTAAATGGTATTGACAATGACGTTTGGAATCCCGCTACTGATACTATGCTGGAAAAGCAATTTTCAATTAAAACAGTAGAGGCCGGAAAACAAGCAAACAAAGCAGCACTTTGCAGTGTTTTTAATCTTGATCCGGATAAACCTTTGTATACTTTTATTGGCAGATTGGTTGGAGAAAAAGGAGCAGATTTATTGCCGGATATATTTTACAACGCTTTGCATCAGGCAAACGGCGATATAAATGTGCTGGTTCTGGGCTCTGGCGATCCGCAGGTTGAAGGAAGACTTAACCATTTAAAAGATGTTTTTCCTGGAAATTACAACGCATATATAGGGTATAATGAACAGCTTTCTCATCAAATATATGCAGGAGCAGACTTTTTGCTTATGCCAAGTAGGGTAGAACCTTGTGGGTTAAACCAGATGTACGCTTTAAGATATGGTACAATACCTATTGTAAGGCGTATCGGGGGACTTAAAGATACTGTAATAGATATAGGTGATAACGGTTTTGGATTGTGTCATGACCAAACCAGCGTATGGGATGTAAACCATGCAATGGGGCGTGCATATGAATTGTACCTGGATAAGAAAAAAGTAAAAGAAATTCGTAAGTTTATGATGCAGCTCGATCATTCCTGGGATAATGCAGCACAACAATATATTGATCTTTACCAAATTTAAATATGAATGAACATGACTGACAAAGTATTGGGTGTAATTCTTGGCGGCGGCCAGGGCTCTAGGTTAGCCCCTCTTACACAAACTCGCTCTAAACCTGCTGTGCCTATTGCAGGGAAATACAGATTGGTTGATATTCCAATCTCCAATTGCTTAAACTCGGGTATACACCGCATGTTTGTTTTAACGCAGTTTAATTCTGCATCTTTAAATAAGCACATTAAAAACACTTATCACTTTAGTCATTTTAGTCTGGCCTTTGTTGATATTCTTGCTGCCGAGCAAACACCTGATAATCCGACGTGGTTTCAGGGAACAGCTGATGCAGTAAGACAAACAATGCATCACCTGTTGAATCATGACTTTGAATATGTGTTGATCCTTTCAGGAGATCAGTTGTATCAAATGGATTTTAAGCAGATGGTACAGGCGCATATAGACAGCGGCGTTCAGGTTACGCTTGCAACTATTCCTGTAAATGCTAAGGATGCTCCTGATTTCGGGATACTTAAGGCTAATGAACAGAATATCATTACTTCATTCATTGAAAAGCCAAAAACAAATCTGCAAGACTGGGTTTCAGATACCGGTCCGGAAATGCATGCCGAAGGTCGCGATTATCTGGCCTCTATGGGTATTTACATTTTTAATAAGGATCTTTTAATCAAGATTTTCGCAGAAAATGAGGATGAGAAAGATTTTGGAAAAGAGATTATCCCAAGAATGCTTACTGAGTACGATGTATTAAGTTATCAATATGAAGGCTACTGGACCGATATAGGTAATATATCATCATTCTTTGAAGCCAACCTCGGTTTAACGGATGATATTCCTAAATTCAATTTGTTCGATAGCGGTCATAGCATCTTTACACGCGCTCGTATGCTGCCTCCATCAAAGATATTAGGAACCACTTTAGATAAGGCCATTATTGCTGAGGGCTGTATTTTAGAAGCAGAAAGTATAAAGCATGCCGTAATTGGTATCAGGTCAAGAATTGGAGTTGGTACTCATATTGAAAGCTGTTATATTATGGGTAGCGATAAATATCAAACCCTGATAGAAATAGAAAAGGAGAAAGGAACAAAACCACTTATTGGAATTGGCGATAACTGTAAAATTGTTAATGCAATAATTGATAAGAACAGCAGGATAGGCGACAATGTGCAGATTATTGGTGGCGCTCATTTACCTGATGGCGACCATGCACTTTATACTGTTAAGGATGGTATCGTAGTAGTGAAAAAAGGTGCTGTTATACCAGATGGAACGGTAATTTAATTATTGATATTTAAACACCAGAGAAAAGGTAGTTTTTTCGAAAGGAACCGAAGTTACTTCTAAACTTCCCTGGTGCATTTTCATAATGTTTCGGGTAATGGTTAAGCCAATACCCGAACCATTTTTTCTGGTGGTAAAGAATGGCACAAAAATCTTCTCTAATAGCTCCGGCTCAATGCCTTTGCCATTATCGCTAACCTCAAAATATAACTTGTTCTGATCTAGTCTGTAGCTAATCTCAATAACAGATTGCTCTGCAACACTCTCAAGTGCATATATGCTATTGGTAACCAGATTTATCAACGCCTGCTCTATCAGTTTCAGATCTATGTTTATACTAATCTTCGAGGATGTTTGGTCAACCTTAAGGATGATATTTCTGCCACTGGCAAAAGGTTGCATCAACACTTTAATGTGCTGTAGTATTTCGCCAATGGTATGGTAGTGCAAGTCAGGTGTAGGCAGTTCAGCTATTAAACGATAATCTTTTACGAAATCTAACAAACCTTCTGATCTTCTCCTGATGGTCTTGATTGCAGGTTTTAGATCTTCCAGTTCATCAGAATCTAGACTCTGTTTATTAGCAATCATACCATCAACCGTGTTAGAAAGTGAGCTGATAGGGGTAATGGAATTCAGTATTTCATGTGATATAACACCAATAAGCCTGTTCCACGCTTCTGATTCTTTTTGCTCAATCTCGTCCTTAATGTTTTGGAAAGATATTATGGTATAATCCGTATTGTATAAATTTAATGGGATCACTTCTGTTGATAGCTGGATAAGTTTGTCCTGTATTTTAAGTTCCATAAAGCGCTTTCCTCCCTTACCAATAGATTCTATCTCGGTAGAAAATTGAGGAATATGCTGGCTTAGCCTGTGCCAGTATTTGTAAGCGGGTACATTTAATAATTGGCTGGCTGCCTGGTTAAAGAATACTATTTCTTCATGTTTGGTATCTTCTCTATCGTCTTTTATTACAATTACGCCTACGGGTACCTGTTCAAGGATAGTTTTAATGAGCTGAAACATGGAATCTTTTTCGAGCTGTATATCCTTCTGAACTTGTATAATGTCATTAAATGACTCATATAATTCAGGGAAACTTCCTTTTGTCGCTTTGTTTTTGAAGTTTAAAGTATTATCGCGTGTTTTTACAGCCAGAATAAACCTATTGATGTCGTCCCTGATCTGGTTAATGTAATAGTAAAGGCTCAGCATTGTACCAATCAGAATAATGCCTAAACCAATTATTGTAAACCATAGTTCAGTTTTTTTGATTAGATAAAATAACAGGACAGCCAAGGCATTAATAACCACCAGGCGACTTATTAAACGAAAGGTAAAGCGGTTATAAAACATTATAAGTCAAATTTTTCTATACGTCTGTAAAGTGCTGCACGCGTTAGTCCAAGATCAGCAGCGGCTCTGGATATGTTCCCTTTATGTTTATCTATTGCTTTTTGCACCATTAGTTTTTCCATTTCTTCCAATCCCATATCTGATTGGATAGGTGCAGTGCCACCAAACTTCTGCGGACTGAGTTGCAGGTCGTTTACCCCAATTTTAAGGCTATCAGACATAATTACTGCTCGCTCTACTACATGCTGTAATTCGCGAACGTTACCGGGCCAGTGGTAGTTTAGTAACATACTTTCGGCCTTGGCTTCAAAATCAATAATGCTTTTATGGTATTTTGTACTAAAAGTATTTAAGAAATGGTTGGCTAGTAGCAGAATATCATCTCCACGTTGCGCCAGTCCTGGTAAAAGTAGCTCAACGGTATTTATTCTGAAAAGTAAATCCTGACGGAATGTGCCCTTTGAAACCATCTCATTAAGAGGCATATTGGTTGCCGTGATAAGGCGTACATTGATTTTTCTTTCTTTGCTTTCGCCC